>CAZPST010000081.1:0-10550 GCA_964589185.1 uncultured Roseivirgaceae bacterium | reverse complement strand
GCGCTACGCTTCTTTACGGATGCTTTTACTTTCATCGCTCCTTGTTATTTATATCTATAAACAATTCGTCCTTTTGATAAATCATATGGCGACATTTCCAATTTCACCTTATCACCGGGTAAAATCTTGATGTAGTGCATCCTCATCTTGCCTGAGATATGCGCAATCACCACGTGACCATTCTCCAATTCCACCCGAAACATGGCGTTTGACAATGCCTCGGCGATGGTTCCATCTTGCTCTATAGAAGACTGCTTCGCCATTATGCCGCTGCTGTCCGCCCTTTGATCCGACCTGAACTCATCATTCCTTCATAGTGTCTCATGAGCAAATAGCTCTCGATCTGCTGAAGGGTATCTAATATTACACCCACCATGATCAGTAGGGAGGTGCCACCATAAAATTGTGCGAAGTTTCCTTCTACTCCGGCTATCATCGCAAAAGCAGGAAGTATCGCAATTATTGCCAAGAAGAAAGATCCCGGTAGGGTAATTCTTGACAAGATCGTATCTATAAACTCGGAGGTTTGTTTACCCGGCTTCACACCCGGTATAAATCCACCATTTCGTTTCATATCATCAGCCATCTGATTCGGATTGATGGTGATAGCTGTGTAGAAGAATGTGAACACAATAATCAAAACGGCAAACGTGAAATTGTACTGCCATGATTGGATGTTTGAGAATGTCGTCACTACATACTGTGCAGTATCATTTCCTTCAGCCCAGAATCCGCCCAACATAGCCGGTAGGAACATCAAGGACTGAGCAAAAATGATCGGCATTACACCGGATGCATTCACTTTCAATGGAATATACTGACGCTGACCGCCATATACTTTATTGCCCACCACTTGCTTAGCGTAGGATACCGGTATTCGTCTGACCGCTTGTACCAACGCCACAGTGACAAGAACCACGAAGAACAATGCAACCAGTTCGAAGATGAAGAGCAACATTTGGCTCATTCCCTTTGCATAGAATTCTGCAAGGATACTTCCCGGGAATCGGGCAATAATACCCACCATTATAAGGAGCGAGATACCATTTCCAATTCCTTTGTCAGTAATCTTCTCTCCAAGCCACATACAGAAGATGGTGCCTGATGCCAAAATGATCATTGAAGACATCTTGAACATGAAGGGCGACAAATTGGATGTGATAGCCTCCGCAGGAACGTATGCGGTAAGGTAAGGAATGGACTGTGCCATACAAATACCGATTGTCAACACACGCGTAATCTGATTAATCTTCTTACGACCACTATCTCCCTCTTTTTGCAATTTCTGGAAATAAGGAACCGCCACGGTCATCAACTGCAACACGATGGAAGCAGAGATATATGGCATAATACCCAAGGCGAAAACTGATGCTCTACTAAACGCGCCTCCAAGGAAGGTGTCAATAAAGCTCAAAATACCTGAGGTGCCTACACTTTCGGCGGCCAAAATATCGGGATCAATGCCCGGTAGAACAACAAAAGAACCCAATCGGAAGATTACAAGGAATCCTAGCGTAGTAAGGATCCTCGTCCGAAGTTCTTCTATTGAAAAAATGTTCCGTATGGTCTCGAAGAATTTCTTCATTATTCCTGAATCGTCACAGTTCCACCCGCCTTCTCGATAGCCTCTTGAGCGGTTTTAGAAAATTTATGTGCGGTTACGTTCAACTTCACGCTCAACTCACCTCTACCTAATACTTTTACGATATCACCTTTACCAATCAGGCCGTTTTCATTCAGCACTTCTGGTGTGATTACGTTGATTTTCTTTGCATCAGCCAATTCTTGAAGCGTATCCAAGTTGATGGGCTTCATTTCAACACGGTTGTTGTTTTTGAAACCAAACTTAGGTACTCGTCGCTGTAAAGGCATCTGGCCTCCTTCGAAACCGATCTTGCGAGAATAACCAGAACGTGACTGAGCTCCTTTGTGTCCACGCGTAGACGTACCGCCCTTGCCGGATCCTTGTCCACGACCAATTCGCTTCGACTTTTTTGTTGAGCCAGCAGCTGGCTTTAGTGATTCCAATTTCATCTTAGAGCTCTTTTACGTCAATTAAATGATTCACCTTACGGATCATGCCCGCAATCTGTGGTGTCAATTCTTTTTCTACAGTTCGGTTGATTTTGCCAAGACCCAAAGCCTGAATGGTTCGCACCTGATCGGCAGGTCGCTTAATCGTGCTTCGTACTTGAGTAATCTGAACCTTTGAACTTTTTGCCTTTGCCATTTTCTTAACCGTTAAAAACTTTATCTAACGCCACGCCTCTTTGCTTCGCAATGGCATACGGGTCTTTCATCTTGTTTAATGCATCGAAAGTTGCTTTCACCACGTTGTGTGGGTTTGAAGATCCCTTTGATTTTGCTAGTACATCATGTACACCTGCACTCTCAAGCACAGCACGCATCGCACCACCGGCGATTACTCCAGTACCCGGGGCAGCTGGCTTCAATAGCACCAATCCTCCACCGAATTTGCCGATGGCGTCATGAGGTACAGTTCCTTTGAAAACCGGCACACGAACCAAGTTCTTCTTAGCATCATCAATACCCTTGGTAATTGCGTCAGTCACTTCATTGGCTTTGCCCAATCCGTAACCTACTACTCCATTACCATCACCTACCACTACGATAGCTGAGAAGCTGAATCGACGACCTCCTTTTACCACCTTGGCTACACGTTTGATAGCCACGACGTTCTCTTTGAGATCGATTTCGCTTGCTTTTACTGCTTTTATATTGCTCTGTGACATGATCTACTTAAAATTTTAGTCCGGCTTCTCGTGCTCCTTCGGCAAACGCCTTCACTTTTCCATGGTATGGATATCCGTTTCGGTCAAATACTACCTGCTGAATACCAGCAGCAATAGCCTTCTCACCGAATTTTTTACCCACTTCTTTTGAAGTTTCCACGGTAGCGGACGCTGTGCCCAATTCTCGTGATGAAGCGGCAGCAATAGTATGCCCTTTGAGGTCATCTACTAACTGGGCATAAAATGCTTTATTGCTTTTGAATACAGAGATTCTAGGAACATCAGCTGTACCGCTGATCTTTCGGCGAATGCCCATCTTGATTCTCTTGCGTCGAACTAGTTTACTAAAAGCCATCTCGATATATTATTTAGCAGCTGTCTTACCAGCTTTTCTTCTAACTTTTTCACCAACGAACCGAATACCTTTTCCTTTGTATGGTTCTACTTTTCGTAGAGAGCGAATCTTGGCAGCAATGGCACCTACCAGTTGCTTGTCGATTCCTTCTACAATCACTTTCGGATTCTGACCTTTTTGAGTGTCAGTTGTCACATTCACTTCTTGAGGCATGGCCATAAAGATGCTATGTGAATAACCAAGGTTCAATTCCAAAACATTTGACTTAGCGTCTGCCTTATAACCTACGCCTACCAATTCCATTTCTTTCTTGTAGCCGTCTTTTACACCAATGATCATATTATTGATCAGTGCGCGGTACAAGCCGTGCATCGCCTTGTGTCTTTTTTGCTCAGTTGGTCGCTCTACTGTAATGGTAGCGTCTTCCACCTTCACAATCATATCAGGGTGAATGTGCTGAGAAAGCTCTCCTTTCGGACCTTTCACCTTCACAGTGGTTCCTTTGATATCAATTGTTACGCCGGCTGGCAAACTAATGGGTGCTTTTCCTACTCGTGACATCTCTTCTCAATTAATATATATGGCACAATACTTCACCACCTACATGCTCTTTGCGTGCTTCTTTGTCGGTGATTACACCTTTAGAAGTGGACAGAATAGCAATGCCCAATCCGTTCAATACGCGTGGAAGGTTTTCCGACGATGCGTACTTACGTAGACCAGGCTTACTGATCCGCTGCAAATGCGTGATCGCTGGTTGCTTGGTTTGGGCGTTATACTTCAAGGCGATCTTTATGATTCCTTGTTTGTTATCTTCCTCAAACTTAAAATTTCGGATATATCCCTTGTCCATCAGGACTTTGGTCAATTCCTTTTTCATGTTGGACGCAGGAATCTCAACAATGCGATGATGTGCTTTTATCGCATTACGAATTCGGGTCAAATAATCTGCAATAGGGTCTGTTACCATTGTCTTTTACACTTAAGCCCTTCGAAAAGGGCTGCAAAGTTAATTAAATAATCTTCTTTTGAAAACCTGTTTTTACCAACTTGCCTTTGTTACGCCCGGGATTTTTCCAGCTGATGCCATTTCCCTGAACGTAACCCTGGAAATACCGAATTTTCGCATATATCCTTTAGGTCGTCCAGTTAGTTTACATCTGTTGTGCAATCTCACCGGTGAGGCATTTCTTGGTAGCTTATCCAATGCGTCGTAATCTCCGGCTGCTTTTAGGGCAGCACGTTTACTTGCATATCGAGCAACAAGTTTTTCTCTTTTTCTTTCTCTTGCTTTGATGGATTCTTTAGCCATGCTTATATCAATTTTGAGAAGGTTTTACAAAGGGCATTCCGAATGCGGTTAGCAGTTCGTAACTCTCCTCATCTGTTTGGGCTGTTGTCACAAATGTGATGTCCATACCTGAAATTTTATTCACTTTATCGATGCTGATCTCAGGGAAGATGATCTGCTCGGTCACACCGAGCGTATAATTCCCACGACCATCGAATCCTTTCGCCTTGATGCCTCTAAAGTCACGCACACGTGGGAGCGCTACAGTCATAAGTCTGTCAAGGAATTCGTACATCTTGTCACCACGAAGGGTCACTCGCGCTCCGATCGGCATGTCTTCTCTCAATTTAAAATTGGAGATCGACTTCTTGGACATAGTAGCCACAGCTTTCTGTCCGGAGATCGTGGTAAGTTCCTCTACCCCTACATCTACAAGCTTCTTGTCAGCCACAGCTGCGCCAATACCCTTGTTGATTGATATTTTAGTCAACTTAGGCACTTGCATAATTGACTTGTAGGCAAATTTTTCCTTCAGTGCAGGAACGATTTCCTTTTGGTATTTTTCCTTAAGTCTTGGATTAGCCATTAGTGATAAATTCTCCTGATTTTTTTGAATATCGCTGTAGTTTACCTTCAGCATTTACTTTACGTCCTACGCGTGTAGGTTTTCCACTTGCTGGATCCACAACCTTCAAGTTGCTCATGTGAATGGCCGCTTCAGTTTGCTTGATTCCGCCTTCAGGATTGGAAGCTGATGGCTTCTGATGCTTGGTCACCAAATTGGCTCCTTCTACAATAGCGCGATACTTATCGGCATTGATTTCAAGCACTTTACCTGTTTTACCCTTGTCGTTTCCGGCAATGATCGCTACGGTATCACCCTTTCGGATATGAAATTTAAAATTCTTACTCATCGCTTATAATACTTCTGGGGCCAATGAAACAATTTTCATGAATTGCTTTTCGCGCAATTCTCTAGCCACCGGTCCGAAAATACGGGTACCTCTTGGCTCTCCTGATTCCGTCAATAGCACTGCGGCATTGTCCTCAAATCGGATATAAGAACCGTCTTTGCGTCTTACTTCCTTTTTGGTTCGAACAACCACAGCCTTGGATACAGTACCTTTCTTTAGGTTGCTTGAAGAAATGGCCGACTTGATAGAGACAACAATTTTATCTCCTACAGAGGCATATCTTTTTCCTGTACCACCCAACACTCGGATGCAAAGCACTTCTTTAGCTCCGCTATTATCCGCTACCGTAAGTCTAGATTCCTGCTGTATCATCTTATTTGGCTCTTTCTACAATTTCAACTAATCTCCAACGCTTGTTTTTGCTCATCGGACGAGTCTCCATGATGCGTACAGTGTCGCCAATGTTGCTCTCATTGTTTTCATCATGAGCAGTGAACTTTTTGGTTTTCTGCAAGAACTTTCCGTAAATCGGGTGCTTCTCTTTACGCTTCACGATTACAGTGATGGTCTTCTGCATTTTGTTGCTGACCACCTCACCGATTCGCTCTTTTCTAAGATTTCTGTCCATCGCTATTATGCGTTAATATTTTGCTTTGCTCTAATTTCAGTCTGAATCCTTGCTACAAGTTTTCTAGACTCCTTGATTTTCATCGGGTTTTCGATCGGCGTGATGCTGTGAGCGAATTTCAACTTTTCGTAGTTGTCTTTCTCTACAGTCAACTTGCTCTGTAGCTCTTCCAGGCTCAACCCTCTTATTTCTGAATTCTTCATGACTTAATCAGCGCTATAATCTCTACTTACCACAAACTTTGTTTTGATTGGCAACTTCTGTGCAGCCAAACGCAATGCTTCTTTTGCCAATCCCATTTCAGATCCGGCAGATTCAAACAAAATGGTACCCGGCTTCACTGGTGCTACCCAATATTCAGGCGCTCCCTTACCCTTACCCATTCGAACTTCGGCGGGCTTCTTTGTGATCGGCTTGTCAGGGAAAATCCGAATCCAAACTTGGCCTTCTCGCTTCATGGCACGAGTCATGGCAATACGGGCAGCCTCAATCTGGCGTGCTGTAATCCATCCCGGCTCTAGCGCCTTGATACCAAACGTACCAAAAGCCAATCTATGACCTCTACCGGCCATACCTTTCACACGGCCCTTGTGGGTTTTTCTAAATTTCGTTCGCTTAGGCTGTAGCATTATCCTAAAATCTTAAAAAGTCTAATTATCTCTTTCTTCTTCTTGCTCCGGCTGGTGCATTGCCTCTTCGGGCATTAGGTGCACCACCACCCATGTTTGTATTGCTGGTCATTCCGACGTTTGGAGAAAGATCTCTCTTTCCGAAAACTTCACCTTTGAATATCCATACTTTGATCCCAATCTTACCATATACAGTCTCTGCTTCAGAGATAGCATAATCAATATCGGCTCTCAGCGTGTGCAATGGAATACGGCCTTCCTTGTATTGCTCAGATCGTGCCATTTCAGCACCACCCAATCGGCCGGAAACTTTCACCTTAATACCCTCTGCACCTACGCGCATCGCGGATGCAATGGCTTGCTTCATAGCTCTTCTGAAAGAGATACGCGCTTGTAGCTGCTGAGCAATGGACTCCCCTACCAACTTCGCATCCAATTCAGGACGCTTAATTTCGAAGATATTGATCTGAAGATCCTTACCTGTAATGTTCTTTAGCTCTTCTTTGATCTTGTCAACTTCAGAACCTCCTTTACCTATCACCACGCCCGGACGAGCGGTGTGTATAGTCAGCGTAATGCGCTTCAATGTGCGCTCAATTACCACTTTGGAAATACCACCCTTGGGTATACGTGCGCTGATGTACTTTCTGATTCTATCGTCTTCAACAAGCTTGTCAGAGAAATCTTTGCCACCAAACCAGCTTGAATCCCATCCTTTGATGATTCCTAATCGGAAGCTTACGGGGTTAACCTTCTGTCCCATTACTTATTCGTTTCATTTTCAGTTGAACCATTCGCTGCTTGGGCGTTCTTATCGTCAATCACGATTGTCACGTGATTAGATCTTTTTCTTACTCGGTGTGCTCTACCTTGAGGAGCTGTCTGTAGACGCTTCAACATTTTGCCGCTATCCACATATATTTCCTTGACAAACAAATCTGCTTCCTCGATTTTAACATCTTGGTTTTGTAATTGCCAATCAGAAATGGCTGTCATCAGGAGCTTCTCTAAATCTCGGGAAGCATGCTTTCCGTCAAAACGTAGCAAATTCAAAGCGACATTCGCACGCTCGCCACGGATCATATCGGCTACAAGTCGCATCTTACGTGGAGCAGTAGGCAGATTACGAAGCGATGATTTCACCGCACCAAGTTTGCCTTTGTTCGCCTCCTTATGCTCGGCGGCTTGCTCTTTTGCCAGACGTACTCGTACTGACTTCTTCAGTTTATGTTGAGTCTCCATCCTTATCTCTTACCTTTATCTTTTTTAGCAACGTGTCCTCTAAAGTTTCTAGTTGGAGCAAATTCACCCAGTTTGTGACCCACCATGTTTTCAGTGACGTACACGGGAATGAACTTATTTCCATTATGGACAGCAAACGTTTGGCCTACAAAATCCGGAGAAATCATTGATCTCCTTGACCATGTCTTGATTACTGTCTTCTTTCCTGACTCGGTCAAATCGTCGACCTTTTTTGCCAGTCTAAAATCTATATAAGGACCTTTTTTTAATGATCTAGCCATTATTTCCTCTTGTTAACAATTAGATTGTCTGAATATTTATTTGGCTTACGGGTCTTCTGACCTTTAGCGAAAATTCCGTTTCGTGATCGTGGGTGACCTCCTGACGCACGGCCTTCACCTCCACCCATTGGGTGATCTACAGGATTCATAGCCACACCTCGTACTCTTGGTCTTCTACCCAACCATCTGTTTCTTCCGGCCTTGCCTAATCGCACGTTCATGTGATCGCCGTTAGACACAGTGCCAATAGTGGCCATGCACGTCACCAATACCATTCGCATCTCGCCTGAAGGCAACTTCAACGTTGCGTATTTGCCATCACGCGCCATCAATTGTGCGTATGATCCGGCACTTCTCACCATCACACCACCCTGACCAGGCTGAAGCTCAACGTTGTGAACGATTGTTCCTAAAGGAATCTCGCTAAGTGGTAATGTATTACCCACTTCAGGCGCGTTTCCGCTTCCAGAAACTATCACCATACCCGGCTTCAAATCTGCTGGTGCTACGATGTAACGCTTCTCACCATCAGCGTAATAAAGCAATGCGATGTTGGCTGTTCTGTTTGGATCGTATTCGATCGACTTCACAGTAGCGGGAATGTTGAATTTCTCACGCTTGAAATCAATCTCTCTGTATTTCTTCTTGTGGCCACCACCTACGTTACGCACGGTCATGCGGCCTTGATTATTTCGCCCCCCCTTGCTCTTCATTGATTTTACCAATGACTTTTCAGGAGTGCTGCTCGTGATGGTATCGAATACCGGAGCGGTTCTGAATCGCTGGCCTGGGGTGATCGGTCTGAGTTTTCTAACTGCCATTGCTCTTTAATTAAATACCGCTATAAAAATCAATAATCTCTCCTTCGGCCACTTTCACTACTGCCTTCTTGTAAGCAGGCGTGCGTCCTTCGATTACACCTGATTTTGTGTATCGGCTTTTTTTCTTGCCCGGCTGAACCATGGTGCGTACTGTTTCCACATTTACACCATATGTTTTCTCAACCTCTTTCTTAATTTCCACCTTGTTGGCGGTGCGTACTACGATGAATCCGTACTTTCCATGTTCGTTCATGGATGACATCTTCTCGGTAACTAAAGGTTTAATTAGCACTCCCATCAGTTCAATCTGTTTTGAAGTTTCTCTAATGAGCTCTCACAAAGGATCAACTGATCTGCGTGTAGCAAGTCGTATGTGTTTACATCCGCCGCTGTGAGTACTCGTGTGTTTTCGATGTTTCTGGAAGACAAATAGACATTGTCGTTTTTGTCACCCAGGATGAACAATGACTTCTTTCCTGACAGAGCAAGGTTGCTAAGTATTTCGGTGAATGCCTTTGTTTTAGGTGCGTCTAAGGTGAAGTCTTCCAACACCTTGATCATCTTATCTTTTGCCTTTGCCGAAAGAACTGACTTACCAGCAAGGCGCTTAACTTTCTTATTTAACTTGAAGCTATAATCACGTGGCTCAGGTCCGTGCATGGTTCCTCCACCTCTGAATACCGGCGACTTGATATCCCCAGCACGTGCTGTACCGGTTCCCTTTTGCTTCTTCAACTTTCGTGTAGAACCCGCCACTTCAGAACGACCCTTTACTTTGTGCGTACCTTGACGCTGATTGGCCAAGTATTGCTTTACAGCCAAGTATACTACGTGCTCATTGGGCTCAACACCGAACGTCTCCTTATCAAGGGTGACTTCTCTCCCTGTTGGTTGGCCTTTAATATTTAATACCTCCAGTTTCATGACTTATTTTTCTAGAATTACGTAGGAGTTAGCTGCACCAGGGATAGATCCCGATACCAAAATCAAATTTCTTTCAGGGAAAATGCGCATCACCTTAAGGTTCATCACTTTCACTCGATCACTACCCATTCTTCCGGCCATTCGCATGCCTTTGAATACGCGCGCAGGTGTAGAGCAAGCTCCTACTGAACCCGGTGCTCTTAATCTATTGTGCTGACCATGAGTAGCCTGACCAACACCACCAAATCCGTGTCTTTTTACAACGCCTTGGAAGCCTTTACCTTTTGATGTTCCGATGGCATCCAAGAAATCATTCTCCTTAAATACATCGCTGATATTGATTGTGTTTCCAAGTTGAACAACACTTTCGAATTCTGCCCGGAAATCTCTGAATTCCACCACTTTGTGCTTAGGTGTAGTTCCTGCTTTTGCAAAGTGATTCTTCAACGCTTTCGGCGTGTTCTTCTCTTTGCGCTCACCATAGGCAAGCTGTACAGACTTGTAACCATCCGTTTCAGGATTCTTTACTTGGGTCACCACACAAGGACCAGCCTCAACCACCGTGCAAGGGACACTTTTTCCCTCCGGGGTGTAGATACTAGTCATACCAATTTTTTTTCCAATTATGCCAGGCATTTTTCCTTCAATTATTATTCAATAATCACCTCTCAAGAAACTTTTTCCGAAAAGGACTGCAAAGATAGCAAATCCA
>CAZPST010000080.1:0-10650 GCA_964589185.1 uncultured Roseivirgaceae bacterium | reverse complement strand
AATGAAGAATATAAGATTATTAGCACTGACGCTTTTCCTTGGCCTGACCATAGCAACGTATGGTCAGCAAAAGGAGCTTTACACGCAGTACATGTTTAATGGATTGACCATTAACCCTGCGTATGCCGGCACACACGATGCTGTAAGCCTTACAGGGATGTCTAGATGGCAGTGGGCCGGTTTCGAAGGCGCACCAACTACGCAGACATTTTCCATCCATTCACCTATTAAAGGAAAAAATGTGGGATTAGGTCTGATGGTTTCCAATGATGCAATTGGCGTTACCAATACGACGAACATCTCTGGCATGTATTCCTATCGAATTGCCATGGGTAGTGGTTATTTGTCAATGGGTGTGCAAGGAACCATCACAAATTTTAAAGGTGATTATTCGACCATATTTACAGCTGCCGGCAATGATCAAAGTTTTGTGGATGTATCTGAGTTTAGTCCCAATTTTGGCGCAGGTGTCTTCTATTATACCTCTAAATTCTATGTAGGTGTGTCGGCTCCTGAACTGATGAACTCTAAAATAGAGAGTGAAGGCGGTTCGTATACGCAGCAGAGACATTATTTCTTAAATACAGGACTTGTATTTAATCTGTCGCAGAATGTAAAGTTGAAGCCCAACGTACTTGTGAAAATGGTTGATGGAGCTCCTGTATCTGCTGATTATAACTTGAATGCTCTCTTCAGTGACTTTATTTGGTTAGGCGTGTCCGTGAGACCACCAGAGTCAGTGTCAGGAATTGTTCAGGTAAATGTTAGTCCTAAGTTATCCTTTGGGTATTCGTACGATCATATTATACAAGAGCAGTTACAAGAGATTAGTAATGCATCACATGAAGTGATGGTGAATTACAGAATACAATTGTCAAAAGACAGAGTAGTAACCCCTAGATATTTCTAATCATGAAGCAGTTAAGACTAGTAATCATTGCACTTTTATTGAGCCCTGTTTTCGTAACTGCTCAGTATATGCCTCATAGCGATGGTAGTGCCACTAACGAGCAGCGTGGTGATGCGTACTACGAACAAATGGCCTATTCCAATGCACTGGAATTTTATGAAAAGGCATTGGCTAAAGACCCGAAGAATAAAGCGATTCAGCTAAAAATTGCTAGATGCTATGAAAAGCTGAATAATCAGGAGGAAGTGTCTTATTATGCTTCGCAATCAGTGAGTCACAGCAGTGCTACCCCTGATGATGTGCTGGCCTATGCAGATGCATTATCATCTATAGAGAGTTATGACCGTTCAACGCGCATGTACTCACGTTACGGACAAATGAATAGCGATGATTCCAGAGTTGATATGAAGAAGGAAGCGTTGAAGGATATTAAGTCCTTTTATGAAGATTCTTTGGCATACATGGTATCACCTGTAGATTTTAACTCTGAACAGTCTGATTTTGCACCTGCGTATAATGGTGAAGAAGTGTTTTTTATTTCCAATAGAGGTAAAGCAAAATTGTTTCAGTCGATCAATATGAGAGATGGGAGCTTTTTCCTGGATATGTACAAAGTATCCGGTGATATGGCTGTCAAAGTGGATAAGATCAGTCAAGGTCTTCATGAGGGGCCTATGAGTTTCTTTGAAGGCGGAAGCAAGGTGATTGTGACTACTAATTATCCATTCGTTAAGAAGAATGCTGATTTAGGAAATCCTAGTACACTTCGACTTGTTATCTATGAGAAGGGTGCTGATGGTTGGGTGCTCAATTCTGAGTTTCCTCATAATAACATTGAATATTCTGTAGGACATCCTTCATTTGATGAAAAAACCTCGACGCTCTATTTCGCAAGTAATAAGCCTGATGGAAAAGGAGGTGTGGATATCTACAGCAGTTCGTATTCAGGTGGTACATGGGGTGAGCCTGTGAATGTTGAGCGTATCAATACAGAGGGAGATGACTTGTTCCCATTTGTTCAAGATGGAGATATCTTTTTCTCAAGTAATGGACGTGGAGGACTTGGTGGCTTAGATATCTATAAGACAAAAATAGGAGGGGGTACTATTTACACTATGGGCTATCCTGTTAACACCTCTAAGGATGATTTCGGAATTGTACTAGATCAAAGTGGTAAGCGAGGATATCTAAGCAGCAACCGTGAAGGTGGTTTGGGTAGCGATGATATCTATGAAGTCTTGATATATCGCATTCGCATTGAAGTGAAAGTGATTGATGAGAAGACCGGACAACCTATCAAAGGTAATTTGAAAATAGTAGATTCTCGAACTGGTGAAGAGGTGCCATATACAATGAATGGCGATAAGGCTGTATATGATGGTCTCCGTGGACGTACATACGTCATCACATCTGATCAAGAGGGATACGCAGGAAGTGAAGCGCAATTCAAGGCGGACACCAAAGAAGAAATGATGGCCGTTAGCGTGCCAATGCAAAAGAAAGAAGAGGCGGTTGAAGTGGAAGGCGCTGAGGGTGCATCTGTAGTGCGCGTTGATAACCTAGCTAACCCTGTATATTACCGTATGTCTTCTAAAAAGCTTGTTAGAATTACAGCTACTGATTTAGGGCCGAATGATAAGCCGATTGTTATTGAAGATGTATACTTCAAATTTGATAGCGATGTTATTGCCAAGGGTGTAGGTGAAATCGATAAGGTGGTAGCTATACTTAAAGCCTATCCTGTCCTTACGGTTGATATCACATCGTATTGTGATGCACGTGGTTCAGTGAAATACAACGAAAGGCTTGCTGAAAGACGTGCGCAGCGTGTAGAAGATTACATGAAGTCAAATGGTATTGAACCTGATCGCATACGTGCAGTCTTAATTGGTAAGGCAGAATTGTATGAAAAGTGCGACAAGTGTAACGAAGATCAGCATCAACGAAATAGAAGAGTAGAATTTACCATGAACGTGGATTAATTCGTTCTTCACTGATTAGTGAGAGCCACTCCTTCGGGAGTGGCTTTTTTTATGTCCTATATATAGAGATTTAGTTGGCGCGTGATGCTATATGGTATAATAGTTATACGAAACGTTTTATATATGGGGTTGATTTTGTACATTTCCTTTGAAAGAACAATTGCTCTATGAATCAAGTAAAGGATTTTATTACCAAACTATTTTCAGCCGATGATTGGCCGGCGCGTTGGGTCTGTGGCGAATGGTCTTCTTTTCATGGGTGGCTCTATATCACCAGCGATATCGCTATATGGCTGGCGTACTTTATCATTCCCGCTATTATTATTTTTTTCATTCAAAAGCGCCAAAATCTACCTTTTTTGCCTGTTTTCTGGCTGTTCGGAGCGTTCATTATCCTATGTGGCAGTACCCACCTCATCGATGCGATGATGTTTTGGTGGCCGGGATATCGGCTCAGTGCACTTCTGAGAGTGTTGACCGCCATGGTGAGTGTGGCTACAGCTTTGGCGCTTATTCGGGACTTGCCTAAGTTGATAACTGAGCGACCTGAGGATGAATTGAAGGAATACAAGCTAGAAAAGCAATTGAAAAAATATGAAGCCGAGATTGCGGAATTGAAGGCACAGTTAAAAAACAAAGCAAACTAATGCTCCATCGTCCATCCATGGGGATTCTTCAGAATGTCGTCTTGATTTTCATGGTGACTGTGATTTCTTGTGTGGTTTTTGTTGTGGATTGGAACACGGATAGTCACGTGGCTGTAGCGAGCATGTATGCCGTAGTGATCTTATATAGTTGGCTCTTACCCGGAAAGTTTACCAGCCTTTATGTGGCTGCCGGCTGCACCACGCTCACCATTATTGCCGCCACACGGACCGACGAAATGATTACGACCACCAGTGGGCTAACGGGGATGAACATGGTCATCTCACTTGTAGTGATCTGGACATGCATGACGTTAGTATTTATAGTCAAAAGCAGTTTTGCGAGTTTGGAGGGGATCAATAGACAGTTATCGGATAGTTCTAAGGAATTACTGGTAAAGGTGATTGAACTAGATGCGCAGCAAGAGGTATTGGCTGAGCACAAGGATCGGCTGGAAAATCTCAACACGGACTTGACGGTGAAAAATCGCGAGCTTGAGCGCTTCACGAGTATTGCCAGCCATGATTTACAAGAGCCACTCCGCACCATAGGCAATATGACCCAAATGATTGCCAAAAAACATTACGACAGTTTTGATGAGCAGGGGAAGAAGATGCTGGATTATGTGACAGCCGCCACCAATAGGTTGACGCTCTTGATCAAGGGGCTGCTGGAGTTCAGCCGAATAGGCAATAAGCGAGAGACCGAATGGGTGGATTGCCGGGAAATGGTACAGACGATTGTGCTGGATCTGGATGCTGCGCTAAAAGCGACGAATGGTACAATCACCATCCATGAATTACCCGTAGTGATGGCCAATCCGGTAGAGTTGCGTATGCTTTTTCAGAATTTGATCAGCAATGCGGTGAAATTCCGAAAAATAGATGTGGCACCCGTCATTGACGTCTCTGCCGCAGATAGACGTACGCATGTGGAGTTTTGCATCAAGGACAATGGCATAGGAATAGAGCCGGAAAATTATGATAAGATATTTTTCATTTTCCAGCGCTTGCATTCCACTGAGCTGTATGAGGGGACAGGCCTAGGATTGGCGTATTGCCGCAAAATAGTGGAGCTCCATGGAGGGAAAATCTGGGTAGATTCAACCGTGGGTACCGGTAGTGCGTTTTACTTCACATTAACGAAAATACGATGAGTGAAAAAATTAACAAGTTGGATTGTGTCTTGCTCATAGATGATGATGAAGCGACAAACTTCTATCACACCTTGATTCTTGAGGAAGCATGTGCCGGGGTGCACGTACAATCCGTAACATCAGCCAGAGAGGGGCTGGATTTTTTGCAGAGCAAAGGAAATTTCTCCAACAGTCCAAAACCGGGTATTATTTTCTTGGATATCAACATGCCGGGCATGACCGGCTGGGATTTTCTGGAAGTATATAAGGAACTCCCTGAGGACATTCATGCACGTGCAGTAGTCGCTATGCTCACCACCAGTGTAAATCCTGACGACAAAGAAAGAGGCAGTTCAATACCCGAAGTAAAGGAATTTGCGCACAAACCCTTGACGCCTGAAGTATTTTGGAAGGTGGTGCATGAGAATTTTAGTTAGCTGATGATTAAATCATAGTCTTTATTCTTCCATGTCACGCATGGGCAATTTTGGATGTATGGCTCTCAAACCTCCGCAAGCAACTCAGTAAGCCTATGGATTTTTAGCATCTGTTAGGTTTCGTGCATTTTTCCATCCTGTTTCCGTGTTCAAGTTAGTTCGTCCGATGCGGTGGAAGCAGCCATCAGAGTTTTAGTTTTTTCAGGTGTCGCATTACTTCTCTTTGTACAGTTTCAAAATCAGGCAAATCTCGAATTTGGTCCGACATTGATCTTTGCCAACGTCCTTGGTATTGAGGCAGTCGTTGATCTAGCTTTTTATGAAATCCTTTGGGGTCAATGTCCTTACTATCACATTTTGCCTTGAATTCATTCACGTAAAAAGTCACATCCATTTCATGCCTCTCTAGTAGATACCATATGTCATAAAAGTCTCTAGCTTGCATTCGTTGCATTATTGACCGTAGCTTTTCAACAAGCACTTCTTCAAGAGGGTAACAGCGTAATTGATGGTCTTCTTGATCTGAATATCCAAGGTAAGTACTCTGCAATACAGGCTCGAATTGTAATTCTTCACTTCTTGAAATATCAACCTTGACCCGCTTATTTGCACCAACACCACCAAGGGGGCCTACATAACTGATATAAAAATTTATTCCACCATCTACATGTTCATTATCATCAATTATTTCGAGAGGAATATTTGCTTCATCCTTTATGTATTCAAATGCCTCCGCAAACCATTCGAAGATTTGTTCATTAGATATTTCATTGTCAAAAAGAGTGAAATCAAGATCTTCCGAAAATCGATAATCCTCGAAATAGACCTTTTTCAATACGGTTCCTCCTTTAAAAACGATTGAAGTTGAGAGTTGCTCATGCTGGGCAATTCCCTGTAATATCCATGACAGGATATAATCCTTCTCAATCTGTTGATCTCGCACACCTACTTCCCGAGCCTTGTTTTGTATTTCCCCTGGTTTAATCATGTGTAGATGGCAGATTTAATGGTTTCTGTTTCCAGGTTTTGATGAATGCTCCATCGGCTAATCATTTTACCTGATTTCGGAAGTTCGGTATCCAGTAGCACGTATGAAGCTGTTTTGGTCTTCAGTAGCTGTTTTGTAATATTTGATTCAATTTCAAGAGATTCAAGAAGGAAGCCCAATCTTTTTATTACTGCTTGCGAATTAAATCGCTGAGTATATTCAAGAAGCTTGTCAAATTTGATTTTATCTCTGGATATGTGGATTGCTCTTGCAATTTCCACAATACCACCAGCATAGTCCGGTTTGAATAGGCAGTCGATGAATGTTTTTTCCAAGTCAGAGCACATTACCTTATTGAAGCTATCAATCCATATTTTTTTGGAACCAAAGAAATGTTTTTCGTTGTGGTAAATGAATTGAAAATCGACATCCTTTATTGTGGTTTTCGATGGGCGAATTTGCTTGTCAACAACAACTTGTTCTTTTAGTGAAGGCTGGGTGATTAGGTTATGAATCTGCAAAGCTGAGTAGTAACCAATATAGTGGTTGACATCCTTCGCCAGATGACCGGCAACTATATGCCAATCAGGCATAAAAGTGTCAGAATCTTTTTCAAATGGAATGATGTAATAAAGTCCTTTTTTCAAACGCATCAATAAACCACGCTTAACCATATCACTAAGAAGCTCTTTTAAAGCACTTTCGCTTGATTGCGGTAATGCGTCTATTGCGTCTGCATACGCAAAACAATCCTTACCCATCTGGTTGAAGTATGTCAAAATTTGATTGGATTGAGTTGATATGTTTTTTGTTTTCATAGTTCAAATGTCAGCTTTAAACTGACTACAATGATATGAAAAGTAATTTGTTATAGCTACGTTTCAAAGTAAAAAAGTCAGCTTTAAGCTGATTTATCCGATACGAAACGTAATTTTCCAACTGAATTGAGAAGAGGAGTGGCACAGTATTTTTGTGGAGCCCGATCTTTCATATTCCTTCAACTTGGCCGCTACTTTGTCTATTGACCAATCATATAAAAAGCGACCGTCACAGCCTCTAAAACGCCAAGCCCTATCAGCCTAGCCCCGGGCGTAGCACGGGAGTACAGTTGCTAAATCCCCCCACCATCCCGCTCCAAATCCAAATCCTCCCACCTTCTCCCACCAATCTGTAATCGGGTGCATTTAGCTAGTGAAATGACACTATTTCTTCCCATTTGATGTGGAAAGCGGATAGGAACAATAGGCAAATGCGGGAAATTTGGGCTGTTTTATGGTCGTTTCTTAACAATTTATCCACATTGTGGTAAAAAGTGGGAGGATGTGGTAGAAAATGTAAAAGAATTAATACATTTGTCGCGGTGGTTTATATTTTTCAAGGCTCTATATGGCTTTTTTTACAAGCGAGTATGAGTGTAAGTTGGATACCAAGGGTAGGTTGGCTTTGCCTGCAAAGGTCAAAGCCAGTCTGCCTGAGGTCTCCACTAATGAGCTGGTGATCCGAAAGGGATTCGAACCAAACCTCATTCTATACCCAATGCTGGAGTACAAGAAAATCCATCACAAGATTTCGTCACTGAGTGAGTTCAACCCTGAGCAGCGAAAGTTGAAGCGGAATTTTTTCAGGAGCATAGCACATGTGGAGTTGGATAGCGCAGGCAGAATCCTCTTCCCGAAGAATATGCTCGCTCATGCCAGTATAGAAGGTGAAGCGCTGGTGATAGGTATGGGCAACTACATTGAAATATGGAATCCGAAAGTATTTGAAGAATACGCAATCGGTGATAACCAGGAATACTCCGAATTGGCACAAAAGTACTTGGATGAGCAATGAGCCGGTACCACACGCCTGTCCTATTAGCTGAGAGCCTCGAGGGGCTGCTCATCAAGCCGGATGGCGTGTATGTAGATGTCACGTTCGGGGGTGGGGGTCACAGCAGCGCCATTCTCCAACAACTTACTACTGGAAGCCTACTGGCATTTGATCAAGACGAAGATGCAGTGCAAAACGCCGATCACGTACAGGAAGCATTTCCGGAACGTTCTTTCACATTTATTGAATCAAATTTCCGACACCTGCAGAAATATCTGCGGCTACATGGCGTCAAGGCTGTGGATGGGATTTTGGCCGACTTGGGCGTATCGTCGCACCAGTTTGATGTTCCCGAGCGTGGATTCTCCACTCGGTGGGACGGTGAACTGGACATGCGCATGGACAGGCATCAGCCACTTACGGCCAAGACCGTGGTGAATACCTACGAAGAGCGTGATCTTGTACATCTCTTCAGTGCGTATGGCGAAATCAAAAATGCCCGCACACTGGCAGCCGAGATCATCAAAGACCGGTCGCGTGAAGAGATCGTGATGAGTGCCGAACTGAAAGCCATCGCTGAGCATGTGGCGCCTAAAGGCAAACTGATGAAATACCTAGCGCAAGTGTATCAGGCCATTCGCATAGAGGTCAACGACGAGTTGGGAGCCCTGCGCGAATTTCTGGAACAAACCAAAGACGTCATCAAGCCGGGCGGTCGATTGGTAGTGATCAGCTACCACAGCTTAGAAGACCGATTGGTGAAAAACTACATGGCTACCGGTGATCTGAAGGGAAAACAAACGAAGGATTTCTACGGAAACCTGCAGCGGCCATTTGATCCGATAAATCGAAAGATTATCACACCAGCAATGGGAGAAATAGAAGAAAATAACCGGGCACGGAGTGCCAAACTTAGAATAGCAGAACGCAACCAATGGCGGTAAATACTTATAAGCACCCTGAAGAACGAAAAAGTGGGAATTTTTTCGGGTGGCTCAACCGTCTCTTACATTTGGATGACTCCATCAAGCAAGGCATCCACGTCAAATTCCTTCCACAGATCCTTTTCATCGTTTTGCTCCTGGTACTCTACATCGCCAATAGACACAACGCCGAGAAGAAAATTCGCGCTATATCTCGTCTGGAGGTAGAGGTAGAAGACCTACGTGCCGATTACACCACATTGAAGGCCAGCTACATGTTTGCCAGCAAGCAAAGTGAAGTGGCCAAGCGCGCCAAGAAATTGGGACTCAAGGAAAATAGTGATTCACCCATTTTGATCGCCACCAAATGAGCATCAAGAAGGACATATTGCTACGCGTGCGCATTTCCTTTTTGGTCATTTTCCTATTGGCCGGAGGGATCATCTATCGAATAGTAAAAGTGCAGGTGTTTGAAGGCGAGCAATGGATTGGTCTTGGAGAATCGATTGGCTTGAAGGTGATGGATATACCCGCTACCCGCGGAAACATCTACGCTGAGGATGGTAGTCTGCTTGCGACCTCTTTACCCTTTTATCAAGTAGCACTCGATCCGTATGTATCTACTGATGGGTTGTTCAAATCTCACATTGATTCGCTGGCATATTTGCTGGCTAGGTATTATAAGGATCAAACAGCCGCACACTATAAAGCCAAAATAGAGCGAGCCCGTGCGGCGGGCAAGCGGTATCTGATTTTGAATCAACGGCAAATCGGCTACCAAGACAAAAAGCAGATGGAGCGCTGGCCCATCTTCAGGGAGGGGCAGTTGAAAGGTGGTGTAATCTTCAAAAAGGTGGAAACGCGGTTCCTGCCTTTTTCGCATTTAGGTTATCGCACCATCGGACGGGTGAATGCCGACAACCGAGGCACGGTAGGATTGGAGTACAGTTTCAATAAGCAACTGGCCGGACAAAATGGAAAGGGGTTATTTCAACGCATGGCCGGTGGCGGCTGGAAACCCGTATTCGATGGCTCAGAAGTGCGCTCCATAGATGGATATGACATCCGTACTACGCTCAATGTGGACATTCAAGATATTGCCGAATCCGCATTGCATGATGCGCTGCAAAGGCACCAAGCAGAATATGGCGTGGCTATCGTGATGGAAGTGGCTACCGGTGAAATCAAGGCGATTTCGAACTTGAGCCGCACCGAAAGTGGCGATTATTATGAGAAATACAATTACGCCGTAGGTAGTCAAGGTTCGCGAGAGCCGGGATCTACCTTCAAACTGGCGAGTATGATTGCGCTCTTGGAGCAAACCAATGTGGAGCCTACCGATTCGGTGGAAACAGGTGATGGCAAGATGGAGTTTTTCGATCGGGTGATGCGCGATCATAAGCCGGAGGGCTATGGAAAAATTACCGTCCAGGAAGTGCTAGAAAAATCTTCTAACATCGGTATTGCCAAATTGGTCAATGAGCATTTTGGTAGCAATCCGGAGAAATTTATTTCCTATATCAAGAAAATGGGGTTGTCCGAACCTCTTGGTTTTCAGATGGTAGGGGAAGCAAGGCCCTACATCAAAGATCCGTCGGATTCTACTTGGAGTGGTGTGAGTTTGCCATGGATTTCACACGGTTACGAACTTAAGATGACACCCCTGCAAACATTGGCACTCTACAATGCGGTGGCCAATAAAGGCAAAATGCTCCAACCGATCATCGTGAAGTCAGTGAACAAGGGTGAGCGCGAAATAGAAGCGTATGAACCGAAAGTGATCAATGGAAAAATCTGCTCAAAGAAGACATTGGAACA
>CAZPST010000079.1:9046-10717 GCA_964589185.1 uncultured Roseivirgaceae bacterium | reverse complement strand
ATAAATCATTTGAAACTATATTTCTCTGAAAAGAAACCGGATGGTACTTGGACGAAGGTGACTGAATTTGAATACAATAATGATCAATATTCTATAGGTCATCCGACCCTTACACCCGATGCACAGACGCTTTACTACTCGTCAGACATGCCAGGCGGGTACGGCGGAGTGGATTTGTATGTATCGTACTGGCAAAATGGCAAATGGTCAGCACCCAAAAATTTGGGTCCTCGATTCAATACGGCTAGAGACGAAATGTTCCCGTTCGTCAGTCAGGACGAGTTTCTCTACTTTGCATCTGACGGACACGAAGGATTGGGTGGTTTGGATATTTTCAGGGTTGATTTGACCATTCCCAACGGCTTGCCGCGCAATTTGGGTTTCCCACTCAATACACATAAAGACGACTTTGCCATCACGTTTTATCCTGACGGAAACAAGGGATACTTCAGTAGCAATAGAGAAGGTGGTAGCGGAAATGATGATATCTATGAGGTATTGATGTTTGACTATGTGGTGAAGGTAAATCTACGTGACATGGAGACGAGCGAACTGATCACAGGACACTTGGATACACGTGATTTATTCTTGGATGAAATCATACGCGATGAAGATAACATTTCGATGGTGCAGTTTCCTGCATTGCACGGAGATTCATTTTTGGTAAATGGTGCAGTAGAGGGATATATAGCTGATAGTCTGATGATCTCTACCAAGGATGCTACAAGAGAAAATAATATATTGGAATTTGATCTATTCCTTGCAAAGCCTATTCTGAATTCGGTGACCGTGTATCGAGTGGAAATCAATGGACAATGGCAGCAACTTTTGTTTGATATGGATGACGTGCTCAATTTCCATGAAGGCACTTACGAGGAGCTGTTGTCCGCATTTGAAGCAAAGCGCATAGCCATTGATACAGTCATTGACCTGCGAAACATCCTCTATGATTTTGATAAGCATGACATACGATCGGATGGCGCAGCAGACTTAGATAATTGGATCTCCTTTTTGCAGACATATCCTGACAGGAAGCTCTCATTGGCTGCCCACACGGACGTGAGGGGATCAAAGGCCTACAATGAGCGCTTGGCCAAGCGCAGAGTGAAAGCCGCCAAATCATACTTAATTGAAAAGGGCATTGCCAAAGAGCGTATTCAAGACAGCAGTTTTGGTAAAGAGAAATTGTTTGTGGATTGTGGTGACAATTGTGATGATGTGCAGCACCAAAACAATCGTCGCACGGAGGTGTTAGTGATAAAGTAATCAGGCAAACCGGCTGGCATCAGAAGGTCTGATGCCAGCTTACTTGTAGTTGATTTTTGGCCCACAGATCAGTAGACTGCCGCATCATGGCTAGTTGCATCCGAGATCGATCCCGAAGACTGTAACCCAACCCACCATATACGCGATTTCGATCAAAAATTTCAACCGTACCACCATCGCCAATCTCCCGTTCGCCATTGATGAATAGCTCATTGTAAAAGGCCACATAGATGGCGCCTTGCTTCAAATCCTGTTGGTTTACGGGCACATTTACGCTGAGAAAGTAGCGATATCTGGTGCGCATGTCTTGCCCCTCTACAAAGCGCTGCTCATACCGAAACCGATGCGTAAGGAAAAATCGTCCACCCACTTTCTGAGGAAGTAATGCTTCTTGGTAGATCCGAT
>CAZPST010000079.1:0-8946 GCA_964589185.1 uncultured Roseivirgaceae bacterium | reverse complement strand
AGGAAAAATCGTCCACCCACTTTCTGAGGAAGTAATGCTTCTTGGTAGATCCGATTTTCCCCAAAAGAAGTGCGACTTTCACCAAATGTGCCTGTTTTGATGTGGGCAAATCCTAGGGTGAATTTGATATCGCCCGATCCGGGTCGGTAGGTGAGACCATTTCTAAACATGATTTGTTCCAAATCGCCGGCTAGGTTCCAATTCCGGTATTGCGTGTCACCTTGAAGGCCAAACGGACTTTCCTTGAAGTCATAGCTCCACATGAGCATATACCACGCGCCCGTCTGCTCTTCATCAATTTGGGCAATTGTTAATAGCGGGATAAAGAATGGAATGCAGATGAGTAGGATTCTGAATGATCTCATAGGGTAATTTGCGTTTAGGTGGTCAAGTATAAAGTAACCAGACTAAGAATTCAACCTTTTTCGAGTGCTAAATCAATTCCTCCCAAATCACCGTGTTCATGAGTAGTAGCAGCATGCCATAGAATGGATCTTCTACGGGTATAGTGCCCAGCCTGAGACCCAGATTTTCGGCATCATTGTACCACACCACTTGATCAGGTATCCAACTGCCGGTGAGCACTCCATTGATGATAAAAAAGGGAATGAGAATAACCAAGTAGCTTAAGAAAAATTGCGCCAAATAGCGCTTGCGCATGTAGGCCATGTAGATCAAAAGGAGACCCAATCCAATACCTGTAGTGGCTGTGTACGCTTTGTCCAAGTTGAGTAGACCTACGGCTAGCACAATTACTCCCAAATCCATGGCGAAGTAATGAATTCGTTCGGATTGTACAGGTCGTATGTGTTTCAAAGCAAAGTAGGTGAATAAGCAGGCGTACGGAATGCAAATGAAAAATAGCCATTCTTCTATGGGCAATTCAAGGATCCGCATACCAATCAAATAGGTGTCATTGAAGCCCCAAATGCCCCATTTGGTAAAGAACACGTCCCACACGATGAATAGCGCCATTGGCAGCAAAATGGCAGGGATGACGCGTCCAATCGTTTTGATAAAAGGCGCATTGGTGTAAAAGCTAAACGCAAAGGGCACACTTATGGCTCCAACGTCTAACAGCACATATAAGAACCGATCAGGCATCTTTCTTTTCGTATTTTTTGTCGGCAAATAGAAAACCGAATGATTCTCCTTCTTCTTTGGTGTGCGTGGTATGATGCGCATAGTGCGCATTGATCAAGCGCTTGAGGTACTTGCTTTTTACCTTCGTTCTGAATTTGATCCGCTGATGCACCAGCACATCGTGAAAGAGAAAATAAAACAAGCCATATGCCAATATGCCAATGGCCACAGACGTCAGGTAAAACGACTCCATATAGTACGTAGAGTAATAAAACAGCCCAATGGAAGGCAAACTGAATACCACGGCAAAGAGGTCATTGCGCTCGAAGCGTCCTTTGCGTGGCACATGGTGCGAGTGGTGCCATGTCCACAAAAATCCGTGCATGATGTATTTGTGGGTAAACCATGCCACGCCCTCCATCAAAATAAAAACGCCAACTACAATCAGTACATTAATGATAATTTCAATCATGACGCAAATCCTTCATTATTAAGTGAAACCAAAAAGTATAGTTATCTGGATGTGCCAGCATATCGGCTTTCAACTGAGCCACATCCGCATAGGTAAACGAATCTACTTCATCGGGATTCAATGAAGGCTGTTCGTCTGAAATGCCAACAAAAACATGATCTATTTCGTGCTCTTTCAGGCCATTTTCAAAGTCAATTTTGTAATGAAACCAATGTGAAAAACGCGTGTCACATGATAGACCAATCTCTTCTTGCAATCGCCTCGCTACTGCATGTTGTATGTCTTCACCCGGACGTGGATGGCTGCAGCACGCATTGGACCAAAGCAGGGGTGAGTGGTATTTGCCCGCCGCGCGGCGTTGAAGCAGCATTTCACCTTTTGTATTGTAAATAAGGACCGAAAATGCCCGATGCAGCACGCCCTGCTCATGGGCCGCCAGTTTTTCCATTTCTCCTAGCACCCGATCGGCGGCATCCACCACTATCACTAGCTCCTCTGTCATAACTGCCCCAACTTTGTTTTTTCTTGATCTGAAATGTGTGTTGATTCCATCAGTATCTTTTTAATTCGCCGAGTCAGATCAGCATCAGTTGATTTTTTCATGTGATTCAGCAGCACCGCCTTATCCGCTTCTATCGCTTTATTGTAACCCAAAAAATCCGGTATGTTTGTTTGGCACGCAAAGCGCAACAACCTCATCTCCGCATTGTCACGTTCTTCTTCTATGGCCTCATCCAGCATTTTGGATCCTTCAGAAAAATGCTTGAGTTTGTTCCAAGGAAAGAATGTGTGCTCGGCCATGAGCATTTGAACCGTACCCAAGTACGCCTTTTCCACCGGATCGGGGTAGGGGATAGCCTGTAGCCTGGTGAGCATTGCCACAGCGGCATCTTCACTATGATAGGCTTTGTCTAGCATGGTGCGCCAGTTGGGTTGCTGTGTTAGAGTGAGCGAGAGTAAGATGAGAGTGACCATGATCGGCCAAAATTCATCAAAATATACGATTTCATCATAATACCCAGCTTCCGTGTATTGTTGATGCGTATGCGCTTGTCCAATACTTTTTCGGGTGGCAATGACCTGATCTTTTTGAAGAGCGTCTGGTAATACTTATACGCCAAATACACCCCAAATCGGCTGTTGCGTGGGAGACGCTTGATGCCTTCAAGGGCTATTTCAAAATCGCGTGCTATGTCTGCTTCTATTGCCCGTTTCGTATCAGGGTTCCATTCACTGTTTTGTAATTGAGGAAAATACACGCGGTTTAATTCCTTCATGTCATGGTGGAGGTCACGTAGGAAATTCACCTTTTGAAATGCCGCTCCCAATCGCTCTGCGGCGGGTTTGTATTCCTCATACAATTTTTGGTCGCCGTTCAAAAAGACATACAGACACATCAGTCCTACCACCTCTGCAGAGCCTACTATGTATTCTTCATAGCTACTTTGGTCGTGACCGGTTTTGGATAGATCCATGTCCATCGACTTGAAGAAAGCCTCGATGAGTGCATGATCGATATTATAGCGATTCACCGTACACTGAAAACTCTGCAAAATGGGATTGAGGCTGATCTCTTCTTCTATAGAACGGTATGTTTCGGCTTTGAAGCGTGCCAGTAATTCGGCTTTGTCAAAATCATGAAACGTATCCACGATCTCATCGGCAAAGCGAACGAACCCATAGATGGCATAGATGGCCGGACGGATGGATGGATGCAGCAGGCGAATGCCCAGCGAAAAACTGGTGCTATAGCGCCGTGTGGTAATCTGACTGCACGTCATACACACCGAATCGTACAATTCTTTCATGCGTTTTTAAAGTAACGTTTCACATAATTAGCTGCCAGTTCGCCCGATACGATGGCCGGTGGCACTCCCGGCCCGGGCACAGTCAATTGTCCGGTAAAGAACACGTTCTTCAATTTCTTGTGCTTCATAGTTGGCTTCAAAAACGCTGTTTGTAGTAGCGTATTGGCCAGTCCGTAGGCATTTCCTCTGAAGGCGTGGTAGTCTTTTTTAAAATCCTCTACCGAATAATCTCTGCGATAAACGATATTTTCTCTGATATCCACACCAATTTTTTTCTTCAAGCGCTCACAGATCAATTGGAAATAATAGTCTTTCTGATCCTCTGTTCCTTCAATGCCCGATGCAATAGGAATGAGAATGACGAGATTTTCATGACCTTCAGGTGCCACCGAAGAGTCAGATTTTGATGAACAGCTCACATAAAATTGCGGATCAGCGGGGAAGGATTCGGTATCATAGATGGCCTTGCTGTGCTCCCCGAAATCAGTATCAAAAAATAAATTGTGGTGCTCCAAGTCGGGTAGCGTGCCCTTGTGGCCGATGTAGTAGAGAAATGCCGATGGCGCCATCACACGTTTGTCCCAGTAGCTCTCTGAATACTGCTGCTCTTGTGTAAGCACGTTGATGTCAAAATGGTGATAGTCTGCCGCAATCACAAATGCATCGGCTGCATGCACGGTGTTGGTTGTTTTGGCGTTAGCCACTTTTCCGTTCATGGTGTCAAATCCGGTCACTTCGTGATTGAGTTGGACCTGTACACCCTGTTCATTAGCTATTTGCTCGAAGGCATCCACAATTTTGGCAAATCCGCCCATCGGATACCACGTGCCCAATGCCAGACCGGCATAGTCCATCATGGAGTATAGTGCAGGTGTATTTTTAGGATCAGCGCCCAAGAAGAGCACCGGAAACTCCATCAATTGTATCAAATACGGATGCTTGAAGTACTGCCGGATGTGCTTACTGATCGATTTTACCAAGTGCAGTCCTGAAGCGGCTTTCATGATTTTCCAATCAATAAACGGCCAAATGCCATCAGGCTGTCGGTAGATGATGTCATGCACGCCCACATCATATTTAAACTTGCCATCGGCCATGAAGTCGTCCAATCGCTTGGCACTACCGGGTTCCAATGACTCAAAGAAGGCACGCAATTCATCCATGTTGTCAGGGATGTTCACCGCTTCATTTTCAAAGAAGATTTTGAAGCCCGGATCGAGGCGTTTCAATTCGTACAAATCCTCGGATTTTTTACCGAAGTAGCCAAAATAGCGGTCGAATACATCGGGCATCCAATACCACGATGGCCCCATGTCAAATGTGAAGCCATCGGCTTCAAACTTGCGGGCACGGCCACCTACCATATCATTTTTTTCTAACAGCGTGACCTCATGTCCGCCTTGCGCAATGAGTGATGCGGCTACTAAGCCTGAGAAGCCCGATCCTACTACTATGGATTTCAAATTCTGTTTAATTAGGGAAAGAAATATCTAAACAAAAAACCAAGTTAATGGTTCCTGATGTAATTCAACAAATCATTGGGGTGCCTTAAATGACTAAAATTTCCGGATGTACCAACTGGTATGTGATTGGGATTTCCGGATATTAAAACGTGCGTTTGTACATGCGTCACAAGCGTATTGAATTTTTTAAGTGGCTCGTTGCTGGGCGATATCAAGAAGGTGACGAGCACGTCGGGTTTCACCATTTTTTCAAGGGTGAGGATGTTTTCTAAAGGCACATTGGTACCCAAATAAAACGTCTGCCAGCCGGCATTTTTCAATACAAAACAAGCCATCAATAATGCGATTTCGTGCTCTTCTTGCTCAGGGAGGAAGAGTACGGCTTTTTTCGATTTCTTAGCCGGAGTGGATATGCCATCTATAGCGGTGAAGAGTTTGCGACGCACCAGATTGGAAATAAAGTGCTCTTGTGCGGGCATCACCTTGTCAGCCCCCCAGAGAATGCCCACTTGGTGTAGAAATGGATAGATTACCGAAATCATCGTGTCTAATAATCCCCGACGGATGACCGATATCTGGAAGATTTCTTCGAAGCGTGCCTCGTCAAATTCCAGCATGCTGATCACTAGCGCCTTGATGTCAGATGTATTGGATGCAGAGTTTGTTTGGATATCCAAGGAGGCGTTTTGCAACGATTCTGCCTCCATTTTGGCCAACTTAGAAATCTTGTGTCCGGCATCTAGCAGCACACTCACATTGATCAGCGTCTTGAGTTGGTCATCGGTATAATATCTAATTTTCGTATCGGTGCGGCTTGGCACTATGAATCCGTATCGTTTTTCCCACATGCGTAGGGTTGGTGCTTGAATGCCAGTGATTGCTTCTACTTGCGCGATGGAGTACGTTTCCATTTGTTATGACTTAGGTTAGGTAAAACTAAACAAATTGTATCTCCAGTTTTAAGTGCACCTGCATAGCTGGTAGAAACAAATTGGCGGTTATGAAAAATTGGACTACCATTTAATGCAGATTTGTGGAAAATAATTCCAAATGAACCTCACGGAAATTTTAGGCTATTTGGCAGCTGTATGTACTACGGTGGCGTTTTTACCCCAAGCCATCAAAACGTGGAAGACCAAATCGGCCAAGGATTTGTCACTTCCGATGTTCTTTTTGTTGTGTCTTGGCCTATCGCTTTGGCTTACGTACGGTCTGTTGATCGCCAATTGGCCGATCATAGTAGCGAATACTGTGACACTGCTGCTGGCGGCTAGTATCCTATTTCACAAAGTGAAATACGGCTGATTATAATTCAAGATTCTGCTCTGTCTTTTTCTTCCAGCGCTTGTGTGTCCAGAGCCAATATTGGGGCGCTTTAAGGATTTGCCGCTCCAGTGCTCGCACATGCATTTCAGTGATTTCTCCTTCCGGCAATTCCTTTGGTTTGTCAGTCAGCACTTCTATGGTTATTTCGTACGTGCCACGCTTCACCTTGGTGATATGGCCAAACACCACCACCCAATTGAGCATCTGGGCATAGCGCTCTGCTCCGGTGGCCACTCCTGTTTTTTGATTAAGAAATTCCGTCCAATGCAGCTTACTTTTCCAGTTCGGTGATTGGTCTGCTGCGAAGACAAGGAGGAAGGGTTCTTTTGGTGGCTTGCGAATGAACGCGCCCACTTCGTTACGTGAAAGGAGCTTTGTATCCAATTTTGACCTTGCTTTTTTTACAACCTCATTGAAGAATTTATTTCTCAAAACTGAATAGATGGCCACAAACTGGTGCTTCATTTGTCTGTTAATGCTTGGAGTGAATTCCCAATTGTTATAGTGCCCAATGACCATCGCCACCGATCTGCCTTCATCATAGTAAGGTGTGAGTACTTCCGGATTCACCATCTTCATCCGGCGCAGAAATTCGGCTTCACCCATGCTGATCATGTGAACCGATTCTAGAATTTGATCAAAAAAGTGTCGGTAGAATTTTTTTTCGATCTGACGAAGTTCCTCTGCTGATTTTTCGGGGAATGAATTGGCCAAGTTCATACGCATCACCTTGCTTCGATATCTAAATACATATGCCAGTAGCAAATAGAGTGGCCAAGTGATGGCATACAATACTGGCAGTGGGAGCAGCGAGAGTGGTTTCAGAAAAAAGTAATAAGCTATGCGCTTCATGAATGGCAATTGTTTGTCAAACAGTCATTTTTCAAATCACAGTTTGGGGGTGCAAATAAAAACAATGAATATTGCGTTCGCATTGAAATTTCTTCGTTGCAAAGCTAATAGTTGCAGTCCATAAGCCCATTCGTGTAGATGTCATTAGAAGTTGTAGGTCTCACCAAAATTTTCGGAGAACAACGCGCAGTGGACAATGTGTCTTTCACGGCGGCCACTGGTCAGATCACCGGATTCCTTGGCCCCAATGGCGCAGGCAAATCCACCACCATGAAAATAGCCACGGGCTATACCATGCCCACCTCGGGCTCGGTGCGTGTAGATGGTGTGGATGTGATGGAAAACCCTTTGCAAGTGAAGCGACTCACCGGTTATTTGCCTGAGCACAACCCCTTGTATTTGGACATGTATGTGCGCGAATTTCTGCAGTTTGTTGGGCGGGCCTACGGCATTTCCAATCGGAAAAACAGGGTGGAGGAAATGATCGAATTGATCGGGCTTACGCGTGAGCACAATAAGAAAATTGGTGCGTTATCCAAAGGCTATCGTCAGCGGGTAGGACTCGCACAGGCGATGATCCACGATCCAAAGGTGCTGATATTGGACGAACCAACCACAGGTTTGGATCCCAACCAAATCATCGAAATCAGGAATATCATCAAGGAAGTGGCAAAGGAAAAAACGGTGATTCTTTCTACCCACATCATGCAAGAGGTGGAGGCCATTTGTGACAAAGTGGTGATTATTGATAAAGGAAAAATAGTGGCGGATGCGGATGTGAAAACACTGAAACTTGGTGAATCCAATCAGGAAGCCTACCGCATGGTCTTTGAGTCTGCTATTGATGCCGCAGTTTTTGGTGAGTTTGAATTGGAGAAAATTAACGATCAGACGTTTGTAGCCCGTTCATCGCGTCCGAATTTGCGACAGGAATTGCTCAAAGTGATCTCGGATAATGAATTGCCGCTCTCAGGCATCACCAAGTCGGACGAGCAGTCATTGGAAGATGTATTCAGAAAATTAACCCAATCGAAAACGAACTGATGCTGACCATTCTGATCAAAGAAATCAACGAGTTCCTCGATTCACTCATCGCCTATGTGGTGATGGGCGTTTTCCTAGTGGGTATCGGGTTGCTCATCTGGATTTTTCCGTCTACAAGTGTGCTTGATTATGGCTATGCCTCACTCGAAACGCTCTTTGCACTTGGGCCATACGTGCTCATGTTCCTCATTCCGGCTATCACCATGAAGTCATTTGCCGAGGAGAAAAAGGCGGGCACAATGGAACTGCTCTACACCTTGCCGTTCAGACATTACGAAATCATTTTAGGCAAATTCCTCGCTGGATTTTTACTCGTGATTGTGTCCATTCTTCCCACACTCATTTACTATTTTTCGTTGAGCGCATTGGGCAATCCCACGGGCAACTTAGACACACCCGGCATCATTGGGTCATACATTGGGCTAATCATGCTGGGAGGCGTGTTCACTGCGGTGGGCATATTGGCATCTGCCATTACACAAAACCAAATTGTCTCGTTCATCACCTCAGCATTCATGTGCTACTTCTTGTATGCGGGCTTTGCTTCCATTGCTGAATTTGGAGGAGCACAGGCCGATACAATCGAACGATGGGGCATTTTGTTTCACTACAGCAGCATGAGCCGTGGCGTGATTGACGGCACAGATGTGGCCTATTTCTTTGGATTGGGTTTTTTCCTCATCCTTTTGACCAATCTAATCATGAAAAGACGATGAGAGGTCAGCGCTTGCACTCACTTCTTACCTTGATCGCCGGTGTGCTGTTGATCGCACTCGTGATGCAACTTGCCGAGCGTTTCCGCTTCCGACTAGACATGACCGAAGAGAAGCGTTTCTCGATTTCGGATGCCACCAAATCCACCTTGCGTGCCTTGGATAATGACGTATTCGTGGAAGTT
>CAZPST010000078.1:0-10735 GCA_964589185.1 uncultured Roseivirgaceae bacterium | reverse complement strand
CCCTTGCGTATCAGTGCTTCGGGTTTGATGCCTAGTTGGGAGATTACCTGTTTCAATTCTGCCTTAGTTGGTACTTGATTCAAGTAATCAATGATTTCAAGTTTTTCGCCTTTCTCATGCAGCAATGAGAGTGTCTGTCGGCTTTTGGTGCAGCGTGGGTTGTGATAGATTTTGGTCATTATGAATTGAATTTCTGTCGAGATTAGAAATTTACTTCATCAAGGTTAAACACAAAAATCCCCACCGGAAAATCCGACGGGGATCAAGTTCTGTCCTTTTCCATTTAGAAACCTGTTGTTCTCAACACGACCACATTGCCAGGGTAGCTGGCATTCTCAGTGTCTTCTGCAGTGATAAAAAACCCATTGGGTTTATGGGAAGTCACTGTTTTCAATGAACCGGTCAGTGCTTTGGATAGCGCACCACTTGAGGTGGTGAGGTTGCCAATATTTTGGGTGCCGTTATTGTCAGTTTGCATCCATACCGTATAGCTTGCTTTTGGCGGGGTTAGTCTTTCCGGCTCAGCTAGATTGGTCACGCTCAAATCGATCGCATAGTTTTTATTTTTATCCTGCTTTACGGTCACATCGCCGGTGGCGGCAGGCACCACAGCAGAATTTTGAAAAATGATTTTTTTAGCACATGCGCCTAAAAGAATCATTGACAAGGTTAATATAGCCGTGTACTTGATTGATTGGGTAATTATTGAATGTTTCATTTTTGTATTGTTCTAGTTCCAAGTAGGGGGTCTTCCTGACCGTTTTTAGTACGGACATTGAGAAATTTCACAATACAAAACTCCCGCATCCGGCAGTTTAAAGTCTTACATAAGGTTAGAAAGGAGTTACATCCTTCACAGTAAATGAAGAATGTGGCTATTGATTCTTAGAAATAAATTGTGCAAGCGAGCTTTGGGCTTGATCTCTTACTTTTTTCTTGAGGAATGGTGTCCAGCCGAGTACCGTACCCGGCACCCCTAGTGCCATTCGGCTCCATTTCCAGAAATCAAAACGATCTTCGTGAATGATGATCAGCCCCTCTTCAATGGTCATTTTGGTTTTGATCACATTATGCACCTGCCGATTCGTTTTGCTGAACATGTATTTGGCTTCCCATGTGCATGAGATCACATCGTCATTTTCTTCTATAGAGTGAAAGTCAATGGTCAGATTGCCTTTTGATCGCTTGATGAGCATGGTCCACATGGCACCTGCTTCTTCAGCCGTAAGTGCCGGAAATACCGGATCTGAAAAATACCCATCCGGATGGTACAGACTAGCCATGGTTGCAGCATCTCCCTGCTGAAAAGCGCCATAGAAGCGCTCAATAATTTCCCTATTTGACATACGTGTGAATCAATAAATCGCGAACCCGTGGCACACCAGTGGTGGCCGGTTCTTCAAAAAGGTGAAGGTACGTATTTCCGTGAGTGATGGGCAGATGCGGATCGATAATATATTTTGGTGTGGAATTGGGTACCAAGTCTAAAAGTCCGGCTGCAGGGTATACCACTAAGGAAGTGCCCACTACCATGAATATGTCAGCTGCAGCCGTGATTTTGGCGGCTGGTTCCATCATGGGCACCATCTCGCCAAACCACACGATGTGCGGACGGAGCTGGGAGCCCTTTTCACAGGTGTCACCTTCGTTGAGTTCCCACCCATCTAAGTCATATACCAACGAAGGATCAAGGGTACTCCTGACTTTGAATAATTCTCCATGCAAATGGAGTACGTGGCTACTTCCTGCTTGCTCGTGCAGACTGTCCACATTTTGCGTAATAATGGTCACATCGAAGTGCTCTTCTAAATCTACCAGTGCTAAGTGGCCGACATTCGGCTTGGCTGTGAGGGCTTGTTTTCTTCGCTCATTGTAAAATTCCAATACCAATGCCCGATTTCTTGCCCATCCCTGAGGTGAAGCTACGTCCATCACATCATGGCCTTCCCACAGCCCATCCGCATCTCGAAACGTGCGCAAACCGCTTTCTGCACTGATACCAGCACCGGTGAGCACCACCAGCTTTAGTTTTTTTTGCTTAACCATGGTTTAATTCTGTTCGCACACGTAAACAACCGTTTGAAAATTATATTCTCTAAGAATATTGCTATTTACGATCATCTTCTTAGTTTTGGTCAAACTAAATAACTTTTTACTTATGAAAAAACTATTAACTATGTCAGTACTTGGAGCCGCTCTTTTGATCGGTTACGATGCGTCAGCTCAATTTGGTGTGCAAGCGGGTATCGCCATGCCAATGGGTACATTCGGTGATATCGCCGGTATGGGATTTGGTGGAGCTGTGTCCTACAAGAAGGAAACAGGCGAAGGAATGAAGATCGGTGGATCTGTAGGTTTTTATGCCCTTCCTGGTGAGGAGTTCGATAGCTTTGGCTCAACGTACGAGTGGGGAAATACCACATTGATTCCAATTTTGGCAACTTTTGATTACGCAATTGGTGATAATCTTTATGTAGGTGCTGACGCTGGTTACAACGTAATCTCGATTGACGCAGGAGATACCGGCCTCACAGCTACGGGTAGTTCAGCGGCATTGATCCCTAAGGTAGGTGTCCTTTTTGACAAGGTGAGTTTGGAAGGCAGATTTAATGTTATAGGTGACCAATACTTAGGTGTATTAGTTGGTTTTTCGTTCTAAGAGCATTCCATTTGATAAATTTAAAAGGTCTCATCTGAGGCCTTTTTTTATGTCCTTTCAGTCGCTATCTATCCGATTTCCTTCTTTTTATTGACCTCCGAAGTAGTAGTTTTTTGTATTTAAAGAGGGCTACCTTTGTCCACTTCATTCTATTAATCAAAAAAGTAGTATTTTTCGCCTTTATGCAGCTAGACTACAGCCTTTTGCTTGGGAATATTAAGAGCCGTCGCTATGACGAAGCGATACGGGATCATGCGCTTTCGCCTTCTTTTGAAGACAGCAATTTGTCCGAGCCTGTGCGCTACGCACTTGAGAGTATGCAGGAAGTAGATACAGCGTATGCTTATAAAGTGTATGCCAATAGCCGAAAAATGCATGAGGCCATCAGCAAAGAGTTAGTCATTCGAAAAATAAACGCTCATGTGCGATATCAGGGTCCATTGCGTACAGATACGCACATTCGCTTGTATGGTGAGGTAGATATGCTGTTTGTTTTAGATGAAAAGGCTACTCATAAAGATGTTTTTACCCTTGGACAAACGCTACGTGATATCGTTTCGAAGCAAAACCACCAAACGGTGGACTACAGTGATGGAGTGCGCATTCGGGTTCTTACTCAAAAACCGGTCTGTCGGATTAATTTGATACCATGTGCGTGGATCACCAATGCGCAGTATGCCGAGACTCATAATGAAATATATAGAGGCATTGTAGTCTACAATTTCAAAGAAAAAACGCGCAAGAAGCATTTGCCCTTTCTCAACATGGGCAGGATCAACACCAAAGATCAGCAGACCAATGGAGGCTATAAAAAAGCCGTTCGATTGCTGAAAACGTTGAGTACCGATGCATCTATTGCGCTCAATTCGTACGAATTGTCCAGTTTGCTGTATCGCATGGATGATTCGTTGCTGACCGTACAGCCACATCAGGAGTTGGCCATGTTGCCACATGTGAGCAAGTATATTGCTCAATTGATCGATGATAAACAAAGTTTTGAATTACTCCTTTCACCCAGCGAAAAGGAATTGGTATTTGGCAATAAGGCTGGAAAGCGAGATGTAGTTCGCAAATTGCATCAAACATTGGAAAGCCTGATCGCGGATCTGCGCGCCGACATGGGTGAGAAGTTAGACGCTGAAGTGCCCTATATCAGCGAAGTGGCCGTTCACGCCCATTCCGAATAAGGCGAAATCGTATTTCACCGGATCATCTGGATCCATTTTTCGTAAATTTTCGGTCAATTGTATTGCCGCCAACCAGTCGTTTTGCTTGCGCGTAAGTAGGCCAAACGTACGAGCTACCGTACTCACATGCACATCGATCGGGCAGATCAAGTCAGTAGGGGAGATACGCTTCCATAGACCAAAATCCACGCCTTTGTCGTCATTTCGCACCATCCAGCGCAAATACATATTGATACGCTTGCAGGTTGATTTTCGAGCAGGGCAGGGGATGTGTTTTCTGGTGCGGTCAGGTGCGTCTGCCATAGCAAAAAAAGAAGCCGCAAAATGATTGAGCCGCGCCTCCATACGTGGATCATTGGTCACAAACAAATCCTCTAGTGAGCCAGATGTGCGATACTGATGACTCAGAAATTCTATGAAGTAGAGTGCATCTGTGGGCTGAAAGGTGCGATGCTTGAAGGTAAGGAATCGCTTCAAATGGGACTCTTGGTGATTCAAAAGGAAGTCATGCGGCGCATTGTCCATAAGCCCAAGAAATTCGGTGGACTTGTTGATGATTGTTTGTCTGTTACCCCATGAAAAAATGGCCGCAATGAATCCGGCTATTTCAATGTCTTGCTGCTTGCTGAACCGATGGGGAATAGAAATAGGATCATTCGGAATGAAATCCGGTTGATTGTACCTTGCTACTTGTTCGTCGAGAAAACCTTTGAGGTTCTTACTCTTCATAGTATGTCAGCTCCACCCGCGCGCGCGCATCTAGTATGCCCAATCGTTTGAAAGACTGGGATGTTAAGCGTACGATCACGTTTTGATTCACCCCTGTGTCAGGTAGCTGCCCCACTACACGCACATACACTTTCTTGTTGTTCATGAGGTTCCGAATCTCAACCAGCGTGCCGATAGGCAGGCTCTTGTGCAGCGCCAAGTATTTGTCCGTGTTCTCCATATCTTCTATCTGCATAGCTATACCTTCTTCCACCTTCTTACCGTACGCTTCGCGTGAAGTAGCCGGTGCATCCGTGCGCAAATAGGTGCGGTACCACAGTGTCTGTCCAATAGAGATATTGTTTGATGCCAGCTTGTTCCACTTGCGCAGACTGTCTTCACTTACATTTCGTTTGGTGGCAATGGCGTTTAGCGTTTCGCCTACCTGCACATGATGCTTGCGTGCACGTGGGAATGGCAGACCATCATCCTTTGCCAGTTGGCTGGTGGTTGGTGTGTTACTTGCCGTAGATGAGCCATTTATTTTCAATACCTGACCCACATTCAGTGACTCACTGTCTAGGTTGTTCCACCCGATGATGTCATCTACTTTCACATTGTATTTGCGCGAAAGACTGTACAGTGTCTCTCCGGCAGCCACCGTATGCGTGGTAGCTTTTGTGCTCGCTGAGGTCTGGGATTTGGGTACATTGGACACCATACGTACGGGAATTTCCAGCAGTTGACCTACCTGTATGGCATTGTCTTTTATGTCGTTGGCCTTTATCACCTGATTGATATCCGCTTTGTATCTGCGTGCGATGGCGTAGAGCGTTTCTCCGGCATCCACTTGATGAATCACTACCCATTGCTCTCCGCGTTTTTCGGCTCTGAGCGAATCGACGGGAGTGCCGGTAACCAATGTGTGAATGGCTACTAATAAGAGGAGTGTAAGACTATATCGCATAGATGTTGAGTTCACGCTTGTTACATACAAAAATCAGGTGGTTTTGGAAAGTAAAAAAACTTCCCGGAGCAAATCCTTTCATTTCTTTGTCCTGCACTTCGTGGTACACTTCCTGTCCATCGGTGAGTACGAGCAGATGTCGGGTAAAAGTGGTTTGGTTTTTCACGTAATAGGAGATAAACAGGTGGTTATTCACTTCCTGATATTCACAACCTACAACTAGTTCCTCGCCAATTAATTGTCTGAAAAGTGCAAAATCAGGGGAAGTTACAGGAAAGAAGGCAGGTGGAACAATTGAAGGGAGGTGCATTGGCAGATTGGTAACTTCAGCTAGCAACTCATCATTGCTCCAATCATATCCATACCACTTGACCAGATCAGGATTTTTTCGACTTTCAAAATACTGCAGAAGTAGATGTTCATTCTGAAAACCGGACAAACCATACCACGGAGAAAGCAACCGTGCAGGCGCTTCATGAAGTAAGTTGCCCGAACCCATCGCAAACACCGAAAAATAAATATGATCAGAAAGTCGCGATTCAATGGCCAAATGCGTTTCACTGATTGCACTGAGGAAGAAATCTCCGGGGAGTAAATGGCTCTGAAGTTTTGAGATGCGATTGCTCAAGCTGGGTTATTTTTAAGGTAAAATTAGGGATTACAAAATGGATCGAATTAAATGTGTTTGGATGGTTTTGCTCATGGCTGTGGTAGGAACGCTGGGAGCTCAAGATAAGCAGGTGAAGGTTTTTCATTTGGTGGTGGCCGATGTGATTGACCCAAGGACTAACCGATTTACTGAGTTGGGATTGGCACAAGCCAAGGAGATGCAGGTAGATTATGTTATTTTGGAATTGGACACCTACGGTGGAGCCCTGAACGATGCTGACGACATCCGCACACGCATTTTGGAATTTGACATTCCCATCTATGCCTACATCAATAAGGATGCTGCTTCGGCAGGGGCATTGATCTCCATAGCTTGTGATAGCATCTACATGGCGCCAGGGTCAAGCATTGGTGCTGCCACTGTGGTGACAGGTGATGGTGAAGCCGCACCGGATAAGTATCAATCGTACATGCGCTCCATTATGCGCTCCACAGCTGAGGCGACCGGGCGCGATCCAAAGATTGCAGAAGGTATGGTAGACGAAGATATTGAAGTGGATAGCATCGCCACCGAGGGGAAAGTGATCACTTTTTCTGTGTCAGAGGCGATCAAATATGGCTTTTGTGAGGCCAAGGTCAATAGTCTGGATGAAATCATGCGTCGGTCGGGTGTGGAGGACTATGAGGTGATCCGGTATGAATTGGGTTTTTCAGAACGCGTGATTGCTTTTTTCTTGAATCCGTTTGTCAGTGGCATTCTTATCATGGTAATCATAGGGGGTATTTATTTCGAACTACAAACACCCGGAGTTGGCTTCCCAATAGCTGCGGCCGGGGTAGCATTGGTGCTATATCTCACGCCGTATTACATGAATGGATTGGCCGAAAACTGGGAAATACTCATGCTCGGTGCGGGTATCATTCTAATCGCACTTGAGATCTTTGTCATTCCGGGATTTGGGGTGGCCGGCGTGTTGGGAATAGCAGCCACAGTCGGTTCTTTGATACTTATCATGCTCAACAATGACATGTTTGATTTCTCTTTTGTCAATACCGGAGACGCATTTTTGGCAATAATTACCACGCTCACAGCTGTCATTGGGGCTGTTGTTTTGATGTTTATATTGGGCATTCGACTGACTAACTCACGCGCATTCCAGCGTATTGCACTGGTAGATACGCAGGACAGAGAGGCGGGCTATACGTCTAGTTTCTATGAAAAGGAACACCTCGTGGGCAAGCAGGGCGTATCCTACACTGTGCTTCGTCCGAGTGGCAAGGTGATGATCAATGATCAGATATATGATGCCTACACCCGGGGCAATTACATAGGAGAGGGGGAGAATATTGAGGTGATTTCAGATGAAGGTACTTCCCTGAAAGTGAAGCAAGTGAAATGAAAATTATAGGTGTTATTCCATCGCGGTACGCGTCCACAAGGTTTCCTGGCAAGCCATTGGCAGATATTGGCGGCATACCCATGATCAGGCGGGTGTATGAGCAAGCTAAGAAATCCACTGCCCTATCGGATGTGATAGTAGCCACAGACGATCAGCGTATTTTTGATATTGTGCAATCGTTTGGCGGCAAGGCCATGATGACGGCAGCCACTCATCAAAACGGAACCGAACGCTGCGCTGAAGTGGCTAGGACACATAGCGCAGATTATTACATCAATATCCAAGGAGATGAACCATTCATCCATCCTGATCAAATCAACAGCCTGGCGGCATTGCTCGATGGCGCAACGGAATTGGGCACATTGATCAAAAAGCTAACAGACGCCACGTTGCTCACCAACCCAAATACGATGAAGGTGGTCTTCAATAAACGAATGGAGGCGTTGTATTTCAGTAGAAGTTGTGTGCCGTATGTGCGTGATGCAGCACCTGCCGATTGGCTCCAAAAGCACACATTTTATAAGCACATCGGTATCTATGCATATCGCGCTGATGTGTTACAGGAAATCACGAAGTTGCCTTTGGGTACGTTGGAAAAGACAGAGAGCCTTGAGCAGTTACGTTGGTTAGAAAATGGCTATACCATCAAGTTGGCCGTCACCGAGCACGAGACCATTGGGATAGACGCACCGGAAGATGTTGAGCGGGCGCTAAAATATCATTTGAAATGAGCACATTTTCACTAAACAAATCCCTCGAAATACTCACCCGCACACCCGATGTGCTGGATAGTTTGCTACACGGCATCAGCGATGACTGGTCACGGGTGAATGAAGGTGGTGAAACGTGGAGTCCATATGATGTGGTGGGTCATTTAATTCATGGAGAAAAGACGGATTGGATACCTCGAATGCAGATTATTCTGGTCGGTGAAGACAAACGCTTTGCGCCTTTTGATCGCTTTGCCCAATTTGAAAACAGTAAAGGGAAGTCACTGAATGAATTGCTTTTGGAATTTCGAGATTTGCGTGAACATAATCTGGAAATGATAACATCATCGAACCTTGACGTTGAGGATTTTAAAAAAGTGGGCATCCATCCCGTTTTTGGGGAAGTCACGTTGCAGCAATTACTTGCCACGTGGGTGGCGCATGATCTCAATCACCTCGCCCAAATCGCGCGAGTGATGGCCAAGCAGTTTACCGTTGAGGTAGGGCCTTGGCGTGAATTTTTGGGTATTTTGAAGTGATGTAAATAAACTAAAAAATTTAGAATGAATACGTCCAGTGAGCTAGATGCAATACTAAGCAAAAGCTATCGGCTAGGGCTTTGAAAGCAAATGAAGATATAAAGGCAGGTAGGCTATACACTCGGGAAGAGGCTGACAAAATACTCAAGGAGCGAATGGGACTATGAAAAATAACTAGAATGTAAAAAGCGCCGGCACTGCCCACGCTTTTCACTCCCGATAGCGATCGGGATCACTGATCAACTTATCACTTTTCACCAATCAGCCAGCCGCACCTTTGCGTCCCTAAAGGGAGCCACCGCCGCGACCTTACAAACTGACAACTAAGCAACTGACAACTTTTCACCAATCACTTTTCACCTTTCACTTTCTCCAAACTGAATTCCATAAAAGGAAACCATGTGTCACCACCCGGCGAGTACATGCCCTTCTCCGTCCATTTGCCATCCAGAATAGTAATAAGGTATTTGATGGTGGCGCCTTGTTCGGTTTTGAACCACCAGTTCAGCCCCGTATCAGTCACTTCCATATCGGCGATGATTTGTTGGCCATTTTCCAGAAAGGAATGCATTTGATACATGTCCTTTGCTGTATCAAAATATACAATACCAAGAGCGTTGTGCACCTGCTTGCCTTCAGGATCAAAGCCTTCACCCCGGATGTGCAGCACCGTGCCGCCTAGTTCGTAGCGGATGGTTTCTTTTTGCGTAAATGTGACCCGTTGCTGTTGAGGTGTCATCATCCAGCCGCCACCGGTCCAGTCGCCGGTCATGATCTCCAGTGCGTTCATTTTCACTTTGTGCGTGTCACCTGAAGATTGGGCCACTCCCGACCCGATCATCAGTAAGCCAACTATGGCTGTGGGAATAAGTAGGTTCGTTTTCATCTGGTTGTAAATAAGTTTAAAAAGTAAACTAAATGAATAAAAAAATTAGTCGATATATCCTTTCAGCGCATTCACATAGTCTTCAAAAGCTTTGATGCCCACCTTGGTAATGCTGCATGTAGTAAGTGGCCGTTTGCCTTTGAATGACTTGCTTACACTTATGTATCCGGCAGATGAAAGTTTGTCCAATTGCACACTCAGGTTTCCGGCGGTGGCATTTGTCTTTTCTTTGATAAAGGTAAATTCAGCCGAATCTACACCGATCAAAAGCGACATTACCGCCAGCCGAAGCTGCGAATGCAGGAGGGGGTCAAGGTCTTTAAAATCAGCCATTTTCTGCTTTTCTTAGTAAGTAACCTGGTATCAAATAGCCTGCGAATATGCCTATGGCACCTACTAAATATTGCTCAGTGATGGGTAGCACAAATGCTGCAACAGCCGCTATCCAAAGTGCAAATCCACCCAATACCAAAGGAGTGAAACGGAGCATAGAACCACTCAAAAAAGTACCTAAACCTGCAAAAACAAGGATTATTGGGTTCACATTGTAATTCACATCAGCCATGAAAGCAAGGATGATCACCGTGCACATGAATACGCTCAACCATACGAGTCCGTACATTCTATCAAGATGCCCTTTTACCAACGCTTTTTTGTCCATGCGCACGCTATAGATGATGGTGATGATGGCAGCCGGTATGGTGATCATCCATATCATGTAGGGTTTGTCAAACAATTGCCACTTCATCATCACGTAGTGGCCAGCATTGGCGATCATCACCACCCAGCCCCAGAGGAGGAAGAAGAAGCTGCCGCCTTTGGCAAAGTTATGCTTGGACTGCCCGATCATCTCAGTGATCAGTTGTAGGCTCTCGTCTTTTGTTAATTGTTTTTCAGTCATGATTCATAGGGTTTTGAATCTCTTTACGTAGTAAATGTAAATAAGTTTATGATATAAACTAATATTTACAATAATGAGGTTCGATTTAATTTACAATCATGATAAACGGAAAATTTAGTTGTATAACTGAAAAATACGTTATACCTTCGATTTCATGGAGCGATTGACC
>CAZPST010000077.1:0-10736 GCA_964589185.1 uncultured Roseivirgaceae bacterium | reverse complement strand
ACAACTCCTTCAAGATCATTTCAACAGAAACTCGTGTACCCCTAATTACTGGTTTACCCAGCATTATTCTGTGATCAGATGTTATTCTTTCATTGTAATTCATACCATAAAGCTAATAAAATCTCACTTTTACTTCCATCCCGCCCGATCAAAAATGCGCACGGCACGCTCGGTGTAAGATTTGTCCGAAGCGAACCCCAAACCATCTGCTTTGAATGTGCCCCATGCCGCCACCGACGGATGAGGAGCTACCTCCGGATTAGTTGGGTACTCAAATGATTCGTTGGCGTATAGTGTCTGTATTTCCTTACTGGTCACAAATTCAATGAACTTCAATGCATTGGCTTTATTAGGAGCATTTTTGGTCACTCCAATTCCGCTCACGTTGATGTGCGTGCCTCGTCCGTCTTGATTGGGGAAGAAAATGCCCACACTTTCGGCCACTTTCACTTCTTCGGGGTTAGGTGAGTTTAGCATTAAGCCCACATAATAGGTGTTAGTGATGGCTATTTCTCCCAAACCGGCTGCTATGGCTTTCACCTGATCACGGTCTCCACCCTCCGGCGCTCGTGCCATATTTGCTACCACACCTTTGGCCCATTCTTCGGCTTGCGTCTCATCTGAGGCATACAGAATAGCTGCCATTAATGATTGATTGTAGCCACTGGATGACGAGCGTACCAATAGTTTGCCTGCCCATTTTGCATTACCCAAATCTTCATATGTGCTCAAATCGGCCGGATTCACTTTCTGCTTATCATAGGCGATTACGCGTGCACGATAGGTCACCCCATGCCAATAGTTCTCAGGGTCGCTGAAACTTGAATTTACCTCCGTGTCAGCTTTTTGCAACTGGTCGAGTTGCTTGGCTCTGTTTAGTCGCGCTGCATCTACAGTAAAGAAAAGGTCGGCGGGGCTGGCAGCTCCTTCTTGCTCCATGCGCGTGATCAATTCATCTGCTCCGGCTTGCACCACATTTACTTTGATGCCTGTGCGCTCAGTGAACAGATCAAATACTTTTTTGTCTACATCATAATGGCGCTGCGAATAGATGTTCAACTCAGTAGAGTCGGATTTTTTTGTAGTGCAGGCTGCTAGTGCAATGAGCAAAAAGAGAGGTAAATACTTCAACATGGTTTTATGCATTTAAAAGGAATAGACACAGATGCAAAGTTGTGCAGACCAAACGGCTCTAGCAATCGCTACCCATAGCCAAATTACTCACTAGAAGTAGTTACTCGGGGAGTGTCCAGTTTTCAATTCTTAGCCCCGGAATACGGGCAAACTCACGTGTGTTGTTCGTGACAACAACCAATTGGTTCGTCAATGCAGTTGCCGCGATTTGCATATCATAGGGGCCTATTCTCTTTCCGACTATTTCCAGATTTGCTCTGATACGCCCAAATTCAATTGCTTCCGTTTCTCCAAATGGAAAAATCTCGAAAGGGATAAGAAACTTTAATAGTGCTTGATGATTTTTTGCCTGTTGTTCGCTTTTAAACACCCCAAAGAATAATTCAGAAACAGTGATTGCTGATAGCTTAAGATCATTTGGGCTGTGTGTTTTCAGCCGATGCATCAACGTTTGACTCTTTCGGTTTATTAAGTAAATGCACGTGTCCGTGTCTAGTAAATAACTCATAGTCCTTCCCTGTGTTGGTCTTCGGGTTGATTTCGTCCGTCTTCCATAAAATCCTTGGAGAATTCAGCGATCCCTTCATCAAAAGTGACCCAAAGTGAATCATGCGGAGTGAGCACAATAGAACTCCCTAATTTGCTCACTACAAACTCCTTCTCTTTAGTTTGAAAGTCTTTTGGCAACCGGACGGCCTGGCTATTCCCACTTCTGAATACTTTTGCTACCTTCATAATTGTATATACGAAAATGTTTATACAAATATGCACAAACTGATGGACATTTCCTGTCTTGTGCCCGGGTCACAAATTAGAATTTGGAGAAGATACAAATGTCATTCTCGCCTGTTCTCGCTCGGAAATGCGAGAAATGGATGAAGGGGCGATTATACTTTTTTTGTAAATCGACAACTGGGATAGTTACTACATCCTAAGAATTTTGATCCCGCATTTGAGCCATTTTTTGCAACTCTTTCAACTAGTTTTCCTCCACACTCCTAAGACAAATGGTTCCCAATCTCATACTTTTTTCAAAGCGCTCAGTTACCCTTTCTACTCTACCCTCAGATTTTATATATCCACCCAAAGGCATCTTCCGCCTTGCCGTACTTGATATCGGTGAGCGCTTGCTTGATACGGTTAGAGACCACTCCTTTAGATACATCCGGTAGCTCGTAATCCACATCCTCGTATCCGATCAATCGAATGTGAGAAATAGTGGCGGCTGTGCCGATACCAAACGCCTCTTGTAGGCTGCCATTTTTTGCAGCCGTGATCACTTCGTCTACACTTACCTTTCGTTCCTCTACTGTCATGCCCCAGCTACGAGCCAATGTAAGCGCACTGTCGCGGGTGATGCCGGGCAGTATGGAATCGTTGAGCATAGGTGTGATCAATTTGCCATCAATCACAAACATGATGTTCATGGTACCGGATTCTTCGATGTATTTGTGCTCCACGCCATCGGTCCATACGAGCTGGTGATAGCCTTTTTCCTGGGCCATTTTAGCCGGATACAGAGATGCTGCATAATTTCCTGCTGTCTTGGCCGCACCTACTCCACCTGCTACTGCACGTGTGAAATGCTTCTCGATTTTCACCTTCACGGGCTCATTATAATACGAGCCTACAGGGCCCGTGATGACCATAAAAGAGAATTGACGTGCTGCACGCACACCGATATAGGGGTCTGTAGCAAATTGAAACGGACGAATGTACAGTGATGAGCCGTCTACGTTTGGCACCCATTGGCTGTCCAATCGCACCAGTTCGGTTACAGCTTCCATGAATAGCTCTTCGGGCACAGGAGGCATACACATGCGTATTGCGCTTTTGGCTAGTCGCTTGGCATTGTCCAGCGGACGAAATATAAGAATGTCATTTGCGGCTGATCGGTGGGCTTTCAATCCCTCGAAAATAGAAATGCCGTAATGTAAAGTGGCATTGGCCGGGCTGATGGCAAGATCGCCATACGGAAGAATTCGGGCATTTTTCCATTCACCATCGTCATAATCAGCTATAAACATGTGGTCTGAGTAATTCAATCCAAATACAGGATTGTTCATGTCCACCGAACTGATTTTAGATGCGGCTGTTTTTGTGATTTGTATGTCCAAGGTCTCTGTCATGATTCAAACTGGTTAGGGTTTTCTAGGCTCCCAGCGTATTTCGGTGACGTTCAGGTCTTGGCTCAATTTTCGGGATAGTACGAACAAATAATCCGAGAGTCTATTTACAAATGGTAAAATGTATTTGCCAATTGACTCGTACTCCTGAATGGCCGAAATACTCCGTTCTGCCCGTCGGCACACTGTCCGACATACATGGCACAAAGATACCACGTTGTGTCCACGTGGCAGGATGAAATTCTTGAGTTCGGGTAGTTCTGCATCGAATGCATCTATCCACTTTTCGAGTTGCTCAATGTCATCAGGATGGATTTGCGGCAATTCGAAACCGGTGAAACCCGGCTCCATGGCTAGCAGTGAACCAAGTGTAAATAGGCGATCTTGCGTCCATCTAATCTGAAGTTTGATCGCTTCCGACACGTCCGACTGATCGTGGAGCATGCCCAAAAAAGCATTCAATTCATCTGTGGCACCATAGGCTGCTATGCGGTCATTTGATTTGGGCACTTTGGTGCCGCCCAGAAGGGAGGTACTTCCTTTGTCGCCGGTTTTGGTATACACTTTGGCACTCATGCCACAGTCACGGGTGTTGCTTTTCGGATGTGCGTATTCACCGCATCTGATTCAATCAAACCATCACGCAAGCGGATCACCCGATGTGCATATTCGGAGATGTCTTCTTCGTGCGTCACCATGATGATCGTGTTGCCATCATCGTGCAGTTTGGCAAATAGGTTCATGATGTCATAAGACGTCTTGGAATCGAGATTACCGGTAGGCTCATCGGCCAAAATGATACTTGGATTGTTTACCAACGCACGGGCAATAGCCACTCGCTGACGCTGACCTCCCGATAATTCATTTGGTTTGTGATAGGCACGATCGCCCAGTCCTACACCTTCAAGAGCAGCATAGGCCATATCTTGTCGTTCGGAACCTTTGTATCCGGCATATACTAATGGTAGCGCCACATTTTCAATTGCTGAGGCTCGCGGCAGCAGGTTGAATGTCTGGAATACGAATCCAATTTCTTTGTTTCGGATTTCGGCCAATTCGTTTTCGGTCAAATCACTTACATCATGATTATTGAGTACATATCTGCCCGAAGTGGGAGAATCGAGGCATCCAATGATATTCATCAAGGTAGACTTTCCAGAGCCTGAAGGCCCCATGAAGGCAACATATTCGCCCTTGTCTATGTTTATGGAGATACTTTTGAGGGCGTGAATGATTTCACTGCCCATGACATATTTTTTGGAAATTTCTGTAGTTTCAATGACTCGGCTCATGGGGGCTAAAGTAAGAAATTCCTGACTGATTTATCAGAAACTTCGGTTAACACGATTTTTAAATAGCTTTGGTTCGAATCTATGCTGAATTTCATCACAATTATTTTGATAAGCGGTCTTTGCCATGTGCAAACAGGGTGGGACTTGCTGGCCACCACCCGAATAAAAAAGGGGTATGACGCCTTTATGGATGAGGAAATTGATAAGCCGGACTTTCCTGAAGCCTTGCAAAAAGTGAATGGACAGAAAATAACGCTAGATGGCTACATCATCCCTTTGCAACAGGCCGGATCACAAGATTACTTTGTGCTCTCACGCTTCCCGTATGCGTCCTGTTTTTTTTGTGGGGCAGCCGGACCTGAGACGGTGGTGGAGGTGTACTCTGAGCGGGTTTTTAAGTTCACAGATGAGCAAGTTCGTGTCACTGGTCGGTTAGAATTGAATGCCGATGATCCGCTGCATTTGTTCTTCATACTGAGAGACTGCACCGTACAAGCCTTGTGATGGATCTTGGATTTTAGGTGTGAAATTGGTAATTTACCTTTCACACTAAACAGTAAAACGCATGGTACAGAGCTATAGAGGCAATATCACCAAGGAAGCAGGTATCAAATCACCACAGGCTGTTTCCGTCAGAGAGCACATGTCCAGCAAATTGATCACGTTCAAACCGGACCAACCTATGTTTGAAGTGGTGCAAATGCTGCTGAAAAACAAAATATCTGGCGCCCCCGTGATGGACGGAAACGGACAATTGTGTGGCGTGATTTCGGAGGGCGATTGTTTGAAAGAAGTAGTGAAGGGTAAGTACAACAACATGCCCAATTTGGCAGGTAAGGCAAGCGATCACATGACCACCAATGTGATGACTATTGATGCCGATATGAACATTTTTGATGCGGCAGAATTATTCCTGACCAAGCGAATACGTCGTTTTCCGGTAATGGATGGAGGCAGACTTGTAGGGCAGATTAGTCAAAAAGACATCATGCGTGCCGTACTGGAAATGAAAAGTGCTACCTGGTAATAACTAATTCCACGTCTCCTCGCCCGAAGGCGATAGATAGCCTAGTTTGGTTCCCATTTTCACACGAATGCGGGCATTGTCAGGGGTGATGTAGTCATATTTAAACTCCGTGACGAAGCGCGCAGATGCGCCCTCTAGTGCTACCAACGCCATTTTGCCATCTTGGCCTTTTACAGCCACTAGCGCAGGACTGGAAGAAACCTCCCGAATGTCCTGATAGATAGGTTCGAGCAGAACATTTCCTGTGAGGTCAGACAATCCTAAGGTATTTCTAAATCCAAACACGGCATGCATTTGCACCTTGCTGATGTCCACAATGTGGTATTTGAAGGGTACAATAATACGCCCCGTAGTGTTCACCAATCCGGCAGAGTCTTCATCGTCAATCAAGTTGAAATAGGATCGGCCGGCATCTCGTACCCGTTCGCCTGTGATGGCATTCAATATGTGGTATTCTGTGCCCTTTCTGAAGAATAAAAACTCGGCGTATTCGCCCATGAATTGATCAAACTCAAACCCGGTAGCCGCTTTGGCATCTACTCTTTGCCACGCGTACTTGTCCTTTTCTTTCAGGATGATAGATACCACGCCCTTTTGTCCGGCTACTTCTTTGCGGATGACCCGCGTAAACTGGTAATTGAATGGAATCTTGACATGGTCATTGATGTCAATGATACCCCACTTGTCTTTCTTAACTACTGAAAACCACGTGTTTGGCTGAAATTCCGCCACCGTGCCGGCTATTTCGAATTCATACCACGGATGTCGCACTTGATATTCATGGGTCATTTGGATGCCATAGGCGTTGATGAGCGACCAGTTTTCGCCGGTTTTCACCAGTATTTGATCGGGCAGATTAGAGCAATTATACACCTCATCGTATTTGGGCTGTACCATCCAGTTGCCTGATTCGTTGATAATGCCCCACTTGTCTTCATTGAGCACTGCCGCATGGCCGTCTATAAAATCGAGTGCGTCGTAGTAGGCGTGGGCTATCACCGTATTGCCTGCCTTGTCACAATAGCCATATAGACCTGAATCGTCGCGGCAGGGCGATAGATGCTGGGCTGATACGTGTAGATGCACACCCAGCAGGAGTAATAAGAATGCGATGGTTTTCATTGCTGGTTGAAATTTTCCCATTACTTCAATTGTAATGTACAAAGATCGCAAAAGAAAATTACTTGATTTAGCTTAAACGAGTATTCTGGGTCGCTTCGGCTATTTTATCCCGACGGGACTAGGTATCTAGGTGGGTTCTTCTATTTTTGTCGGATTCGTACATTCGACTTAACCTAACGTATGCAGCAACTCAACGATTTTTTAGCCCTAATTGATAGTTACATTGGTAGTGCCGCTTGGTTTCCATACGCACTGCTTGGTACGGGACTCTTTTTTACCATCTACCTTGGTTTTCCACAAATCCGCTACTTCAAGTTTGCCTTGAGGGTGGTCAAAGGAAAATTTGACAAGAAAGAAGATGAGGGGGATACATCACATTTTCAAGCATTGACCACCGCGCTTTCGGGCACAGTGGGCACAGGCAACATAGCCGGAGTGGCTCTTGCGATACACATTGGCGGCCCGGCTGCCCTTTTCTGGATGCTTGTTACGGCGGCTTTTGGTATGTGTACCAAATTCGTGGAGGTATTGCTATCTCACAAATACCGCGAGAAAACAGCCGACGGCACCATGGCGGGTGGCCCGATGTACTACATGAAGAACCGATTGAACATGAAGTGGCTTGCAGTCATTTTTGCCCTAGCTACCGTATTATCTTCATTCGGTACGGGTAGTTTGCCTCAAATCAACAGCATAGCCGGTGCGATGAATTCCGCATTTGGCTTAAATAAAATGTTAGTGGGTGGCATATTGGCTGTCATTTTAGGTTTTGTGATAATTGGTGGAATCAAACGAATTGCGGCTGTTACCTCCAAACTCGTACCTGGCATGGCGATTATCTATTTTGTTGGAGCGTTCGCAGTGATTTTCAATAATTTGGGAAATATCTGGCCGTCATTCGTTTCCATTTTCGCTGATGTGCTCACCGGATCTGCCGCAACAGGTGGTTTTCTTGGTGCTTCCATCGCGTTTGCATTCAACAGAGGTGTAGCTCGAGGGTTGTTTTCCAACGAAGCAGGTCAAGGATCGGCTCCTATCGCCCATGCATCTGCCAAGGCGCACGAACCTGTATCTGAAGGATTGGTGGCTATTTTGGAGCCATTTATTGACACTATCGTCATCTGCACCATCACGGGTCTCGTCTTACTTTCATCGGGAGTGTGGAATCAAAAACATGTGAATGACTTTGATCAAGCGGATATGACCTTTGTGCAAGGCACCTATTCAGATGCCACTGATGCCGGTAAAATGCAACTGTACAACCATATTGCAGGAGAGGCTCCATTACCCACTATTTCAGATGAACTACAAATCGTGAATGGTGAGCTGCCGGCCGAAGTGACGGTAATTAATGCACGATCACTTGCCGATAATGTGCAAGTAGTGGATAAAGCAGGGAAGCCATTCACCGGAACCTTGAAAGTAACCGGAGGAAATCCTGACCTTAGCAATGCGACCATCCGTGGAGAATCACTGGTGCACTCTGCAGCCCTTACGGCAATCGCATTCAATACGGGCTTTTTCGGTGATTGGGGACAATACATCGTAGCAATCGGACTGCTGTTGTTTGCCTTTAGCACCGCCATTTCATGGTCGTATTATGGTGATCGCGCCATGACATTCCTGTGGGGGCCAAAATCCGTAATCTATTATCATGTGGTGTATGTGATTGCTTTTTTCTTGGCTGCTTTCACCGATACCACCATTATCTGGACACTCTCCGGCATCACCATTGCCGTGATGACCCTACCCAACTTGTTTGGTATTTTGGTGCTGCACAAAGAAGTGAAGCAAACCATTAAAGATTATTGGAGAGATATGAGGCAAGAATTTCCGGATGAGAAATTACCTGAGTAAACAAATTGCTTGCATTGCCCTGATTCTTTCAGGGCTTTGTTTTTTATCAGCTCAAGCTCAAGAGCAGGATTCAATCTTAAAGCAAATTGACCTCAAATCAATCACCGTAAATGCACTGGGCATAGCCACCAATCGCCATGATTTTGGCGGTATGGTGGGCACTATCGATTCAGCGGCTCTTGTGCTGACTGATCCCACACTCATAGCCTTTGAGTTGAACCGTATTTCCGGTGTGCTTATGCAATCTGGCACGCTCACGACCAATCGCATCGTCATTCGGGGAGTGGGTTCGCGTTCACCTTTTGGTACCAATAAAATCAGAGCCTATTACGGCGAAATTCCACTGACCGACGGGCGTGGAGAAACTACGATAGAGGATATCGATATGAGTTTTCTAGGGAATGTGGACGTACAAAAAGGGCCCAATTCGAGTCTGTATGGTGCCGGACTGGGAGGGGTGATTTTATTGGAGGACAGACAGACAAATAAGTCCTAAATCAACACCACCATTGGTTCGTTTGGCTTATTTCGGTTGGGTGTCGGATTAGGACTTGGTTCAGAGAATTCAGAAGGCAGCATCCGGATACAGCACCAGCAAGCTGAGGGTTTTAGACAAAACAATACTTCGGATCGCAAATCGATCATGGGCACGTGGCATTGGCGCCTACCCAAGACCGACATTCATTTGATCAGCATGACCATTGAGCAGAAGGCGTATATCCCTAGCTCCATAGGCGAGACGGCATTCAACCAAAATCCGTCATTAGCAGCCAGCACTTGGTACGAATCCGCCGGGTATGAGGACTATACGCGTGGATTCAACGGTGTATCCATTTCCCAAAAGCTCTCTGAAAAACTGTCTTACCATGGGGCAGTTACTTTTCTTTGGATGGACAATTACGAACCACGCCCATTCAATATACTGCAAGACAATCAAGTGGGCGGGTCTACACGTTCGCGCATGTCAGCCACCTTAGGGAATGTAGAATTGCAAGCCGGGTTCGAATTATTCGCCGATGTATTCTCATGGGGCACCTTTGAGAATTTGTATCAATCCACTCCCGAACGAAGAAGTATCCAAGGCGATCGACTGTCTGACAATCGAGACTCGCGGACATTCCTCAATACCTTCATACAAGCTGAGATTCCATTGACACCAAGCACACGGTTGGCCATTGGGCTCAATAGAAACGGTACAGTACAGACATTTGAGGATCGATACAATGACGGAGAGAAATTAACCAAGAAATACCCCGCCATTTACTCGCCCCGCCTTTCGGTGGTCCAGACGTTAAGTCCTGAGATCAACGCATTCGCCACGGTAAGCCACGGATTTTCACCACCATCAGTGGAGGAGACGCTGAATGAAGACCAGACGTTTAATGACCGTATCCGCGCAGAAACCGGGTGGAACAGGGAAATAGGGATCAAAGGTGCCCACCGCCGTATTTCGTATGAGTTGGCCGCTTACTCCATGCGCATCAATGACCTGCTGGTGACACGCCGCACAGCCGGAGATGTGACCTTTGGCGCTAATGCCGGATGCACCATTCACAACGGACTGGAGGCAGATGTTCGCGTCTTGATCTTGGCAAACAAAGACGACAAACTGACCGGCACACTATCATACGCTCTCAACAACTATCGCTTTGGCCAATTTGAGAACAATGGAATAGTCTACACGGGCAACCAACTCACGGGTGTGCCCAAAGGACAAGGCACCATCGGATTTGACTGGGTAGGGCGAACGTTCTTCTCAGGTGTACTGGGGCAGCACGTGGGCGCCATGCCCATCACAGATGATAATGAGGTGTATTCAAGTGCCTATCAATTGCTGCATGTGTATGCCGGTGCTCAATTGGGACAAAACAAGAGGTACTCAACGCGACTCATCTATCGGGTGAATAATGTGCTGAACACCCACTATGCCTCCATGCTCTCGGTGAATGCCCAAGGTTTTGGGGCAGTGGAGCCACGCTATTTTTACCCGGGCGCACCACGCAATCATCAGGTGACAGTGGTGCTGCAGCGAAGGTAGGCAATACGAATAGTTTCAGACGTGCTGCGAGGTTTTGGAATTTGAAATTCACTCGATTCTTTCGGCCATTACGCGAAATGCGTTAAAAAAAGAGGGTGTCTCAAAAGGGCATCCTCTTTTTTATATTGAGGTTTAAAAAA
>CAZPST010000076.1:0-10921 GCA_964589185.1 uncultured Roseivirgaceae bacterium | reverse complement strand
ACGGCCGATAATCTTCGCGGAGCACGCGCTGCAGCACCACATGCGCCGGATCGAAGGTCTGGATAAGCACCCGTCCCCTACCCGACTTGCGGCCGGAGCGACCACTCACCTGCGTGATGAGTTGGTACGCCCGCTCATGCGAACGGAAATCCGGAAAATGGATAATGCGGTCAATGTCAAAAATGCCCACCAGATTCACTTTGTCAAAGTCGAGTCCCTTGCTCACCATCTGTGTGCCAATGAGGATGTCGGTATTGCCGTCTTCAAAATCGCCCAAGATGCGCTCGTAGCTGTTTTTGTTGCGCGTGGTGTCCATGTCCATCCGCTGAATGCGTGCCTCGGGGAAAAACGGCTGCAATTCGTCCTCGAGCTGCTCTGTGCCAAAGCCCGAATGCTTCATGTGATTTTGGCTGCACTCGGGACACTCGTGCGGCATGTAGATGTTGAACCCGCAGTAATGGCAGATGAGCTTGTTTTGAAACTGGTGATACGTGAGGCTCACGTCGCAATTGGGGCAGCCCATTACATGGCCACAGTCGTCGCACGACACGAAGGGCGCATATCCACGGCGGTTCTGAAAGAGGATGACCTGCTCCTTTTGTTCCAATGATTTGCCGATTTCCTCCAGCATCTGCGCAGCGAAAATGTTGGCTTTCAGTTCCTTGCGCTTGCGCACCGCCCGCATATCGATCATCTCCACCTGTGGCAAGGTGACATCCCCGAAGCGGCTATCTAACTCCACCAAGCCGAACTTGCCGTCCAAAGCTTTGGAGAACGTCTCGATGGAAGGCGTGGCGCTACCTAGGAGTACTTTCGCCCCGTGTTGATTGGCCAAATAGATGGCGGCATCACGGGCATGGTAGCGCGGGGCTGGATCAAACTGCTTGTAAGACGGCTCGTGCTCTTCGTCGATGATGACCAACCCGAGATGGGCAAACGGCAGGAAAATGGAACTGCGCACACCCACCACAAACTGGTATTCGCCGGAGAGCACTTTTTGCCAGACCTCCACGCGCTCATTGTCGGAATACTGCGAATGGTACACCCCAAACCGACGGCCAAAAACTCGTTGCAATCGCTTGATGATTTGGGTAGTGAGGGCAATTTCGGGCAGCATGTACAGCACCTGTTGGCCTTGCTCTACTATCTCCTGAATGAGCGAAATGTAGATTTCGGTCTTGCCACTGCCGGTGATGCCGCGCAGTAGCACCGTTTGGTGTTTTTCGAATTGAGCGAAAAGCTGATCTTGTGTGAGTGCTTGAATATCAGAGAGTTCCGGCACTTCCACTTCGTCTGTCGTGATCTCGGGCAAGCGCGAAATCAACTGCTCCCATTCCTCAAACACGTCTTTTTTGATGAGGGTGTTGAGGGAAGAAATACCGGTTTCATTGGCCAGTTGGGATTTGATCATGCCAGCGGTGTTCTTGGCCGGATTTTCCATCACATTGACTGTGCGCAGATAAGCCAACAGCACATCTAGTTGTTTCGGATTTTTGTCCAATTCGGCAAAGAGCGCTTCCAAATAGTCGGGATCGGCAAACGTCTCCGTAAGCCGAACCATGCGCAGGAATTTGGGTGTGTATTTATCTTTCACCTTTTCATACACATGCACAATGTTTCGATCGGCGAGTGACTTAACGACTGTCTGTGGATATTTCAGGCCAATCAGTTCACCGATTTCCTTGAGCGACAATTCTTTGTCTTTGAGTTGCGCCACGATGATGTCTTCCTTTTCAGAAGCAGGTTGATCGCGCCATTGACCGGGCGAATTGAGACTTACGAATGCCTCGCTGGTCAACTTCAATCCGGCGGGAATGGCGGCATTCATCACCTCACCCACGGTGCATATGTAGTAGTTGGCCAGCCACCCGAAAAAGCCGATTTGAATGCGATTGACGATGGGCGCATTGTCCAGCACTTCTATGATGTCTTTGGCTTGATCGGTGAGCGGCGGCTCGTCTTTGACATTGGCCACCAAGCCGGTGTAGATTTTCTTGGGGCCAAACTGCACAATCACCCGCGAACCCACCTGCACCTGCTGATGCGGCTGCACCCTGTACGTATACGTGCGGGTAACGGGAATGGGCAGGATGATGTCGGCGTAGGGCAAGGAATCAGTGATTAGGTCTTCGTCTTTTGGATGATTTCAACTGCGCGATTGACGAATTCAGCCGCCTTATATTGGCTACTGAAGATAATTCATGCAGGGTAGCCTCTAAAGAATAAGTTCCGGTAATGTGTTGGTTTTTCCGCATGTTAAATTCATACTGAAGTTTCATCCAAAACACTACAGAATTGCCAAAATACTGCGATAAACGAATTGCCGTCTCGATACTAATTGAATTTGACCCATTAATAATTTTGCTAATTGTAGAAGGATGAACACCTATCTCTTTTGCCAATTTGGACGCTGACAAATTCATAGGAATCAAAAATTCTTCCTTCAGTATTTCTCCGGGGTGAATATTTTTTAGCTGTTCCATAGATTAAAACAAATCTACAATTATCTCAATTGCCCCACTGCCTCCTCCACGCTCATCACAGGCAACTTGCACGTGCGGTTGTAGCATACAAAAATGGTCGTTTCGCCATCTTTCATGTCCTTCATCTCGAACATAGCTTGATCGGTAGGTTTGGCTGCCGCGCTGATGACTTTATTAGGCAAATGCAGTGAATGAATTTGCTTAGCAAACGCCTTGTACTCCGGTCCCACGATCACGATTTCGGCAAAATCGCTGCTCATCTCCATAGCGGCAGTAGCCCAGTTGGATAAATACTCCGGTTCGCGTGGAATCAAAGTGGTCATGCATCCGGTCATTTCCTTGGCAAGTGTGGTGTAGCGGTCTTCATACAGCAGTGTGCCCAAGTGAAAGAGATTCCGCGCCATCATGGAGTTTGACGAAGGGATCACATTGTCAAAAATTTCTTTCTTACGCGCTATGAGTGATTCGGCTTCATCGCCGGTGAAATAGAAAAAGCCTTCGGTTTCATCAAAAAACGCATCAATCGTCCGGTCGGTAAGTGCTTTGGCAGCATTCAAATACTGTGGATCAAATGAGGTTTGGTAATAGGCAATGAATGCTTGAATCACGGCAGCATAATCTTCCAGAAAGCCTTCCAAATTGCCAGACGGAAAGCGCATCAATCGATCCTTTTTCACCAATGAAAGAAGAAAACGGGCATTGTCAGTAGCTAATTCAAGAAAAATCGATTCTCCCGTAGCTTGATACGCCCGGCAAAGTCCTGTCAATGCGAGTCCGTTCCATCCGGCAATGAGTTTGCTGTCCAAACCCGGACGAATCCGTTTGTCACGCTCGGCCAATGCGGTCTTTTTAAATCGAGCAATCGCAGCATTCAATTCACTCATTGACACGCCAAACGCTTTCGCAAATGCTTCATCGGCCATTCGCTTGCGCAGCACATTATTTCCATGCTCCCAATTGCCCTGTGGCTGCACATCGTAATAGGCTTTGATCAATTGCGCATCATCTCCGGCAAGCGCCTCTATTTCCTCGATCGTCCAAACATAAAACTTGCCCTCCACGCCTTCACTATCGGCATCCAATGCGGCATAAAATCCACCCGATTTGTCCAACATTTCGCGCTGCATCCACTCTGCTGTTTCGAGCATCACTTCCTTGAATTGTAGTGAATTACTAATACTGTAAGCTTGCGCAAAAACTGAGAGCAATTGCCCATTGTCGTACAGCATTTTTTCGAAGTGTGGTACATGCCACTCACCATCCACCGAATAGCGCGAAAAGCCTCCGCCTACCTGATCATAGATGCCTCCATTGGCCATTTTCTCTAAGGTGAAAAGGAGATGATCTTCTGCCAACTCATTGCCCGTGCGGGCGTAATACGTACTCAGCATTTCCCAAATGGCCGGCATGGGGAATTTGGGTGCTTTGTTCATCCCCCCTTCATTTGGGTCAAATCGTTGACTCAAGTTTTCAAAAAGGGAATCCATTTGCTCCTCTTCAAAAGCGAAATCGGAAGAAGTAAGATTGAATTTGGCCATTTCTGACTGACCAATGGCTGTCGCAAATTGATTGGCCGATTCCTCAATTTGCTGTCGGTTATTTTTGAATGCATCGGCCACATTTTGCAACAAGCCTTTCCATCCTTCTTTGGGAAAATACGTGCCTCCGTAAAACGGTTTTTGATCGGGCGTAAGAAATACGTTGAGCGGCCAACCGCCATTCAGTCCCATCTTTTGCACGGCATCCATGTAAATCTGATCCACGTCCGGGCGCTCCTCTCTGTCCACTTTTATATTGATGAAATGCGCATTCATCAAAGCAGCCACTGCCGAGTCTTCAAACGACTCATGCGCCATCACATGACACCAGTGGCAACTGCTATAGCCGATGCTCACAATGATCGGTTTGTCTTCGTCTTTGGCTTTTTTCAGCGCCTCCTCTCCCCACGGATACCAATCCACCGGATTGTCGGCATGTTGGAGCAAATACGGGCTGGAGGAATTAGCAAGACGGTTAGTCATCTGTATAGTAGATTGAATGAAAGAAGGACGAAACATACAAGCCGCAAGTGATCCTATTGCAGCTGTCTTTCCAGCAAAGATACCTCTGCGCTTACATCCACTTGGCTTGATAGCTTGTTCAATTTGGCCAGTGTGGCATTCAAAAATTGCTGATGCCCTTGCGAATGCGGATGAAACGGACGGTGCTGTAGCGCACTCCGGATTTGGTGCCAATCAGCAATAAATGCACGCGTGGAATCATCAAAGTACGTTTCCGAAAAGCGATTCCATATATACTCAACAGCCTCCTGACTCGGATGCACCCGATCATTGGCGTAAAACCGATAATCGCGCAGTTCGTCTAGCAAGATTTCGTAGGCAGGGAAATACTGCACATTTTCCGCCTGCTCACAAAGCGCATGCGCCACTTCAATCAATCGGGCTTTACTGTGGTTGTTCTCTACTAATCCATCGCGGATGTGGCGCACGGGACTGACGGTAATAATAACCCCGAGCCGCGAGTTGTTAGCTTCTAGCTTTTTCACTGCTTGTGAAAGAGTGACTATCATCTCCTCAGCGCTCAATAGTTCTTTGGTGAATTCCGATTGCGGCACTTTATGGCAGTTGGCCACTATTCGACCTGTAGATTTTAGTCGATACGCGAATGCACTTCCGAGGGTGATAATCAGCCAATCGGCATCAGTCAATCGCTCTTGTAATTGCTGTCTACGAACAGTCAAAATTGTCTGTAACTCCCGTGCGTTCAAAGCAGATACCTCACCATGCGCTTGCCAGTGAAAATGTACACCTTGATGTTCCAGCACCGCTTGCTCATCCACATCATCAGCGAGCAATTGCGCAAGTGAGATCGGGTTGTAGATCATACCAAAGGGATTGGCCAATACATCGAATTTGTGATCTGCCATTTGCTGCCCAATGCTATCGGCAAAGCACGAACCCATGGAAACTATTCTGCTTTTCAGCTGGATATTCTCAACACGCGGTGAAATAGGGAACGACAAATGGAACATGGGGCAAGTTTAGTGGAAATGGAAAAATAAGTGTTCAGCTCCATGTAGATTGGGCGATTCTATTTTTTTTAACCAAATTGGATGCGCAATTGTGGAGTCTAGCTACCACGGCAAAAAAACGGGCATATTCTGAAAAGCCAGACACGTAAGAAATTAAACAGCATATCAAAAATGGGACTTTTTTCAAGATTAATAGGCAATGCGGGATCAGTGAGCCAGGAAGAATTGCAGCAAGAATTCGGCAAGTTGATCATCGATGGAGAGATCATAGAACTTGGATTCAAGCTCATACGGGATGTTTTCATATTCACTAACAAGCGCTTGATCCTCATTGACAAACAAGGACTGACGGGAAGGAAAATTGAGTATCTGTCCATCACGTATAAGAGTATCAGTCGTTTTAGTGTTGAGACAGCCGGCACATTTGATTTGGATGCCGAACTACACATTTGGATTGGCAGTGAAGAAGCGCCCAGCATCAAAAAGACATTTAACAAATCCGTGAATGTATATGACGTGCAAATCATCCTAGCCAAGCACGTGTTGGTCTGAGTGATGTTAGGATCCATGCCAATCTTTTAAAACAGCAATACCTCTGATTTTCATTGTTAAGAGACTGTTACTAGTTTTTGAAAATACGGGTTTTACGGTATATCGTCTGCTCAAAATGCGCTCTAGATTCGATGAAAATTTCAAATCAACAATTATGAGCTTATCGAAAGTTTTTAAAAGGAGCCTCGCGCTCCTGTGTCTGGCATCACTTACTGTGACTGCCCAAAACCAACCAAATTGGAAAGTTGGTTTAGACGAAGAGATCACCTGGACCAAATCTACCGAAGTAAATGTCTTGCTAGTAGGCACTGACGATTTCAAGCTGTATGGCTTTGATATGAAAACAGGAGCCAAACTGTGGGAATCAGACATCATGCTGGGTACGGCAAAGGTGAAAGGACCTGATATGAAAAATCTTGGGGCAGATCGTGTATTTGGTGAACTGATAAGTTTGCTCGAAGACGAGGAAGTACCTGAGATTGGACAATTCATTGAGATCAAATACAATGATGGTTTTAGTAAAAACTACTCCATCGTGAATATTAAGACGGGAAAAGAAGTAGTCAGTCCGAAACTGGCCAATATGCCTGTAGTGAAAATATTGGGTAAAGAAATCAACACATTCAATTACAATGGCACAACCTATCTACCTGAATTACGAAGCGTCTTATTTTCTGCTTCATATGTGGTAGATGTGAAAAAGGACATTTGGAATGAAGTGACCAAATTGGTGGAATTGCCAAGTGGAAAAGTAGCATGGGAAACGACTTCCATTGCCATAGATGCGTATCCGTTTATAGCTGAAAATGGCGATTTGATGCTTGCCGGAAAAACTAAAATTGCCAGACTAGATGGCAAAACAGGCAAGACGGTTTGGGAATATAACACGCCAAGCAAAAAGGAAACATTCGAGAGTTTTGACCTAAGCATTGACCTATCAACCGGCTATTTCTTCGAGAAACGCAACAATAGTGGCTATCTCGTGGCTGTAAACATGCAAAACGGAAAGAAACTCTGGGAGGTAGAAATGAAACTCAAAGAAATCCCAAGCATGACGGCAACCGGATATGGTGTAGTGATCATTGATGATGGCAAATTCACACTCTATGATTTGGCGAGCGGCAAGGCTAAGTGGTCGGTTAAGAAAATTGATGGAGATGTAGTGGATTTGGGTGCAAACGGAATAGCTGTGACATCCAAAGGCAAGCAACTGAAACTGCTAAACAAAGAAAACGGAGAGACGATCTGGGACGAAAAAATATCGGGTATCAGTATTGATCAAATATGTGCCACAGGCATCATGTACACCGACGATAAAGGGCGACTGGGGCTCATCAATTATGATGGAAACAAAGTATGGGACAAAAAGGGCATGCTCTCTGTACCTAGCATGCGCTACCAACCTTTCTTCGATAAAGAACTCATGCTTATTGAAGGGAATCTATATGAAGTCGACCTTCGACAAGGAGATTACAAGGTATTGGTTGCAGGACTTTCAAAAATGTTTCAAGGCGATGAGTCTCCCGAAAGAATTCAGCTAGTAAATGGCGGATATCTGGTTACAAGTTCAAATAACATGCTGATGTTTAATACCGACGGAACCGTGCGCTGGCAGCAATATTGGAAAGCGCCGGGCATGAGTTTAGCGGCCAAAATAGCTTTGCGTACTTTGCAAGCAGCAGCAGCCTATGCGGCAGCCAAGTCTTCAATGAACTCAGGAATGTCACGATCGCCATATGGTGGAGCCACTGCACAAAGTAAAATGTATGCACAGCAGGCTGACGCTTGGGGTAGCGTGATGGCCTCTGCCGGTGCAGCAGCCCAAAAGAAATTCAAAGCCACAACTACAAAAGGTGATTTAGTAATGGTACTCTCTATCGTAGGTGAAGGCAACCAAAAAGATGCCTCAGGATTGGTGAAAGTAGATCGCACAACCGGTAAGGAATTAGGCCGTCTGCTGCTTAGTGATAAAGAGCCCATGTATGATTATGATGCCATCACCGGACAAATCTTCTACAGAGCCGACAAGAAGACAATTATGAGTTATACATTTTAAACCTCTAGTTGGTGTTTTAATACGTCTGAACGGCCGCCTGATGGGTGGCCGTTTTGCTTTTAAAGACATCTAGGGCTCTGACCCGTCGGACTTATATTTCCTTCAGCAACTCAGGAATCACCGTATGCCCTCCGTCAAAAAACGTAGTGTGCGGTGCTTTGCCCATGGCAGCCAAAACCAGATCAGTCTGTGTGTGGAGCATTTCAGGTTTGTAGTACGGATCGTCATGACCGGTGAAATAGTGCAAAGTCTCCTTACCACTCAAGTGGTCGAAACTTCCCGTGGGAATATCCGGCGGAAACCCACCCGCCCACAGCACGAGCGTATCAAATGGCAGTTTAGAGAAGGCCGCAAAGCGAGAAATGGTGGCCACTCCTTGAGAGAATCCAAAGAAGATGACCCGTTTGCCCAGTACCTCTCCCACCTCCAGATCCCAAATGGCTTGTAATAGTGTTTGCTGATTGTCTATTTCAGTAAGTCGGTCTTCCTTGGTCATCCAACTGGCACCTACACGCCCAGTGAAACCGTTGAGGTAATATTTGGAAATGCCCTGAGGCGCAATGATGAAGTTTTTCACAGGATCAAGTCCTTCGAACTTCTTGATAAAATATTCGGCCAATTGCCCTTGTCCGTGGCAGGCAAACCAGATCGTCTCAGTCTGCTCGGTCAATTGATTAAGCGTATGATACGGTGTTCGAATAGGAACGGTGATGTGCTTCATTTTCTCCCTTGCCAAATAAATGGATGCTGTTTCATATGAACAACGCCGATTACCATAACTGTCCGGTCTTCCAGAAAATAAAATACCCTATATGGAAATCGCTTTAAGTTAGCTGCTCTATTATCTTCGAAAAGCATCTGATACTGCATCGGATTGTTGACAATCACTTCAAAACAGTGCTCAACCTGAGTTTCAAATGAATCTCCTAAGCCAATAACTTGAGCGTCGTACCAGTCAATGGCCTCCAGAATGTCCATTTTGGCACTAAAGTCAATTTTCAAATCAAACCTTTCGCTCACGGATTGCTCTTTTCACTTCTTCCCATGTATGCACCTCTACATCACCTTTCCGGTGCAAATCTCTCCGTCGTTTGATTTCCGTTATCTGATTCTCTGAAACAGGTAATAGATCCTTCTCCTCATTCGATAGGCTTTCCCATATCTGATCAATGATCTCAAGACGCTCTTTCACGCTCAGAGCCAATATTTCTTTTACCGCTGCTGTCATTTAGTAAAATTACCAATTCTATTCATCATCAAATCACCGCATCATCAAATCACTCATCCCGCCAACCCCTGCATCATCAAGCCACAGAGATAGGCAAAATAGGTACCTATCACATAGCCAAACACGGCCATTAGCACGCCCACCGGTGCTAAAGACGGATGAAACTCTGATGCAATAACAGGTGCAGATGCAGCTCCACCCACGTTAGCCGTACTACCTACCGCTATGAAGAAGTAAGGTGCTTTGATCAATTTGGCTACAATGGCAAGCAGTATCACATGGAAAACAATCCAGACAAACCCCATCAGAAACAATCCGGGATTATAAAAAATGGCCAGTATGTCCATGTTCATGCCAATGGTAGCCACCAAAATATAGATGAACGCGCGCCCCATCACCGATGCGCCTACACCCTCCAACCTTCGAAGCTTGGTAAATGACAAAGCCACAGCCAATGTAGTGGCAATGATTACTAACCAAAAGAAACCGGATGTGAGGCTGTACTTCTCTAGCCACGGGTAATTTTCAGTCAAAAACGGAACAATCAAATCACTCCCGAAATGCCCAAGTCCCGTCACCACAAAGGCAACCATCAGCACTTTCATCATGTCAGTCAATGTGGGTATTTTGGCAATGCTGGCTTGATATGTCTCCATCTTCACTTTCAGTTGCTCTATGGCTGTATTGTCGGCCTTGAGTTTGCGGTCAATCAACTTGGCCACTCCCACACCTGCTATCAGCATTCCCAGCCAAATATTTCCTACCAAGATATCCACGGTCACCATTTTGGAGAAAGTGACATCATCCACCAAAAACACTTCCTTCATAGCCGCTTGATTGGCACCACCGCCTATCCACGATCCGGCTATGGTGGCCATGCCTTTCCAAATATCGCCGGATACCAAATCAGGTGCTACGGCTTGAAAAAGCAAAATAACCAACGGACCACCCAGTACGATACCTACAGTTCCGGTCAAAAACATAATCAGTGCTTTGGGTCCCAGCTTGACCAATTCTTTCAAATCCACACTAATCGTGAGCAGCACCAGCGCTGCGGGCAACAAATAGCGAGACGCCATAAAATACAGTTTGGATTGGGTAGGATCAATGAGTCCAACGGCCTTCAGCAAGGAGGGTAGAAAGTAACAAAGCAACAAGCCGGGTACCCAAGTATAAAATTTTTTCCAAAACGGATGATCCAGACCCGAGGTGTAAAACACCAGCCCGAGCATTAGCATGAGGATTCCGAAAATGGTAGCGTCGTTGGTGATTAATGGCATATTTAGGTTTTCGTTTCATTATTGTAGCTATGACATAAGCCAAATTCATTTCGAGGCGTCAAATGTATAAAAAACCATCTGCGGTAGGATACCAAAAGAAGCCATTTTTACTTCTTAATTGACAAACATCTATACAAACTAGTACATCATCTATGCAATTATCAGCACAGTTTCAAATAGAAAAGGCATCCATTTTTAGGCACCACCTAATTTAAGAGAACAAACTAGTTTTGCGGCCATGTCTGACGCGCTCCATCCCTCCTACCTTGACGAACTCAATGCCCCTCAACG
>CAZPST010000075.1:0-10949 GCA_964589185.1 uncultured Roseivirgaceae bacterium | reverse complement strand
AGAACTCACCTCTGTAAGTTGGATAAGACCTGAAAGTATGAGCGTGAGTTTTTCACCCTGATGGGCAATCACCTGAATTGAGTCTACGTATTCAGCAATGCTTCTTTCCTTTTTAAGTGCCAATTCAGACTCGCCCATGATCACAGTGAGGGGTGTTTTGAGCTCGTGTGAGGCATGCGAGATGAATTTGCGCTGCGTATCAAAGCCAAACTCCAATCGATCCAGCATTTCATTTAATCGATAGATCACCTGCCCCAATTCATCTTTTCTATTGCGTCTGGTGAATCGGCTCGTCATATCCTTGGTACTGATACGCTCTGCTTGCGTGGCTATAGCTATGAGTGGATAGGTAATGGATCGGGCAAAGAAATAACCAACCACAAATTGCAACAGCATAGTAATAAGCAGGCCATAGAGCATATTTTTTAGTAGTTCTGACAGTTCAGCCTTCCCTTCCTCATTGTGCGCCGACATCAAAATGATAAAATCACCCTCATTGTCGGCGTAGAAAATACCTACCCATTGCCGATCCAATTTTTGATATGAAATCCGCTTGTTGTCAAGGATCGATTGCGCCACATCTTCTGCGATCAGTCCAGTGGCCAAGGCCTGCTCCAGATCCACTACATCCACAATAAGCTCCTGTTCATCGGGCAATTTCTCAGTGTGTTTGTTGATGATTTCATCATAGATTTCAGCGGTGAGTTCATCCTTTTCCAACTCCACCTGAGCCACCAATCTGGCTCTGGCAAACAAATCATCAAAGAAATGTTTTTCAACATTGAATCGAGATGTCATGAAAACCAAACTCATAAAGAGCATGAGCGCTAATCCTGTGAGTACCGAGAAAAGCAAGGCGATGCGCAGACGAATCATGACTCTAGGCGCATTACGTATCCCATGCCAAAAACGGTATGGATCACGGCAGGCAAGTGCTTCTTTTCGATCTTGCGACGGAGGTAGTTGATGTACACATCCACGATATTGGTGCTCATCTCAAAATCAATTCCCCAAACACTATTGAGAATCTGCTGGCGCGAGCACACCTGATGTGCATTCTTGATGAGATATACCAATAACTTGTATTCAGTAGCCGTAAGAGTGATTTTCTCCCCTGATCGTGTGACCAACTTTGCTTTGTCATCTACTTCAATGTCTTCAAAGACATACATCTGCCCCTTGCTTCCTTGCTCCACATTGGCCAACCGGCGGTGAACTGCATGGATACGTGCTACTAGCTCATCAAATTTGAAAGGCTTCACTAGGTAATCATCTGCACCTAATTCAAGGCCGGATACAATATTCTCTGTGGTTCCTAATGCCGTCAAGACGATTATAGGTGTTTTGTCTTTTTGCGCCCGCACTTCTTGGAGGATTTGCATGCCGTTTTTTTCTGGCAGCATAATGTCTAGCAGCACCATATCATAGCGAAACCGACTGAGCATATCGGCACCCATGCGTCCATCCATAGCCACCGCTACATCAAAACCCTGCTCCTTCAACCCTCGCGAGAGGAATTCGACAACAGATAATTCATCTTCGATCAGGAGTAGTTTCATATTGCACCCATTTACTTGAAAGTGAAATTAGATATTCTCAGCCCTCATTGTAAATCAATATGATTAAAAATGCATTAGAACATTTTTTGGGCAAATGAATTGGTAGAATTTGAATCCATATTTATTCACCAAAGGATGCATTCCCTCTATAGCTAGATATATTTGCACCTTCATTTTCACGCATGTCCAAGAAATTCAACCGCACCACAGTCACAGCCGCCCTTCCATACGCCAATGGACCCGTCCATATTGGTCATTTAGCAGGTGTATATGTACCGGCAGATATCTATGTAAGATACCTGCGCATGACAGGTAAGGACGTGGCATTCATCTGCGGGTCTGACGAACATGGAGTGGCCATCACCCTGCGCGCCCGCAAGGAAGGGAAAACACCGCAGCAAGTGGTGGATCAATACCACGAGCAAATCAAAACATCATTCGAAGATTTTGGGATCAGCTTTAATATCTATCACCGCACAAGCGCCAAGATTCACCACGAAACTGCCTCTGAAATATTCAGGACATTGAATGAAAAAGGCGAGTTTGTAGAGAAAACCTCCGCACAGTACTTTGATCAAAAAGAACAACAATTTCTGGCTGACCGCTACATCAAAGGCACCTGCCCCAACTGCGGCTATGAAGAAGCGTATGGCGATCAGTGTGAGAAATGTGGCTCCACGCTCAGTCCATCTGAACTAAAAAATCCACGCTCCATGCTCAGTGGTGAACCGCCGGTACTTAAAGACACCACCCATTGGTATTTACCGCTCGACACGTATGAGCCTTGGCTGAGAGAATACATATTGGAACAACACAAAGAGTGGAAGCCCAACGTGTATGGTCAGTGCAAAAGCTGGCTAGACAATGGCTTGCAACCCCGCCCGATCACGCGGGACTTGGATTGGGGCATACCTGTCCCTGCTCCCAACTCAGAAGGAAAAGTACTTTACGTGTGGTTTGATGCGCCCATCGGCTACATCTCTGCCACCAAAGAATGGGCAGCCGCCAATGGGAAGAATTGGGAAGACTATTGGAAAAAGGACGATACCCGATTGCTGCATTTTATCGGCAAAGACAACATCGTATTTCACTGCATCATCTTCCCTGCCATATTGAAAGCTGAAGGAAGTTTCATACTGCCAGACAATGTACCGGCTAATGAATTCCTGAATTTGGAGAATGACAAAATCTCTACATCGCGCAATTGGGCTGTATGGCTGCATGAATATCTGGAAGAATTGCCCGACAAGCAGGATGTGCTTCGCTATGTGCTCACGGCCAATGCACCGGAGACCAAAGACAATGATTTCACTTGGAAGGACTTCCAAACACGCAATAACAGTGAGCTTGTAGCCATTTTTGGAAATTTCGTGAACCGCGCCGTGGTGCTCACGCACAAGTTTTACGATGGGAAAGTGCCGGCGCAAGGTGCACTACATCTCATCGATGAGCAAACCCTAGATGCGGCTAAACTACTACCCAATAAGATTGAAGAGGCACTGGATCAATTCAAGTTTAGAGAAGCGCTGAGCCTGATGATGGAGCTGGCACGCATTGGCAACAAGTACCTAGCCGATACCGAGCCGTGGAAATTGATCAAGACGGATGAAGCACGTGTGCAGACCATCATGAATGTGAGCTTACAACTTGGCGCAGCGCTAGCCACCTTTAGTGCGCCATTCCTTCCACGCACAGCCGAAAAACTGCGTGTGATGCTCGGCATGGATGAATTATCATGGGAAAAAGCCAAAGCCCTCGATTTGCTGACGGCAGGTCAACTCATTCAACCAGCTACCCTCCTTTTCGACAAAATAGAAGATGATGTTATCGAAAAACAAGTAATAAACCTAATGGACACCAAAGTAGCTAATCAAGCAGAAACGGCACATGTAGCACCTGCCAAAGACCAGATCACCTATGATGATTTCATGAAAATGAATATCCGAGTGGGTCAAGTACTCACCGCCGAGGCGGTAGAAAAATCCGATAAATTGCTCAAAATGACAGTAGATACCGGCTTGGATAAGCGAACCATTTTGAGCGGCATAGCCAAGCATTTCACAGTAGAACAGATGGTAGGAAAAAAGGTGGTTGTATTGACCAATTTGGCACCTCGCAAGATCATGGGCGTGGAGTCGCAAGGCATGTTGCTCTTTGCAGAGAATCATGACGGCAAGCTAGTGGCTGTCACACCGGATGAACAAGCCGAAAACGGCGCAACAATAGCCTAATGGAAGAATTTCAATTACTGAAGTACGAATACATAGAGCTGTATAAACTGCTCAAAATACTCAATTGGACGTCCTCTGGCGGAGAAGCCAAGCAATTTGTTGAGGATGGTACCGTACATGTAAATGGCGAGGTAGAAACCCGCAAGCGCAAGAAATTGGTCATTGGAGATCGGGTGACCTTCAGAGACAAATCCGCTGTGATAGTGGCGCGAAAGTGAGATTGGCTTGAAGTGACTATTCCATTACGCAATTTATTCTTTTACTATTCGCCAGCTTTTGTGAAATCCGGCCATCGAAAAACGCACAATGTATTGACCCGGAGGCAAGTGACTCATTTCAATTGACCTAGGGCCCTTCCAAATAGGGCGCAATGCATTTCCTGCTAAGTCAAATACGCGGATAGATTCCTGCGGCAATACACCCGGCAAATCAAAATACAATTCATTAGAAGTGGGATTGGGAAATATGGCTACATCAAAAGCGTTGGAATAAGATAGTATCGCAAAGACTGTTTTTAAAATTACTACAGTCCCGTCATGATCAATTTGATGTAATCGATAATAGTTAATTCCTTCTTCAGCTCGATCATCTAGCCAACTATAATCTTGTCTTGCCGACGTAGTTCCCTCACCTTGAATCTCGTATACCTTTTCCCATGTATGACCCGCATCTACGCTCCTAAATAGTTCAAAACGCGCATTGTTCAGTTCGGTCGCGGTAGACCAATCAATCTGAATAGTAGAACCCAATGACCTGGCGCTCATTTGTAGTAACGAAACAGGTAATATACTTGAAGTGGAATTGGTTTCCCCTCCTGCCCACATTACAGCATTGCGCAGCATTTGACCAAATGGATGGCTCACATGCGTATTCCCTTTGATATCTCCCGGCTGGAAATACACTACGCGACCTACCGTGCCGTCTTCAGATGGATCTATCCGTCGTGCTATCCCTGACGTATGCGAAATGGCACCTCCGACATTATTGGACAAAAGCGGAGTAATCTCATTTATACCATCGCCAAATACGGGTGTTCCTACAAAGGCCATGTTCGTGTACAACTCATCCCAAATTTCAATTGTTTGATAAAACGAATGACTTGCATTCGTTCCGGGCACTATCGGGAAGGTAGACCACCCGCCGGGCGCCTCCGCTACATTGCCGAGGGTGATACCATAGGTAGTGATGAAATGACCATAATTGGTCATAAACAGATCATAGGTGGTCAAATTTTGCCCCCAGCCTGCTTGTGTTGACTGCACACCAACGACTTGCGACGCAAGTATGTCTTTGTTGTTAGCTCCATCAATGTCGTTGTACATGCCATGGTGATTGGATACCACGCCACCTCCATTGTCAGCATACGCTACTAATGCATTCTGCAAGCTAGTCGTCACTCCGGTTGACCAATGCTTATAAAAGTAGACCACATCATATTGCGCTAAATATGCTTCAATGGCCGCTTGATTATTCAGATCAAAAGGCAGACCTGCATCTGTCAGATTAACCTCAGCTACAGTAAATGTAAAGTCGTCATTGGCTGAATTGGCAGATAGCAAGGCTTCCACGTCTGAATAATCAGCCGGCATCTGACCCGAACCTGAATTGCACGGTATATCATTCGTCTTGTTTCCCGAGCCACAATTATCTGTATCTACGGCACCACCATGCAGAATAAGCACAGACACAGGATCAAAGGGTACCACATACGTTTCCATCACATTGAGCAACGTCTGCGCCGCGTGTGTCACCGTCTGCACGTACCAATCACGCGTGGTAATCACCCGATTTGCTCCGGTGGGCAGTTGAAAATACGGACTAGATACCACTACTTTGTCTGTGACACGTGGCGTAATATCCAATTCGGCCAAGTAGTCTGTCTCATCTGGGAAACCGGTGGCTTGGCCTCCTTTGAGCAAGGAATAGCCCAACGCCTCGGCACCCGGACCGGATGTGTCCGGAAAACGAAAAAAAGCTGGCAAACTAGCGCCATGGCACTGAGCCATGACAGGGCGATGCAGCCCAAGCGCGTCAATGGCTAGGAAATTAAGGTGCTCAGCAGCCGCCTGCACATCTGCTGCGGAAACAGCGCGCCCATCATCGCCAAACTGTGTTTCATAACTTCCATCTACCCGATAATCCAATGCACCTGTTCCCCCCACTATAACCAGCGCGGCATACTCATCCATATCCTCCACATCTTGAATACGCCCATCTACAGGAATGAACGCCGGTGTTGCATTCCAATCCGGATTCCATGCCGTTCCGAACAAGTCGGCGAAGGTGGACGTGAATGTGGCATAATCACTACCCGGCACTTGGTTGAGCGCATCATTCAAATCACCAGATAGTGTGTAAACAGACGCTGACCCTGTGGCTGCACTGCGCACTTCTACATCATACCCTCGCGCTTGCAGCGCTTCTAGCATCACTTTGTACTCTGAATAATATGTGCGCTCATAGGACACAAATAGGAGCACTTTGGGTGCAGCCGACTCATCCGCAACAGTAAGCACCTCAGAATAATGAATGTTGCAGGTGCCTTCTTCTATTTGCAATCTGAAATAGGATGGTAAAGCAGCAATTTCATACATGAGCGTAGCAGATTGCGCACTAGGTATAGCGTCCCAATTCACGTTATCGGTTGATACTTGCCACGTAAGGTCACCTCGGGCTGCATCTATCGTGATATCTACAAAGTCACCGATGGCCGCATGTATGGTTTGCTGCGCAATCAGATCACACATCAAAAGGATACCGGAAAGTACTAATAGAATGGATCGCTTCATTGGATGATAATTTTGATGGTGGATAATCCCCTTACAGTCTCCAATTGGAGCAAATACAGCCCGGGATTGAGCATTTGTACATTCATTTGATGTGATAATCCTTGCACCGATTCAGCTTTATGCTGTTTACCGTTTATATCTAGAAGTTTCACTTTCACTAGTTGATCTGCAGTTTCAATGGTTAAGGAGTGTGAAGCCACCGTAGGATACACCCGTATCTGCGCATCATTCACTACTGAAAGTGGCGAAAGGGTGACGGTCACTTCATCTATAGCTGTACAGTTATTGGCATCCGTGACCGTGAGCACAAAGGTGAATTCGCTATTCAATGCATCAATAGTCGGATTGGGCACTTCCGAATCTGATAAGTCAACACCCGGACTCCATGCATACACATAGGGAGATACGCCACCCGTGGCTGTCGGATTTCCACCTATTTCCACTCCGCTAAAAAAGAGCACATCTTGCCCAGCATCTGCCACCAAAGGTGGCGGTTGGTTTGAAGCCAAATTCACTACGTGTGTTTGCTGTGCGTGCGAATAAAATCCGCCAAAAAGTAGCACGGTGAGCTGTACATATCGCATACGTCCATTTTTTGTGATCATTCAAAAGTAGAAATACATGAACCTCCAATCCTGACTAACACTGTCTACCATCCGTCTACAAACCCACAAAAAACGCGGGCGCGTTCACCTGCATGGTCTTAACTTTACAGTAATGAAGATTGCCGCGATAGATATAGGCTCCAATGCCGTACGACTACAAATCACCAACACCCTCGAATACCAACACACGGTCACGTTTAAGAAATTAGAATACATTCGTTTCCCACTCAGACTTGGATATGATGTGTTCACCACCGGCCGCATAAGTGAGATCAACAAGGCCAAGTTCCTCAAACTCATGTCAGCCTTCAAGACCATGATAGATCTCTATCAGGTAGATAGCCTCTATGCATGTGCCACCTCAGCCATGCGCGAATCCGAAAACGGCCCCATCATTTTGGATCAGGTACGCAAAGATTTTGATCTGGACATTCATGTGATAGATGGTGACGAAGAAGCCCGCTTGATCAATAAGGCCGTGATGCTCACCATGGAGGATGCTAACTACCTACATGTGGATGTGGGAGGAGGCAGCACCGAGCTCAACTACTACACCAAGGGAATCAAAAAGGCATCTGCATCTTTCAAAATCGGATCGGTACGCCGCTTGAACAAGCGCGATTCGCCTGAAGTATGGAGCGAAATGAACGACTGGATCAGGCGAGAAGTGAAAACCGGCCGATCGCTCACCGCCATTGGCACGGGAGGCAACATTAATAAGCTATTCGAACTCTCTCCCGTGAAAAAGAGTGTGCGCAAAATGTCGTTGACGCAGCTCAAAGATGTGGTGACAATGCTCCAAGGACTCACACTCGAAGAGCGCCTTCTCAAGCTACAACTCAACGAAGACCGAGCCGATGTAATCATCCCCGCGTCAGACATTTACATCCAAGTGATGGAGATGTCCAAAGTAGACAGAATACTCGTGCCCGATGTGGGTCTGAAAGACGGCATCAATCTGATGCTCTACGAACGAGCCAACCCCGATCATGGCCGAATGGTGGTCAGGAATTAAGTTTTTTAATTGCGAAGCGTATGAGTGCTTTGGAGCGATACTTTTTGGGTATGTAGCAGCAATCGTCCTGCTCTCCACTCTACTTTGTGCCGCTGCGATCATGCATTTGCAATGACCGTAGCGTCTTTGGCTAGGTCACAAGCGGCAAGGCAATTTAGAAATGATGCTCAGGGACTGATAATGGTATAAAACTAATCCTTCTTCACCATCAAGAAATTATGAAAGATCTGCATAATCTCCTTTAGTTCGGGCTCTGTGCCTTCTTCCTCGGTGTAGAAATCCACTACATCTACCTCTCCATCAGCAGTATTCAGAAAGATTGTTTTCTGATACTCGTCCACCCCCTCAGAAGATTGGCTAGACCAGTCGGTGGTACGTAAGTCAATACCCGTATATCCATTGATCTTCACGGATTGACTATCTAGGAAAAACCAAACCGATTTTCGAATCATCGTGTTGTGTGTCCAATCAAAAATGGTAATGGGTCTTGCACCTCGGTAATTAAATCTGATCACAATCAGCAGGATGATCAATGAGATGACGTACATGAGTATGGCCGAGTCTTTCAGCCAACTACCCAGCATTACAAAAATGCCAATACCAATACCCCCCACAATGATTGAGGTGATTTTGATTTTCAATTTTTTCTCTAGTCTGATTTCATCGTCAGTAAACTCCAGACGATACCCTTGCTCATTCAAGAATGCTTCCAGTGCCATAGGTGATTAGATTGATTGACATAAAGATGCAGTTTTTTAGTAAAAAGCCAGTCAATAGGAATAAAAAAAGGACAGCCAAAACTTGGCTATCCTTCATTTGACCTTCAAAAACTGAGGGTGCTATTTCACTATCTTTTATCTACCAAGGACATACAGCATACGTCCGTGTGATACGAGTGCATCCCAGAATGTACGGTACGATTTGTACGGCATGTTAAATTCCTCTGCCGTTTCACGTACGATCTTGGCTATTTTTCGATAATGCACATGGCAAATATTCGGAAACAAATGATGCTCTATCTGGAAATTCAATCCACCTACGTACCACGAAAAAATGCGGCTGTTTGGCGCAAAATCGCACGTGGTTTTCAGTTGGTGCACACTCCAGTTTTCATTGATCATTTGGTGCTCATCCGGTGTAGGAAACTCGTTCACTTCCATCACGTGTGCAGGTTGGAAAATAACCGCCAAGATGAAACCGGCCACATAGTGCATCACCAAGAAACCGAGCAATGTCATCCACCATGCGAATGGGCTGAAGATTATGGGTATCACCAAAATATAGGCATAATAAAATAGCTTGGTGGTGATGATCCACGTCCAAGCTTTGCCAATGGGCTGCTGCTTACGGAGCATGCCATCCTTGGTGTAGCCTACTAGCTGCGTGATGTCCTTTACGCCGATCCAACTGATCGTCATCAAACCATACAGAAACCACGCATAGATATGCTGGTATTTATGTATCCATTTTCTATCGGAGTTGGGTGACAAACGAAGGATTCCGCCTTTCAACGAAACATCCTCATCGTGTCCATCAATATTAGTGTATGTGTGGTGCTTAACATTATGCTGAATCTTCCAGTTGGTCGCATTGCCACCGACCAGATTCATGGAATACCCAATGATCTGATTCACCCACTTGTAGCGCGAATAGGCACCATGATTAGCATCGTGCATCACTGAAAGACCAATACCGGCCAAACCAAAACCCATTACAATCTGTAATGCAAAAAAGAGCCAACCGCTGGTGAAAACTCCGCTAAGAACCAACGCATACGGCACAAAGTACAAGGATAACATAAAGATCGTCTTCACGATCATCTCGGCATTTGCATAACGTCCCTCCTTGCGATCCTTGAAATAGGCACTCACGCGCGCGTTCAAAGTCTTGCTGAAATCCTTGGCAAGGGTGTTATCAAAACGTGTTGAAAGTATAGAACTCATTAGCTAGTTAAAAAAATTAAAACTGTACCCCACAAAGATAAACACTTAAAGCATGCAGTAAAAGAGGAATTTGAGGAGTGGTTAACGAATTCTCCATCATAAGTAGATGCCTATGGTGTACAATCGGCATACGTGTATCATTTCACAATGAAAATCCCGCACTTCACCCCCTCCACATGACAATCCAGCCTGAATAATCAAAAAATCCACAAAGTAGTATGCATGCATACTATATTTTTTTATACATTTGTTATGCATGCATACTAATTAACCCATTTTATTATACCGAAAGCCAACACATCATGGAATCGACACTTGAAAAAGAAACATTAAAGGGAGGCGAGTTTTTAGTCAAAGAAACTGTCGCTGAAGACATTTTTATTCCGGAAGAATTCACCGAAGAGCAAAAAATGATGGCTGCTGCCACATTAGATTTCATCAGAAAAGAGATTGATCCGCACGTAGAGCGCATGGAACATCAAGAGCCGGGGTTCATGCCGTCTTTGATGACCAAAGCTGGAGAATTGGGGCTGCTTGGGGTGAATGTCCCCGAAGAATATGGCGGATTGGGCATGAGTTTTAACACCGGAATGCTCATCGCTGATGTGGTGGGTATTGGTGGATCATTTTCTACCGCCTACGGTGCACACACGGGTATCGGCACTCTTCCTATTCTCTACTATGGCACAGAGGAGCAAAAGAATAAATATCTTCCCCTACTCGCTTCAGGCGAGTGGAAGGCATGCTACTGTCTCACCGAACCGGATGCCGGATCGGATGCCAATTCGGGAAAAACGTCTGCCAAGC
>CAZPST010000074.1:0-11029 GCA_964589185.1 uncultured Roseivirgaceae bacterium | reverse complement strand
AAATGCAAGGGCGCTTGCTGCGTAGAGGGAGATCTTGGCGCACCGTTGCTCTTCGACGAGCTAGACGAAATAGAAGAGGTGATTCCCAAAGTAAAAAAATACCTTTCGCCGGAGGCTATAGAGGTGCTGGAGCGGGATGGCGGATATCTTTTGGATGATGAGGGCGATTTCTCCACCACCACGATCAATGGAAAGGAGTGCGCGTTTGCCTTTTATGATGAGCAGCGCATACTCAAGTGCAGCATTGAGCAGGCATGGAAAGACGGCAAGACGCATTTTCAAAAACCGATCTCTTGCCACTTATATCCCATACGCGTTACCAAAGCCGGAGACATGGAAGCGCTCAACTATGACAGGTGGAAAATCTGCGCTCCTGCATGTGACTTGGGCAAGGAATTGAAAGTACCTGTATACAAGTTTTTGAGGGGTGCGCTGGTGCGCAAATACGGCGAGGAATGGTATGCCGAACTTTGCCAGTTGATCGAAAAGTAGCATCTTACAAGCATGCGTTTTCTTCGTTTTTGTTCATTTTTCCTACTTTTTGGCTTTGCAATCGTTGCAAACGGCCAGATTCAAAATCCAGGAGATGATGATCTGTTTCGGGAGTTAGAAGTGACAGAGATCCGGTTGACCATGTCAGCCTCGGATAAGACTTTTTTATTGGCCGATGAAAACAGGTATGAATCTATTTATGTGTCGGCTACAGTGCAGTTCACCAATTCGAGACTGAATGGCGTATCGCGTACTAATGTGGGTGTACGTCTGCGTGGCAATACGGCGCGTGGACACGACAAGCGCTCCTACAAAATTGATTTTAGAGAATATGGAGGTGAGAAATTCAGAGATCATAAGAAAATCAATCTCAAACCTGATGTGAACGATCCCACCATGGCGCGCGAACTGCTCTCCATGCATATTTATCGGAAAATGGGTGTTCCTGCTGCCCGAGTAGCACCCGCTGTGCTGTACATCAACGGTGAGTTTATGGGCACGTATCTGATTTTGGAACAATTGGATGATGAATTTCTGGATCGACGCTTCGGGCATGAAATCGGCTTCTTATACAAATGTGCGTATGGAGCTACGCTCGTGAATAATGGTCAAGTGTATAACGGCGACATGTACGAATCGGAGATGAACCAAGAGTTAGATACGCGTGCCGAGTTGGTCAATTTCGTCAATGCGTTGAATACCACCTCGTCTGCCAATTTTGCTTCGGTCATTGAGGACTATTTTGATGTGGATATGTATTTGCGTCAGTTGGCTGTAGAGGCCATACTCGGACATTGGGATGGCTATAGTTACAACAAAAACAATTTCTACCTGTATTACAACGGGCAGACGGGCATCTTCCACTACATCCCGTATGACACAGACAATACCTGGGGCATTGATTGGCTCGGACAGAATTGGGGCACCTACGATCTCGAATCCTTTTATCATCCGTCTGACCCTCGTCCGCTCACCCGTCGGATACTCGATGTGCCTGCGTACGAGCAGCGGTATCTAGCCTACATTGGCGCATTGCTCAATACCACGTTTCGAACAGACTATCTCTATCCCTTATTTGATCAAGTGGAAGCACTCTTTGATCCATGGGTGGAGCAGGATACCTATTTCAACAATGCTTTCAATTTCAGCTATAGCTTCTTTCAAAATTCCTTTAACTACAGCACCAGTGGGCATGTGAAATATGGTCTGCGTGGCTATGTGGAGGCACGTATAGCCGCATCTGAGCAGTATGTGACGAATATCAACGGACAATTGGCCACCTACGAGCTATTTCCAAATCCATCGTATCGTCCCGAATTTTACATTTCCACCACATCCACTAGCGCAGATATAGGCGTGTTTGATCTCAATGGACGATCCATAACGCATGCAGTGCGTCAAACCAGTTCCGGCAAATGGATGGTGACATTGGCACAAGATCAGCCCGGCCTCTACATGATCAGAGTAGGAGACACCACCACCAAGTGGCTCTACCGTTGATTCAGTTTTTGTAAAAAATCTGTACCTTTCGTCAAACTTATTTCAATATGAAAACAACACGTTTGCATTGGATGATCGGTGGTCTTTTCACGCTGACCATTCTGGCTGCAGCACCACGTATGCAGCAGCCCTCACAGCATTCACCTGATGAAGCACCCCAGAATATTGCCTATCCCGAAGACGTAATGACGGTGATAGAGGCCAAGTGTATGGGCTGTCACAAACCGGATGCACGCAACGAAAAGGCACGTGAAAAACTACAGTGGGCGCAGCTCACCGAAATGGATGTGGAGAATCTCATAGGCAAATTGGATGCGATACTGGAAGTGCTAGAAGAAGGCACCATGCCCCCTGAGAAGATGCTTGAGAAATATCCCGACATGAAGCTCACCGAGGCAGAAACCAAGACACTAGCAGACTGGGCAGAAGGAAACGCCAATAGACTTATGGGTGATGAGTAAGCTGTTGAAATTTGTGCTACTTCCTTTGCTGGTAGCATTTGGTGTCCTGCAATTTTTTAGAGGCGATTATCCGGAAGTACGACTTGAAAATCGGGCTGACATTCATAACTCTTCGCTTCCTATTTCGGCGGAAGTATCCGGCATCTTACGAGCGGCCTGTTACGATTGCCATTCGATGGAAACCAAATGGCCATGGTATTCGAAAGTGGCACCTATTTCATGGACGGTTATTCAGCATGTGCGTGAAGGCAGAGAAGATTTGAATTTTTCGGAGTGGGAGACATTGCGCCCACGTACCAAAATAAAATTGCTTAAAGAAATAGTCGAGGAAGTTGAGGATAAGAATATGCCGCATCCGCAATATTTGAAGGCTCATCCTGAAGCGCGCCTTACTGATCAGCAGCGCCGACTAATCATTAATTGGGCGAATACGAGCGTGCACAAGACTCTGGTACGACCAAAGCCCGAGGATTAGGCTTCTAGATATAGATAATAATCAGCCAGCAGCCGTGTGAATGCCCTGCTGTATTCGCCGGATGCTGTTTTGATGATGAGTTGATCGTCAATGGGCGGTTGGTCCACTCTCGAAAATCCACACATTACGCGGATCACTTCGCCTTTTGGGTTGTCCTTCACGTGCAGGGTGGTATACGGACGCATTCCTATTTTTTGAACTTCCCCGCTAAACACCTGCATCTCATGGGCAGGATACATCACAAAAGCTACGCCTGTGGGGCTCAGTAGCCGATCAATCGCATGTGCCAATTCACCGGAGGGTAGCGTATCGCTATGGATGGCTGCATTGCGATGGGCATGCGTTCCTTTTTGGTTTTGATGAAAAAAGGGCGGATTACAAATGATCAGATCAAAAGGTGCGTCCGGCTGAAATGCTTGAATGGTGCCCTGATGAACCGAAATACGCGCAGACCAAGGTGAATTTGCCACGTTCTGTTTTGCTTCTTCAAATGCCAATTCACTGTATTCGACGGCATCAAACCGTGCAGCTATTTGTTGAGCAAGCATCAGCGAGAGGAGGCCTGTTCCGGTTCCAATGTCCAGCACGCGTTGATAAGTTTCACCTTTGACTTGATCTGCCAACCACGCACCAAACAGGCAGCCATCTGTAGTCACCTTCATGCCCGATAGCGCTTGTTCTATTCGGAATTGTTTGAACTGGAAGTGGGAGTTGGGCATTACTGCTTATACACCTTCAATTTCTGCCCAATGGAAATATCGGGCGTAGACATCCCATTGAGTTCCATTATGTCATCTATAGACATATTAAATTTTCGAGATATCTGAAACAAATTGTCACCCTTCGTCACCTCATACTGCGTCACCTCTTTTTTGCTGGCGCGCTCTGCTATAGGTGCTTTCACTTGCAGGTTTTGTCCTTCACTGATTTGGTCGGCACTGTCTAGTTTATTCCATCGTTGCAGTTCTTCCACGGTCACACCGTATTTCTTAGATATGCTCCACAGCCCTTCGCCTTTGGCCACCGTATGAATTTTTACTTTGTCAAATTGATCACTGGCGGGTGCGTAAGCCGGTACGGTAGCTTTTTCATCCACTTTCTTTTCTTCGATTTTCTTGACGGGCTCAGGCTTCTTCAGTTCCACATATTTCACCTGCTCGTCCTTGGCAAGCTTACGGCTGAGCAATAGCACGCGTCCGGGCTCCATTTCATCTATGATGCTGATACCATTCATGGCAGCTAGTTTGCTCTTTCGAATGCCATATTGCTGCGAGATGTCCCAGAGGGTTTCGTCAAACTGCACCACATGAAAGGCGATGCTGCTTTTCGTTTTTTTCTTTTTGGTGTAATAGAATTCTCCCGGAATCAAATCATCAGTTTCGCGCATTTCGTTGTACGATCGAAATTTCTTCTCTGTGATGCCTGCTCGTGTAGCCAAGCTGATCACATCGTCTGACGGATTGGCCAGTATGGCAGGCAATCCATTCATTTTGATAATTGTGGTTTGTTCGCTGGTTTTCAGCCCGGGGATAAGTTCATCGGGGTATTTTTTAGCAGTAGCTTCTTTGATGCGGCCATGATCAGGGCGTGAGTACGCTACCAATCCATCCGGAATTTTGCCTTGCACAGGCACAATCACCGTGTAGGTTTTGTCGGTTGGGATTTTGCCATTCACCCACTTGTTATAAGCGTGCATTTTCTCCTCCTCTACCTTGAATTCTTTGCCAATATCCTTGACGTCTCGATTAGCACCTGCGGTAAATTCGGCCAGTTGCCACTCTTCCGAATGCGGACCGGTGGCTGTTTCGCGGAATGCAATGTAGTGCGCCAAAAACTTGAGAATGTACCAATGTGTATTTTCATCGATGGTCATGCGACTTACACCGAAATTGGATTCATCTAGGTGCTTTTTTGCTCCACCTCTGCCTGTGTTGTAGGCCATCACGGCATAGATCCAGTTGTTGTAGTAGAAGTTGTTTTGCTTCAGGTATTTGGCCGCTCCGTAGGTAGCTGATACAATGTTTTTGCGTTCGTCCACTTGCCTGTCTACACGCAGACCCACCTCACGCGCCGTGAAATCTTTGAATTGCCAGTAGCCCACCGCATTGGCAGACGACACTGCATCCGGTATCAACGAACTCTCCTGAATGGCCAAATACTTGATGGCATCCGGCACACGCTCTTCGGCAAATATCCGCTCTATGATGGGGAAATACAGCCGCGCCTTATCGGCCGTCATCTGGTGATGCTTGGGCGATGCATGCAGGGCGTCCACATGTTTTTGAATGATGTTTTGTGCCTTGGGGGTAATCTTGAGGGTCATGCCGCCAAACTGCAGCTGACTGGGGACGGGCGGCCCACCGGCGGATACCTGAAAAGAGACAAGGAGTAGAAGGAAGGTTTGCTTCATAGTTTTCGTAAGACCATCAGACCATCTCTGATGGGCAGTAGAACGTTCGCCACACGTGGATCGTTGTGCACCCGGTCGTTAAACTCCCGGATCATCACCGTGTCTTTGTCTGTGGCTTTTGGGTCAATGACTTTTCCGCTCCACAGCACATTGTCGGCAATGATGAACCCACCCTGACGGACATTTCCGACCACTAAATTATAATAATTGAGGTAGTTTTCTTTGTCGGCATCTATGAAGACCAGATCCCACGTGTCGGTGAGCGAGGGAATGATCTCCAGCGCATCGCCTATTTTTAGCTCGATTCGATCCGCAAAGCCACTCTTGGCAAAGTAGCTCTTCACCCGAGGCTCCAATTCTTCATTCTTGTCAATGGTGATTAATTTACCGTCAGCCGTGAGCCCTTCGGCTAGGCACAGCGCCGAATAGCCTGTGTAGGTGCCTATTTCCAAAATGCGCCGTGGGTGCAGCATGTGTGCCATCATAGATAGTACGCGCCCCTGCAAATGCCCCGATAGCATGCGGGGCTTCAACACATGCAGGTGCGTTTCGCGGTTGATTTGGTGGAGCAGTTCGCTTTCGGGTGAAGTATGATTGTCGGTGTAGGACTGGATATCGGCAGGTAGGAATTCCATAGGGTAAAAGTAAGAAGGATAAATCTGTGACTAGATATTCATCCAAAAGCATCATAAAAAATTGCTTAACTAATTAGGTGTTGCTAATGAAGCCATTCAAATTTCTAAAATCAAAAAAACTGCGTAGTTTGCCTCCATGTCCAAGTCGCCGAGCATTTTTTATCACCCGGAATATTTGAACATTCAAGCGCACAAGAACCTTCGCGTTTTTGAAAATGATGATTTCAAGGTAGTTTTTTCGCTAAGCAAGCAGTTGGCCGTAAGTCTTCCCCAAGGACTATTTGGTTCCATCGAAAAAAAGAAGCGGACGATTAATTTTCCGGTTTTTGAGTCGTTTTGGAATGAGGTGCGTGAAGCGCTGAGTACGGAGAAAATCACTCGTATTGAAATTACACATCCACCTATAATTTATTCGGGCTTTGTCCCTTTTGCTTGGTTGGGAGAGGTTGGGTTTTCGCGCATGTATGCCGACATTAATCACTACATCCCACTGAAAGATTTTCACCTGCACAAAATGGAGGAAAAGAAACTCAAGCAGTTAGCTAAGTTGAAGTTCACTACAGAAAAAGTACCGGCAAGTGAGTTAGCAACTGTGTACGAATTTTTAAACGAGTGTAGGAAGGAAAAGGGGTTAACGCTTAATGTGTCCCTTGATCGGCTACAATCGTTAGTTCAAGCGTTTCCCGATCGTTATCACTTCTTTGTGGGGTATGTAGATGGTAGTATTGTCACGGCCGTAGTGACGATCAATGTGGCGCCTGATGTGGTGTATTACTTCTTGCCGGGCACACTCGAATCAGCGAAGCAACATAGTCCGATGGTTGGTCTTTTGGCAGAGATAGTTCGTCATTTTGGCAAAACACATACCTATCTTGATCTGGGTGTGTCATCCCAAGAGGGAAAGCCTCAGGAGGGGTTGATCACCTTCAAAGAACGCATGGGTGGGCTAAAAACTGAGAAACCAAGATATTTCGTGAAGGTGTAATGCACATAAAAAAACACTGCCCTATGTGAGAGCAGTGTCTTTTATTTTGATTCGAATTGAGCTTATAAGTAATATTCCAACACTCCGGTAAGTACTTCTGACGCTCCGATGTAAATGCCTACACCGTACGTCACGTGGCGCACAGATAAATTTTGAATGGCATAGGGCAACCCACTGATGTTGAGCATGGTGAATCCTGCCGCTACCACAAGTGCTCCACCGATTAGCACTTCAACTGTGGGTGCGAAAAGGAGCACCAATACACCTACTACCACTACTACAAAGCTGCTGATGATCACTTTCCAGAGTCTGAGCGTAGCAATTTTGCGACTGATCAGAAATCCACTGATGGCACAAAGACCCAGAATCACGAAGGAAACATATCCACCATACGCGCCAAATTCAGGAAACTGTGTCTCCAAATGATCGGGCAGAAACTCCACTAGAAAGGCTTTGCCCAAACCAAGAAATAGACCCACCATCAAAATTGAGATATATGACATCACTGCCTGTTTCCCTGTCACACGGTCTGCTGCCAATAACTGGTGCTTGCGTTGTAACACTTCGTCACTGGACACGCGATGAAAAATATAGCCCGATACGGCTATGAGGATACCACCTACTACGAACGTAAGTGTATCTCCAAAAAATAGCACTAATGCCACCACCACAGGTTCGATGGCGTACACTAGCTCCGTCACTAAGAAAAGAAATCCCATAACAATTGGGAGTTTTTGAGCAGGTGCAAAGGCTTCAATCATTGAGTTGGCCGGGCTTACGAATATATTCATACTGATAAGCCATAGGATAATCATGAAAGGTAGTATGGTACTCATGTCTGTCAAATGAGCCGTGGAGATCATGCTGGCTACCACCATGAAGATCATGGCTGTGGCCCCAATACCCACCGTGAATACGATCAAGTATTTGCCGTTTTTACGGAGGATATAATCGGCAATAACACCGGCAATAGGAGGGATCAAGACTAGCACAAGAGCTTTGGCTAGTAGCATGAAATCAACCAAGTGGGTGATGCCCAGATTGGTCATTAATATTGGCTGGTATTCGTGGTAGGCAATCCAGCTAATGGCAACCGCGGCATTTAAGAATCCGAGGCTGTACACTTCTTTCCATTTTAGTACGTCTGTTGTTGCTGTTGGCATTGTTCTAAAGTTTAGGTTCTGGTTAGTTACGAACCAAAGTAGCTCGTTGGATTTCAAACAACAGAAATATTTTTTCGTTCCGATTTAGCTTTTCACCTCCACCTCTCTATCATTCATCACAAACCCCATACTCTCCAGCTCTTCCAAAATGGGGGTGTACAAGTCTTTAGTTGTAGGAATATGCACCCCCGGTTTGTTCAATTTGCCCTGAAGTACCAATCGGGCGGCAATGGCGAGTGGTAACCCGACGGTCTTGGCCATGGCCGTATTCACCGGATCTTCGCCCTCTACCACCAAATGCGACTGGATCTGCTTATGCACACCATTGTCTAGGTAATCAAACTTGTGCCACATTACGATCATGTCTCTGTCATCCGGATTGAGCGTCCATTTCTTTTTGAGGATATGTTCCAGTATCTGCGCAGGTGTACCCTTCTGAAGACCTACCAACTCTTCGCTGAACATGCCCAGCCACTTCAATTTGTACATTTCTTCACTCTCCAAACCGATACCGAGATAGTGTGCGAGTTTCAATTCGATAGAATCATTGGGATTGTATTGCAAAAAGCTATTGACAAACTGACGGTGCGTCATCACATCCACACGCTCTAGTTCATAGGTGTCATCTGTAGCGCCCAATTGTACAAACAAGTCCCAGCCCTTGCAAAAGCCGGTGCGGCGCAGTGTGCCGCGATACATCGTAGGAATGCCCCTGAGATCATAGAGGTCAAGGTATTTCAAGGAATCACGGTTAGCATAGCCTTCAAAATAACCATAGCCCGGGATGTGAATCACCTCCGTTCGTTGAAACAGCTTGTGGTAGGGGATATATTTATATCTGCTCTCTTGCACAAACTTCACATACCCTTGACCAGCCAAAACAACATTGCGCGGATTCCAAGTGAATTTATATTTCCATGGATTGTCATGCAATTGATCATCGGCTAGCAAACCACCCGTAAAAGTCTCAAATCCAATGAGCGTATGACCCGCCTCACGAATGCCATCCATCACGCGCATGGCCGACATGTGATCTATGCCCGGATCAAGTCCCAACTCCATCAGACAGTGTTTTCCCTGTGCTTTGAAGGCGTCATCTAAGCCTTTGATTTCGTCAGACACGTATGATGCGGTGAGCAAATCGCGACCCAATTCAGCACATTTTTTTGCAGCTATACCGTGAAACATGGCCGGAAGCATGGAGATCACCATATCGGTATTGGCGATTTCCTGATGCACTTGTTCGGCATCTTTTATATCAAATGTGATGAGCCGTGTCAGCGGGCTATTGCCTACTTTTTGCCGTGCCAGTTCCACGTTTTGTTCGCCGATGGTCAGTTGCCAGTCGTTTGCAGGGGCATGGCTTAATAGGTATTGAATCAGAGAGGTGGCCGATTGGCCCGCACCAAGGAGCAGGATGTTTTGCATGGGGTGATTGCAGGAAAAATGTTGTTGTACTTGCGTTTCAACCTGCAATTTGAGACAAGCTAGAGTCGGAATCAATTATTCCACCTAATTTTTCAAAATATTGAATTTTGGTTCGGGAATGTCATGTCGGCTAGGTCATTTTTCTGGCAAAAAAATAAGACGTTCGTGCGGGCACGTCATCATAGGTCACAATCTCCTTGTCTTTGTGAAAATAGAAATAGCTGAGCATGCCAAAATCGCCTGAGCAAAATGCCCCATGCACCAGCACTGTAGCCATGGCGGTGATTGTCCATGCATCGCCTACAAGCAGAGATGTCGAAATGCCCACGAATGTAATGGTAACAAAGGGAGCCATTGCCACGATTTGGAATTCCTTTTTGTCGGCCACAAATCGATCTGCCAATGCCATGAAGTAGAATTTCTTCCAATGTGCATCATAGGAGGTTCGCTTAGCACCCACGTATTTATAAGCCAACACATGGATGTATTCGTGGACGGGAATCAGCAAAAAAGCAGCGAGCATGCCAAAAGAAGCAAACTGAACTGATTTGCCCAATGAGTATAGCTGTGCGTAGTAAACAACCAGTGCCACAAGGACAGCAAAGAACATGAGGATGAGGGCAATATAGATTCGCGAAATGACTGTGGGTTTGTTGAGGTACAGGCGCACAAAAGGCACCAGCTCAAGATGATCCAATTTGTCGAGTTGGGTATAACCTTGAGCTGTCAACTGTTCGGGAGTTAGCTGCATGGATAGCGATTTATGCAGAAACCCGTCCACTAAGCTTCCGGTTCCTTTTACAGTTTTTTACTCACCAGCGTGCTGCTAGCCTGTGCCGTTGGGAAAATGAGCAAGTCGGCAATAGTGACATGGCGTGGACGCGAAAGCATGAATGCGATGGTCTCGGCAATATCTTGCGGCCGTAGCGGCTCGTATCCTTTGTACACATTGGCAGCTCGCTCTTTGTCGCCCTTGAAGCGCACGTCAGAAAATTCAGTTTGCACAAGTCCGGGCTGTATGGAGCACACCCGAATGCCCTTACCGTTCAGGTCCATGCGCATGCCCTTGGTGATGGCGTCCACGGCGTGCTTGGATGCGCAATACACATTGCCGTTTGGATACACTTCTATGCCAGCCACAGAACCAAGGTTGATAATATCTCCTTTGCCACGCTCAACCATTCCCGGGATCACCACTTTGCTCACATAGAGCAATCCCTTCACATTGATATCAATCATGGCATCCCAATCGTCTACATCTCCGTCTTGGATGGGGCTTAGTCCATGTGCATTTCCGGCATTGTTGATCAATACCTCTATGTTTTTCCAATCGGCAGGCAAATTTCCAATGGCCGTAAAAACCGCCTCTCTGTCGCGCACATCAAAGGACAGGGTATGAACCTCCGTTTTGAGTTCAGCTTTTAATTTTTCCAATCGATCTGCACGGCGACCGGTCAGGATAAGGGCATATTTTTCGGCA
>CAZPST010000073.1:0-11036 GCA_964589185.1 uncultured Roseivirgaceae bacterium | reverse complement strand
TCCATGGCACGGCGCACGATGGATGAGAAAGGCTGAGACCCATCGTAGGTATTGAAAAGAAAATTCAACGTACCCGAAAGTACCGCCTCTATGCGATGTATGCGGTCACCGCTTTTGATTAAATCGGCAATGGTGGAGAGCACGGGCAATCCGGCGCACACATTGGTCTCGTACAAATACTGGGTACGGTAGCGTCGTTGCAACTTTTTCAGTTCGTCGTATTTCTCCTGCGGTTGTGTAGCAGCAATTTTATTGGGTGTGGCAATGGCAATACTCTTGCGTAACACATCAAGATAGCTGGTGGCTATTTCCCTGTTGGCCGTCACATCAAGAAACACGCTGTTTCGTAGGTTCATATCGGCCATTCGTTCGATAAAACCGGAAATATGCTGTGGCTCACCTTCTTCCAAAACCGCAGGCCATTGGCTCAGATCAATCCCATTTCTGTCGGTATTGAACACACATTTCTTCGAATTAGCAATGGCCATCACCTTCAGTTCGATGAGGTGTTTTTCGATCAAATAGGCTTGCTGTTTTTGAATTTGGCGAAGTAACGCTTTACCCACGTGTCCCACGCCCACCACAAACAAATTGATGCGCTTTACCTCTTCGGTGAAGAAACTTTCGTGCGCCACATTCACGGCTTTCACCAGGTCTTTTTGGAAAATGACCACCGAGATATTCCGCTCGGAAGCACCCTGAGCAATTGCCTTGATGCTCACGCCATTTCGGCCAAGCACCGTGAAAAGCTGGCCGCTCACGCCTACCTGGTCTTTCATATTGTTGCCAACCAGCGCCAAGATGCTCAGGTGATCTTCCACCTCCACAGGTTGCAATTTGCCGATGGCAATCTCATGGTCAAATGCCTTATTGATCGATTGCTCGGCTACATCCTTGTCTTTGCTTTCGATACCCACACAAATGGTATGTTCTGAAGATGCCTGCGTGATCATCACCACGTTGATATGGTGCTGAGAGAGTGTCTCAAATAGGCGATACGAAAACCGTGGAATGCCCACCATGCCACTGCCTCGCAAGTTGAGCAAGCAGATATCCTTGATCGTAGAAATACCTCGAATGGTCGATTGATCTTCATACTGTCGGGTGATGCGCGTGCCGTCTGCTTCGGGTTTGAAGGTGTTTTTGATCAAAATGGGGATGTCGCGCACCATAGCCGGATGGATAGATGGCGGGTAAATGACTTTCGCTCCGAAATGCGACAGTTCCAGCGCTTCTTCATACGATAGATCGTGGATCACATGCGCGCGCGACACGATGCGCGGATCGGCGGTCATAAGGCCGTCCACGTCGGTCCAAATTTCTAAAACCTCTGCATTATAAAAATTGGCCAAAAGTGCGGCTGTGTAATCCGATCCGCCTCGTCCGAGCGTGACCAACTCGCCTTTTTCATTGGCGGCTATGAATCCCGGGCAAATAGAGATGGGAGACAATTCACTTTTGATTGCTTGTGCATTGGCATGGCTCAGTTCCATGTCCACTTCGTTGCGCATGTAGCGCGAATCACACCGGATAATCCGTAATGGATCGAGCATGGAGACGTCCGAGGATTTTCGTCCCAAATATTTACATACAATAAGCGAAGACAAGCGTTCGCCAAAGCTGAGAATGAGGTCAGATGATTTAAGCGTGACTTCTTTGAGCAAACAAATGCCGGCGAGCAGGTCTTCCAGTTCATTGAAAAGCACTTTTACTTCAGCCAGCACTCCGCCCAAATTCATGGGTTCCATGAGGTGGCGCACAGCCTCATAGTGGCGTAGCTCCAGTTCGTCCAGTTGAAATGTGTACGACGTATTCCCCTTTTCGGCCAGCGCCAAAATGCCCACCAGTTCGTTCGTGACCCCACCCATAGCCGAGCACACGACGATCAATCCGTTCTTTTTCTTTTCATCATAGGAGGCCAAGATCGATTCCACCTTACGTATGGCGTCTGCCGATCCCAAAGAAGTGCCCCCAAATTTCAAAACATGCATACCTGAGCTAATTATAAGGCATCAAATCTATACGGATGCAGGCGAAAGACGAGAATTATTGAATGAAACAATGCGCATAGGTTTGATTTTTATAGAATTGACAAAATAGCGCCTTTGTCTATGAGAAATATGCAATGATCTATGACTTATGAGATAATGCATTGAACCGAACCCAACATAGGCATAATGAAATATCTTTGCCGTCCTCAACTAACCCTAACGTACGCACAAAATGCCATTACAAGAAGATTTTGAAAAGCAAGGATTGTATCTCTTCCGCTACCGCAGTGTGCAGCCAATTGCATTGCTGGTCATAGGAGCGGCCTTTTATATGTGGGCGCAGCTCTATCCTGAAAATTTCCTATTCAATTCCCCTCGTCGCGAGTTTTACTTTGAAATAGGCTGTTTAATGGTGAGCCTCTTAGGCTTGGTAATCCGCATCTATACTGTGGGCCATACACCTAAGAATACATCGGGCAGAAATACAACCGAACAAGTGGCCGATGTGGTGAACACTACGGGGAGCTATTCATTGGTGCGACATCCGCTGTATGTGGGCAACTTTTTTATGTGGCTAGGGCCTGCATTGCTCACGGCCAATTTTTGGTTTGCCTTGGTTTTTTGCCTGTTTTATTGGATTTATTACGAACGAATCATGTACGCCGAAGAGCAATACCTGCGCAAGAAATTTGGAAAACCCTATTTGGATTGGGCCGAAAATGTGCCAGCTTTTTTTCCGAACTTCCGCAATTTCAAAAAACCCAACTTGCCATTTAGCTGGAAGAAAGTGTTGAAGCGGGAGAAAAATGGTCTGGCCGCCACTTTCGTCATTTTCTGTGTGTTCGATGCGGCAGGTGAATATCTCAAAGGCACTGAAAATTACAACCTAGTGCTGCTCATTGGCAGTGCGTTGAGCATACTTCTCTATGGTGTGGTAACCCTGATTAGAAAAACAAGCAACGCACTTCATGAAGAGGGGAGATAGTCTTACTCAATGTCCAGCATCGGTTTCAAAGCTGAAATGTCCAGTAGCATTTTCTGATTCCACTTTTTTCTATCTATAGATTCTAAAATAGGCTTGCGATAGATGGGTGTACGAAGTTGATCTGTGCGCATCGGCACCACACCAATGGCAGCCAGTGCGGCACTTAAAAGAGGTTCGCTTTCATCGCCGAGCGGTTGTAAAACTTGAAAATCGTCAGGAAGATCAACATTCGGAATGAATCCATCTGGATAGTCCTGATTGTCACCGTTGACTAGTTTTACCACGATAGGTTGCAATGCCCAGTTATTGTTCGGATTGTCTCGATCCGGAATAGTGATGGAGCCTACATCTTTTCCGACGGTAGTTTCGCCTACTAGATACACATCCATAAATGGTCTTACCGAGTTGATTAGCATTTCAGATGCAGAGGCCGTTCGATCAGTCACGATGAAATAGACTTTGTCTGAGAGCATGGATCCTACATTTTGGGATTTATTCTCAAAATAGTCCACCAAAAATCCGGCACCCAAATCGGGCTCGCCAAGAATGTACTCGGTGACAGGCTCATTGTAGGCACGGCGTAGCACCACGTCATTGGTAGTGACACCTTTGGCAATCAAACTGGCCAAGTTAATGGCAGATGCCACACTGCCACCGCCGTTGAAACGCAAGTCCACGATAAGTTCCTCTATTCCGACACTCTTGAACTCCGCAAATGCGGCATCCACAGCAATGTCATATGCATCGTTGGTCCCCGGCGAGAAGAAATTGTAGACTAGGTAGCCAATTTTCTTGCCTCCAGCGTCAATGACTTTACTCAAATAGATGGGCTCTTCCGGAAATACAACAGGGGTAATATCCACAGGTTCCTGATCTTCAAACTCTTCAAGTTCTGAATTATATCGGCGATAGGAAGCCTCGTAGGTTAACCCCATTTGTCCTAATAATGTTCGGTAATTGGCATCCGTAAATTGTGTCCCATTTATTGCATAGATGATATCGCCTCGCTGAAGACCCAATTCAGCCGCTGGGGAATCTTCCGTTGCATTGCTGGCCTTCACGTACGTCAATTGCATGACCACATTTGTGCTTGATTCCGCATCTGGGAATAATGACGTTTCATAGTACAATTTAAATTCGAACCCAGACTCCAGTGATTCACCATTCAACAAGTCAAGTAACTCCTGATAATCATCATAAATGAATGAAAAACGATCATTCGGGGAAAGTAGTGATTCGTAGAAATCGGCCGGATATCTATTCAATCCGGTTTTTTTCGGCAATTCATTTTCCCAGTAGTACCAAAAATTCATATTGGCATATATCCACGAATTGATTTGTCCATTTTGGGTCAATGGTTCATCCGATTTGCACGACTGAAATGCCATGCATCCAACAATGGCGAGGAGTAAAATCAACTTCTTCATACTGCACTATTTTGGTGACAAAATTAAGACAAAACAAAAAGAGGAACACCTTAATTCACTAATGAGAAATGCGCGGCGATTACTTTTTCACAACATCCTTCACACATCTAAAGCCCGTATGATTGAAACCTGAATCTTTAGTGGAGCTCATCCTGCGTGCCACGCGGTAGCCGCTACAGTAGCTGTCATTGCATAGGAAAGAACCTCCTCGGATAACATATTTTTCAGCGTATGGCTCCATAGGATCGTAGGATGTTTGGGGGCCTTTTGGGTCTTTTTTATCCGCTTTCTCACTCAAATGCGTGTACGCCCCCACATGGTATTTATCCTCACACCACTCCCACACATTACCGGCCATATCATATAGCCCATAGCCATTGGGCGCATACGAGCGCACAGGAGCTGTAGTCTCAAATCCGTCCAGTAGCGAATTGAGATAGGGAAAAGATCCTTGCCAGAAGTTGGCTTTGTCATATGCCTCGGCAATCGGTTCATTGCCCCACGGATAATTGGCATCCGGCAATCCGCCCATGGCCGCCCATTCCCATTCTGCCTCTGTTGGTAGACGTTTGCCTGCCCAATCTGCGTACGCTTTGGCATCTTCCCAACTCACATGCACCACAGGATGATCCATTTTGTCATTAATAGTGCTACCTGGCCCGAGTGGTTGGCGCCAGTTTGCTCCGATAGTCCAGCGCCACCATTGCGAATAATCGTCGAGGCGTACAGGGCCATTAGTGGGTGTAAAGACGATTGATCCGGCCATGAGCAGTGAATCTGCTGGTTTGGCTGTACCTGGAGGTAGTTCTTTCTGCATTTCCTCCCAATCCACATCACGCTCTGCTACAGTCACATAGTCAGTGGCTTCTACGAATTTCTTAAAATCGGCATTGGTCACTTCGGTGGCATCCATGTAAAATGCTGAAACGGTCACCTGATTGCGGGGAAATTCATTCCAATCAGATTGGTCAGATTTGCCCCCCATCATGAAGGTTCCTTCTGGAATGAGGAGCATGTCTTGTGGTAATTCTTGACCCACTTTATCGGATTTGGGATTACATCCTAGGCCTATGATTACAAGTACGGATAGTAAAAATTTACTTGTTCTTTTTAAAGAGAGAATCACAAGGACGAATTTGGAGTCGACGTAAGACGTAACATAGCAACCCAACATTGACTTCTAACTAAATACCGATCGTATACCTACCAATTGCCTGGCTGTTCGCACAATAGCAACAGCATCATATCCACATTCAGCATAGAGATCCGGCTGCTCACCATGCTCCACTATGGCATCCGGCATGCCGAGTCGCACTACTTTGGCACTATAATCATTGTCAGCCATAAATTCGAGAACGGCTGTACCAAAACCACCCATAATGCAACCATCTTCTACTGTGATGATGAGTGAATGATTTGAGAATACGTCATGAAGCAAACCTTCATCAAGTGGTTTCACAAAGCGCATGTCGTAATGAGCCGCTTCGATTCCTTCCTTGGCCAACTGCTGACGGGCATCTTCTGCCATATTGCCTACCGTACCGATAGTGACGAATGCTATGTCTTTGCCCTGATACAAGCAACGTCCTTTGCCAATCTCCATTTCCTCAAATGGTGTTCGCCAATTGGGCATCATGCCATTACCGCGCGGATATCGGATTGAAAATGGCCCTGACTTATACTTGCTTGCTGTGTACATGAGGTTGCGCAATTCCTGCTCATTCATAGGAGCCGAAACTACCAAGTGCGGCAAGCAACGCATGAAGGCTATATCGTAGGCTCCATGATGCGTAGGGCCGTCAGCACCCGCCACTCCGGCTCTGTCCATACACAGCACCACAGGCAATTTCTGAATACAAATGTCATGCACCACTTGATCATAGGCACGTTGCATGAAGCTGCTGTAGATATTACAAAATGGCGTGAGGCCCTGTGTGGCTAATCCTGCCGAAAATGTGACCGCATGCTGCTCCGCGATACCCACATCAAAAGCCCGATCCGGCATTTCATTCATCATGATGTTCATAGATGAACCCGAAGGCATGGCCGGTGTAATGCCCACAATTGTTTCATCGGCTTTAGCCAGTTCCACAAGCGTATGTCCAAACACATCTTGGTATTTGGGTGGTTGTGGTTTGACTGGGGTTACCTTGTGAATTTCACCCGTTATTTTATCGAATTTCCCCGGAGCATGCCACTTCGTTTGGTCTTCTTCGGCCAGTTTGTAGCCTTTGCCCTTCACCGTCACGCAGTGCAGAATCTTGGGGCCGGGTATTTTTTTCAAATCATTCAATACATGCACCAAGTGGTTCACATCATGCCCATCTACCGGGCCGAAGTAGCGCAGATTCAATGATTCGAACAAATTGCTCTGCTTTAGCAAAAAAGACTTCACACTGCCTTCAAACTTGGCTACAATATCTCGCGCATTCGGCCCGAATTTGCTGATTTTGCCCAACACCGTCCAGATCTCATCTCTGAACTTATTATACGTCTGCGAGGTAGTGATATCTGTCAAATAATCCTTAAGAGCTCCCACATTCGGATCTATAGACATGCAGTTATCATTCAAAATGATAAGCAAGTTGCTATTCGACACGCCCGCATGGTTCATCGCTTCGAACGCCATGCCACCTGTCATGGCACCATCACCAATTACGGCGATATGCTGACGATCATGCTCATTCTTATGCTTGGAGGCCATGGCCATACCGAGTGCCGCGGATATGGAGGTGGACGAATGTCCTACACCAAATGCATCATATTCGCTCTCACTTCGTTTAGGGAATCCTGACAGTCCCTTATACACTCTGTTTGTATGAAAGGCTTCTTTTCGACCTGTTAGAATTTTGTGCCCGTATGCTTGATGTCCCACGTCCCACACCAGTTGGTCATAGGGTGTCTTGAAAACATGATGAAGCGCCACAGTGAGCTCTACTACCCCGAGGCTTGCGCCGAAATGTCCACCAAAAATGGATACATGATCCACAATGTAGTCTCTGAGTTCGTCACAAAGCTGAACCAACTCAAAATCCTGAAGATGCTTTAGATCATCGGGAGAGTCTATTTTAGAAAGCAGTGGGCCGGGTGTAATCTGCATATTCTTGACTGCATCTGGCAGGGCAACCCCACCAGACATTTTACCGAACGACAAATGTAATCGTTTTCGTTCCACGCCCTGATCACAAATAACCATTAATTTTGAGGGCTAAGCCATGGAAGAAACCACCGCATCCGACAAGTTTGAAATTAAGCTACCTCTGTTTGAGGGGCCTTTTGATCTGCTCCTATTCTTTATCGAAAGGGATGAATTAGACATTTATGACATCCCAATCTCAAAAATCACCGCCGATTTTTTGGATTATCTGCATCATCTGGAAAAAATGAATGTGGAGGTGGCCAGTGAGTTTATTTTGGTGGCCGCCACGCTCATGCGCATTAAAGCCAAGATGCTACTCCCACGCCCCACGCTAGATGAGGCAGGAAATGAGATAGATCCACGAGAGGAATTGGTACGCCACTTATTGGAATATAAAAAGTACAAAACCATCATTTCGGAATTATCTGAAATGGAATCGGAGCGGCTAGACAGAGAGCGTCGCGGCAACTTGATGAAGGAAATTCGTAAGCTGGCCGAAGGGGTAAATGTGGATGCCGAGATGCAAGACCTTGATCTGTATAAGATGATGCGTGTCTTCGAAAAGGTAATGAGCCGATATGAGCTAGAAAAAAATAAGCCGATACATGAAGTGGTGCAATACCCCTACTCGATTGACGGCCAAAAGAATTACATTTTGAGCCGGGTAGGTACTGCCGAAAAGGGACGCGTGTCCTTTGTGGACATCATCCAAGACAAACCGGAAAAAATACTTGTGATCTATAATTTTCTAGCCATTCTAGAATTGCTCCAACTGGCCAAAGTGACCATCCACATAGGTGAAGGGTTCAATAATTTTTGGATAGAATTAAAAAGCCCCGATCCCGTATTGTTCGGAACCGAGGCTCAGTAATATCGCTTGCAATTCAGCTTAGAACTTCTCTAGGTTGCTGAAGAAGAAGTTGCCCTCAATGGCTGCATTTTCATCTGAATCTGATCCATGAATGGCGTTTGCCTCGATCGACTTAGCGAATAAGTTTCGGATAGTACCGGGCGCTGCTTCTGCCGGGTTGGTAGCTCCGATCAGCTTGCGGAATGCCTCCACTGCATTGTCTTTCTCCAAGATCATGGCCACAATGGGGCCTGATGACATGTAGGTTACCAAATCATTGTAGAACGGACGCGCACTGTGCACGGCATAGAACTCACCTGCACGCTCTTCTGAGAGTTTGGTCAGTTTCATTGCTTTAATCTTAAAGCCATTTTCTTCGATAATTTTAGTGATCGCGCCTGAATTTCCCGCTGCATATGCATCCGGCTTGATCATCGTAAATGTCTTGTTTGTTGCCATTTTGAATAGTTGATTTTGTAGTTCTATAAATCGACCGCAAAGCTAGTATTTTCAAGCGTGCTTCAGTAGTGTTATCACAAAATCACATGAAGTAACCGCTCAAATGAGTTTTGGTAGTTCTGCTTTCATCATTTTTAGGCAGTTTTGCGAATTGATTTTTGGCCTGAGGCCCGACCAATGAAGGATATTTCTGCTTTACAGGCATTTCTCGCCCATCCACGTCAGGTAGTCATTACCACACATTCCAATCCGGATGCCGATGCATTGGGGTCATCATTAGGGCTATTTCATTTTTTAAGAAAAATGGGGCATACTGCCACTGTGATCACGCCGACAGATTATCCTGATTTCCTCAAGTGGATGCCCGGCAATGAAGACGTGCTGATCTATTCGAATGATACTGCCACTCGCGCTAAGGCGTTGCTGAACGAAGCTGAGGCCATTTTTTGTCTAGATTTTTCCGATCTAAAGCGCATCGGTGCGTTGGGTGAAGTCGTGGAAAAATGTGAAGGGACAAAAATATTGATTGATCATCATCTCAATCCATCTCCGTTTGCTGACCTGAGCCTACATGATACGGCAGCAGCTGCCACGGCTGAATTAATCTACGACATGATTATGGCTTTTGGCGCGGGAGACAAAATTGATTCCTCTATTGTCAATTGCCTGTATGCCGGCATCATGACCGATACGGGCTCCTTCAAGCACTCGAATACCACCGCTAAAGTGCACCGCACAGTGGCCGATCTAATAGACAAGGGTGCAGATACAGCTAAGGTCAGTCGAGAGATTTACGACACCAATTCACTGAATCGGTTGCGCTTTTTGGGGTATGCCCTCAATGATTTGTTGAAAGTCAATATGGTAAAAGGTGTGGCGCATTTTGTAATAACCCAAAAGGACACCCAGCGTTTTAACCTGAAATCTGGTGATACCGAAGGTTTGGTCAATTATGCGCTCTCCATACAGGGTATTCGGGTGGCCGCATTGTTCAAAGAATATCCTGAAGAGATAAAAATGTCCTTTCGGTCGGTTGGTGACATTGCAGTGAATAAATTTGCAGAAGATTATTTTTCGGGTGGAGGGCACAAGAATGCGGCAGGAGGGATATCCAATGAATCGTTAACCAAGGTGCTTGATACATTTATAAAATTAGTTGAAGAAAATGCGTTTGGAGAAAATGAGTAGCAAGATGAGAAAGTTGAAGTTGGTAGTAGGAGTAGTGAGCGCAATAGCTCTGGGAGGTATCATCTCCTGCGGGCAGCAGTTTGCAGAGCCCTTCGATTCGGAAGAACAATTGGCCATTGACGTAGAATTGATTGAGGCTTATTTGGCTGATAAGGGGTATACAGATTATGATACACTGGATGGAGATATCCGTATTGTGGTTTTGGATGAAGGTTCTGGAGATGCCATTGAGTTTAATGACTTAGTGTCATTTCACTATATCGGTCGCTTCTTGAATGATACCATTTTTGATACCTCCATTCCCAAGCTTGCGTATGACCAAGACACTGCAACCGCATTAAAACCAATTTATTTTGAGTTGGATGACTTTGACGAAATCGTTCTTGATAAGTACGGTTTTGCAACCATCGACTCAATCAACTACGCAGGGAATTATAGTCCAATTTATAGTCCCTTGCGAACCTACAGTGCGTATAAAACGACTCATTCACCCGGTGGATGGGCGGCTTATCAGGCTTTGACTGGTCTTATTACTGGGTTTGCACCTTCTGCGGTTTTTACACTAGAAAATGTGAACCTTGGTGGGCGTGTAGTAGCATTTATGCCTTCAAGTCAAGCTTATGGGAGATTTGGTAGCGGTCGTATAGCCCCAAACACCGTTCTTGCGTTTGAATTCCGCCCGGTCACAAAGAGATAAATCCAAATGACTGCTCCAAAGAAAAATGCACCGAGCAAGCCTAATAAAGATACTGAGCAAGAAGAGCCAACTCAGGAAAAAGACGAATCTGTAAAACCAGGCTTTCCTGATATTGATTTCAAAAAAGTACTAGGCTGTGGTTGACTCTTTGCTGCCCTCATACAGATCGTACTTGCAAAACTGACATTCTAGCGGACCATTGAACAGCGTCATCTTCTCAGAGGGACTCAATCGCAACGCACGTAATGCCGGAACATTTGAGCTTATGAGCCACGCACTCCAATTGGTAAACTCTTGCTT
>CAZPST010000072.1:0-11132 GCA_964589185.1 uncultured Roseivirgaceae bacterium | reverse complement strand
GCGGTAGGCGCCTACGCCCTGCACCCGGGCTTCAACTACGCCCACACCCTCAGCGACCAAACCGACCTGATCGACAGCCCAAGTATGGAACCGTGGGCATGAGAAGGATTGGGAGCGGGATTGTCTGGCCATTTAGAATCTTTATACCTGCTCTCTCTCCGCACAAACCGGAGAATCAATCAGGGCTAAAAATCATTAGCTTGGCTTTCTAGATAGTGTATATATTTAATTTATGAATTCAGAAGTATATAAGGCAACTTCGATTGATCAGTACCTCAAATTGTTGTTAGAAATGATAGGGGGCGACAAAGTAAAACCCTCCGAACACATCATTTGGTTTCGCGGAGAAAGTAGTGTCAATTTCAGAACCCCACTTGTTCCAAATGGGTATCGCACCCTCGCTGAGACCCTGAAATTGTTGCCAGATGAAAACTTCAATTCAAATAATGTCAGACAAGTTGAAGTGAATATTAACTCCCTTTTTTATCGAAAGGCTATGCCATTTATTATTTCAAAAGGAATAGAGAATACCGCTTGGAATAGATATTTCCTAATGCAGCATTATAAAATTAATACAAGACTTCTCGATTGGACTGAAAATGCCCTTCTTGCATTACTCTTCGCGGTAACTGATAATCCAGATGAAGATGGTATTGTCTGGATACTACGCCCATTCGAATTAAATAGCTTTACGATTAAAACTATTTTAAAGTCAAAAAATGACTATCCAGTAATCCCTCCAGCCATTGATTCTGTGCCTAAGAAATTGTATAACAAGAAAGGACAAATTCGATTAAAGGAACTATCTCGTCGATATCTTGAGATGGATTTCGATAAAGATGATAAAGCTAGTCTTGAAAATACTTATTACCCTCTTGCCATTTATCCATCTTATTTAGATGAGAGAATGAGAGCACAGAAGGCATGTTTCACAATATTTGGAAACAAATTAAGTGGTTTAATAAAAATCAATAGTGATCAAAAAGATATCTTAGACTCAATAATAATATCTAAGTCAAATAAGCAACAAATTTTATTGGAACTACAATTAATTGGATTTGACTATGATAGCATATTTCCCGATCTAGATGGACTTGGTATTTCTATTATGAACAAGTTCAAAAGCCAGTTTCTTGATAATCGTGAAACACTCCCTGTTTTATTGAATAAGTTAGGTTTTGTTGAGGAATAGCCAGTTCGGGCGCGTTTCTAACGCGTCCGTGAACAGGAAATCCTGAAATAGGTTGACACCATGCTCTTCGGAATTTGTAATTCCGAAGCACTATCGTAGGATTTGCAATCCGGCCACTAGATTCTCCCCCATCTAGTCCAAGCATTCAGATAAAATGAAAACTGGTTCAATGATCCACCCTCTATCCGTAGTGTTAGCGCAGCGCACTACGGACGATTTGAAGCAGAATTCTGAAACATAGGGTCTCTGACCAGTTCGTTTTCGGCCACTTATCTAAACAAAAACCATTGAAATGGTTTCGGCACAAACCCAATCCAGAAATCCATTGACAATCCGTATCGGATCAAAAAACACAAAAACCGCATTTCCGGTGCATTTACTCACTATCCAAACTACCTTCATTTTCTTGGTGGCATCACTCCACGCGCTTCATATCGAGCTCTTCAAAGAAGATATCGTAATTGGGCACATCAAAAGTCAAGGATTCTACTTTCAGATTGTTTGAGAGATTAAAAGCAACTGTGCCAAAATCAAACCATGCGTGCTCTTCGTCCCACTTGATCAGGAAGGTATTGTAGTGCCAGTGCTCCAATGCAGCGCCCAATTCGGGTGCATCCTGAAACTCCATCCGTAGACCATCCGCCCTTATCGAAATGGTCACATCACCATACATCGGGTCTGTATATCTGCCGACAAATTGCGCCAATTCTTTGGTAGGCGTAGTGTCCGGCACACGCTGCATTTTACGTTCGGCTACTTTAGATTTATGGTCATTGTCTGCACGCGCGCGTGCAAGCGATTCAGCTGACCAATCGCGCATGTCCTTCTTTATATATTGATTGGTAATCCAATAGGTTAATGGCGTAGCAATGCCCTCCATGCTGTTTGTCAAGACCACAATGCCCAATTTCAAATCAGGAACCATCATCACGCGGGAGTACATACCGTCATACCCACCGCCATGACTCACCACTAAGTTGCCATGGTAATCAATCATGCTCCAACCGAGACCATATCCGGCAAAGTGACGTCCCGGTATAGCCGTTTTTGATCCCTCGCTGAGGGTGAAATTGTTGTGGGGCGTCCACATCAGGTTCAATTGCTCCGGATGAATGAGTGATGTTTCATTCCACTTGCCTTTGTCCAAATGCATCATCATCCATTTGGCCATGTCGGTCGCTGACGAAATAATGCCACCGGCCGCTCCCATATTGTCCCAGTTAGTCCATTCGATGGGAATGGTGCCATTGTCCAGTGTCGGCTTGTGCGGAGTGGCATAATTCGACAGCAGATTGTTCGTGCTGGCGATTGTATTGTCCATCCCAAGCGGATCAAAAAATGTATCAGCAACATACACGTCCCACGGCTTTCCGGTCACTTTTTTGATCACTTCACCCGCCGTGATAAACATCAAATTGGAGTATCCATATCCATCTCTGAAATCATACGCTTGCGGCACATATTTCACTCGCTTGATCACTTCCTCTGCACTTCGTGTGCTTTTGTACCAGATCACATCCCCACTGAACGTACCCAATCCCACCCTGTGACAGAGCAAATCTTCAATGGTAGTAGCGGCTGTTTCGTACTCGCCATATAGAGCGAAATACGGCAGATGATCGCGCACTTTGTCTTTCCATAAAATTTTACCTTCCTCAACCAACCGACTCAGTGCTGCTGCCACAAAGGCCTTGGTATTAGAGGCTATGGCAAATTGCGTAGCATCATCCACTGCTTCCTTCTTACCCAATTCTTTTATACCATATCCCTTGCTCAACACGACTTGTCCGTCCTTCACTATGGCCACTGACATACCGGGCACATTCCAGTCTTTTCGGGCTTGCTCTAAGTATTTGTCAATAGCCTTGACATCAATTTGACCGTGAACCGTAGACCAAACAACGAGCGTAAGAAGGAGTGTAAAGAGTTTTTTCATTGGTTTTTTTGAGTAATTAGATGTGTGTTGCAAAATAGTAAATATCCCAATGACAACTCCGAACACTTCTTTCCGTTTTCACAAGCTAACACTCTAAACACTACTACAATGAATGTGGAATCTCACAAACGCACGCTGGCCATATTGCATCTGGTGGTCGGCTTTTTCAAGCTTTTTGTTTACGGCATGCTCACCTTGTTCTTTTCCATCTTTATGCCTTTCATCGAAAATGAAATCATCAAGGAAGAAGGTCAGGATGCCATTTGGGTAATGGACTTGGTGTCTAGTGCCTTTTTCAGTATCATCATCGTAGCGGCGCTGATCACAGCCATTCCGTCTATCGTGGGCGCATTGGCTACTCTCAAAGGAAAAGCGTACGGAATGGTGCTGATGTTGATCTCCGGTTGTATTTCTCTATTATCTTTCCCACTCGGTACGGCCATTGGTGCCTATACCATTTGGGTATTTGTAGAGAATAATAAGGTGGAGAAAAATGAACAAACTGGCGGATAAAGTCATATGGATTACGGGCGCTTCTTCAGGCATTGGAGAAGCGCTTGCTTACGAACTCAGTCAACAAGGAGCTAAATTGATCCTTTCGGCACGACGATTAGATGAATTGGAGCGCGTGAAAAAGCAATGTGCACAATCGGATGCAGTGCATTGTGTCCCACTCGACTTGGCAGATGCAGATTCAATACCGGCAATTGCCGCACAGGGATTATCCATCCATGGATATGTAGATGTGCTAGTGAATAATGGCGGCATTAGTCAGCGCGCATTGATCAAAGACACACAATTGGACGTGGACCGGCGCGTCATGGAAGTCAATTATTTCGGCACCATAGCACTGACCCGCGCCCTGCTACCATCGATGATTGAGCGTAAGTCAGGCCACATGGTGGTGGTGACATCTGCTGTGGGCATCATCACTACCAAATTTCGATCAGGGTATGCGGCCTCTAAACATGCGCTTCATGGTTTTTTTGATACCCTGCGCATAGAGCATTATCAGGACAATATTGACGTGACGATCATCTTACCCGGATTCATCCAAACGTCTATCACCATGCATGCGCTGATGGGTGATGGACGGCCTCAGCAAAAAATGGATGAGGTAACGGAGCACGGCATGCCGGCCGCAAAATGTGCGCGACTGATGGCTCGAGCTATCGCCAAGCGGAAGGAAGAAGTATACATATCGGGCTTCAAGGAGAAATTGGCCATTTACCTCAAGCGCTTCGCCCCGACTATTTTCTCCAAAATGATCCGAAACGCAAAAGTTACCTAAGGACTTCTGTACTTTCGTACACTCATTTCCTCTGATTGTGCAACGCAAATTTTTCTATTTACTGGTACTCTTGCCCAGCTTGCTGTGGTCGCAAAGCCGCAGATATGAAGTGAGTGACGAAGCACGCGCACGTATAATCCCGGGGTTGATAGCAGTCAAAATAGCATCGATTGATCAAGACAATTTGCGGATACATGCACCCTTCAATGTTGCAGCTTTTGCCGGCGTTCAATCAGTCAGTCCGCTTAAAAAAACTCCTGCAAATGCGCGTAGTACCCCTTCCATCCTTGATGGTGTATTTTGGGTACGCATTCACGATGAGCTAGATCCGGTTGCCTTTTGCAATCAGCTGCTGATTCATCCTGAGGTAGTGTATGCAGAACCCATTTTCAGAGAAGAACCACTTGGTATTCCTGATGATCCCCTCGCCTCACCTACCACCGGTAACCAAGGCTATTTAGAGGTCATTCGTGCGTATGATGCGTGGGATATCACCACAGGCAGCACAGACATTGTGATCGGGATTGTGGATACAGGTATGAATCTATTTCATGAGGATTTGGTGGGCAAATTTTATCAAAATACGGGCGAAGCACCTTTACCAAACGGCATTGATGATGACGGCAATGGATATGTTGATGACATCACCGGGTATGACTTTGCCGACAATGATCCTAATGCCCATGCCGATGGAAGTCAGCATGGTACACACGTGGGAGGAATAGCGGGCGCATCCACAAACAATGGAATAGGAATGGCGGGTGTGGGATACAATACAACTGTAGCGGCTTTGAAGGGCTTCACCACGATAGGTACTGTTTCGACGGGCGCTTGGGAAGGCGTGCTGTACGCGGCTGAAAACGGCTATGACATTGCCAACCTGTCGTGGGGTAGTTTTGGTAGCTACAGTCAGTTGCTACAAGACGTCATATCCTATTGTGTGCTTGAAAAAAACATGGTAGTCATAGCAGCTGCGGGCAACACCAACGCCGATCTTGACTTTTATCCGGCCAGTTATGAGCATGTGCTCTCTGTGGCAGGCACTACCCTCACCGATACCAAATGGGGAAACAGCACCTTTGGTGATCATGTGGATATCACTGCTCCTTCACAATCTATTCTTTCTACCCAAAGTGGTGACACGTACAACACCGATAGTGGCACTTCGCATGCCGCACCACAAGTAGCTGGGGCTGCTGCACTTGTGAAGTCTGTTTTTACACAATACAATGCCCGTCAGATCATGGAGCAACTCCGTGTGACAGCAGACGATGTGTATCATGTGGGGGGTAATGATGCGTACGCCTACAAATTGGGCAAGGGCAGATTAAATGTATATCGGGCTGTTACAGAGACGTCTACTCGGTCACTTCGGGTGCATGATTTCGGCTACTCGAATGGATTTGGCACGCATGCATTCTTTGGTGATACGCTCACGCTTCACTTTGAACTGACTAACTATCTCGCGGGCCTCTACTCACCGATAATGCGATTGGAAAGTGAATCTCCCTATGTGACTATCCTTACACCTCAGGCTCAGCCGGGTAGCTTTCAGACGATGGAGACAAAACCCCAAGACGGATGCCAGATATTACTAGACGAACAAACTCCACCCGGCACAGAAATCGATTTGCGCTTTTTGATGGAAGAGGGCAGTTATGCCGATTATCAGAATGTATCTTTCAAAACAAATCCCAATTATTTTGATTTTGGCAATGGAAATCTAGCCTTGAGAGTAATAGGTGACGGCAGTCTGTGCTACACCGATGCAGCCTACGCGGAGGGTGCTGAAGCTATCTACAATGGATTGCCGATTCTGAAATACGCAGGCCTGCTGCTGGCCACTTCAGCAGACAATGTGCAAGACAATGTGACCAATACATTTTCCATTCCGAGAAGTCGAGACGATGATTTTCAAGGAGATGTGAATATGAAATTGCTTCCCCATGAAGTGCTTCCCTACTATGGGTACAGCACGTTTTCATCTAAAGACAATGCCTATTTCATTGAGCAGTCCATCATTCCATCCACTGAAAAGAGTAGCCTCATCTTGTCGTACCGCATTGTGAATACTTCGGGTGTTACACTAGATGAAGTGCACGCCGGTTTGTTTGCAGATTATTTTTTGGCTAATCAAACCGATAATAGAGCGGTATGGGATGAGGACACACAATCGCTGGTGTTTTATGATCAGTCGGAAAATACATTCGCCGGACTGAAGCTTTTGGCAGAAACGTATCACTATGCCGCACTAGACATGCAAGCCGTGAATGGCAATACGCGAGATATACAGAACAGCTTTTCGGATGCCAATAAATACACATGGATGACCAATGCCAACAAACCGGAAGCAGGAATGATCGGAGCGGGAAATGACGTGGCAGGTTTAGTAAGTCGCACGTTCACAGGTCTTGCAGCAGGTGAAAGCATAGAGGTGGCCTTTGTCTTGACACTGGCGGGTAGCTATACCGAATTGACAGCAAATCTGGAAGATGCAGTAGTGTCGTATGACCTATTCAAATCCAACCCACCTGTAATAGCCACCTTCTATTCGTGCGAAGGTGGAGATGTGGTGGTCAATCCGCTCTCGGGTACCACTTTTGCTTTTTATCAGGATCCCGAAGCATCTATTTCACTAGGCATAAGCGAGCAATTCACGGTCACAAATATCTTGACTGATTCGGCCATTTATGTGCGCAATCTCGACGGGTCATTTGCATCCGCTACGCAGAAAATTCGGATCACTGTTTTGGATCAAATCGGCCAATTCACTGCCTCTACAGACACCTTGTATTTGGATCATCCCAGCATCAACACTATCACGTTTACAGATCAGAGTTTTCAACCAGAAGCATGGCAATGGGATTTTGGAAATGGGGTTTATTCAAGCATTGCCAATCCTACTATAAATTTCTCGGAATCAGGCACATATCTAATATCATTAACAGTATCAAGTGAAATAGGATGCAGCGATGAAGTCACAAAGGAAATAGTAGTTGCCACGCGTCCAGAAACACCCATTTTGGAGCATGTTAGTCTATGTCAGAATGAAGTATTTGAGCTTCAGCACCCCACCGAAGCGTATGTCGTCTATTCTGGATCCGGTGTACAATTGGCCAAAGGCACTAACGTTTCTGTAGGGCCATTCTCCAGTACTACTACCCTACGTGTGGCACAAGTCATTGGGGGCTTTGAGAGCATGCCAACGGACGTCATACTTACTATTGACCCACTCTCGGCCAGCTATACAGTTCGTCCTGATCTAGAGAGCAATGAGCATCGGGCCATATTTGCCCATACACATAGTGCAGCGAGCGCATGGTCTTGGTCAATAGACGGCATGGAAGTAAGCACGTCAAATGAATTTTCGTTCCCAATTGACGGATCAATGCTCGAAGTGGCGCTGACTGTTTCAAATGATAACTGCACCGCCGAAATTATCGAAACGCGCTCTTTCACATCTTCCCCTACTCCTGTTCAAGAATCACTTCTAGTCTGCTATGGTGAAAGTGCTGTGGTGATTCCCCAAAATGGCACCTATTTCGGATTTTATGCAGATGAAAACCTGACTCATCTTTTGGGCAAAGGCACTAGTTGGACTATTCATGACGTCACTCAAAATCAAGTGCTCTATGTAGTCGGATTGGATAATATACTGCGCGGAGAAGCAACGGACGTCCAGATTAATGTAGAAGAATTGGCTGTGGAAATTGTGGCTGATCCGCCGCATTTGACCCTTTCCGAATCGAAAGTTGTACGATTCTCTATGTCTGACCCGACCATCACATCAGCGCAATGGTATGTCAATGATGAACTTGTTGAAACCAGCCTCTCACCTACCTTGCTTTTTGATGAAGCCGGTCAATACGAAATACGACTTGTCGCTGAAAATGCTGCAAATTGTGAAGTAGAAACGTCCATTCTGTATGACGTAGTGGCCACTGTCACGAGCATCAATTCACCACATTGGAACATATATCCCAATCCGATATGGCGTGGAACTACCCTACACTTACATCAATTATTCAATCAAGTGGATGTGTATACAACGGATGGAAAATGCATCGCTTCACAATCAGAGATTGCCGCATTCACCATTCCTGAAGACATAGAACCGGGCGTATACATTTTGTCATTGAGATCAGGCAATAGCGCACAAAAATTTAAATTGCTGATTCAATAGCGTTTCTTATGAAGGTATTTCTACGTGCAGCAGTCGGACTGTCATTGGTCTTGTATTCGTTCATGGGATGGTCTCAATCAGGGGATTTTATCCTGACGCACCATGCACCTAAGCATTCAGAGATAGATAATACCAATTTTCACCTCACGGCAGATCAAAATGGCATCATCTGCATAGCCAACCGATTCGGTATTTTAAAATACGATGGCTTGGAATGGGGATTTTATCAGACCAATTCGTCAGCACTGTCAATCAGTGTTTCTAGTGAAAATATCCTGTATGCCGGATGTATCGGCGAATTTGGCAAGCTCGATTTTCAAGATCATAAATACCAATACATCCCGCTGATTCAAGCCGACAGCATTACAGATCATTTTTTACAAACATTCCAATTGAATGGGATGGTATATTTCCTAAGTGAGCGAAACATCTATGCCTACAAAGAAAGTAGTGCAGCAATTCAACACCTCGTTTCGGGAGATCATTTGAATGGCTATGTATATGCCGATCAATTGTTTGTGAACACGGGTGATGATCGATTGCTCTCAATTGACGGATTTGATGTAAATGAAGCCACCTCAGGTCGACTAGACTGGGGACTCATCAAATCATCCCCTACAGGCATAAATACGATTGGGGTATCACTAGAGGGCGACCTGTACCGCATCGGAAAAGACGAAGTAGTGCCTCTGGGGCAAAATGATAAAATTAAGTCAGCAAACCTCACAGTGACAGACTTGGGATGGGTCAATGATACATTAGTTGCGTGTGCTACGGTGGAGTCAGGTGTGTTTTTCTTGAGTATGACCAATCCGAATTATTTCGAGATTACGGACTATCACTCTGGGCTTCCGGACAATGAAATTCATGATTTGTATGCGGATGCCAATGGAGGCGTATGGGTAGCTCATGAATTCGGACTCACACGTATTGCGCCTCTCTATCCGGCAAATAGCTATACGAATTTCCCAGGGTTACAAGGCAACCTGATAGAAGCCCAACGGCTGCACGGGCGACTGTGGGTCAATACAAGTCTAGGTGTGTTTTACTTCAAACAAGACACCTCGTATAAAAGCCAAGTCTTCAAAGATGCGGTGACCAAACCAGGAACGAAAAAAACAACCCAAAGCACGCCTCCAAGTCAATCGTCAGTACCGGATGCAGATGTGGATTCATCAGAAGGGGACAGAAAACAAAAGGGATTTTTAAAGGGACTTTTCAAGAAGAAAAATAGATCTGAGAGTACGGAAAAGTCAGAAGAGAAAGAAGGCGTATTCAAGAAGCTTTTTTCCAAAGAAACTAACCCGGAATCTGACCCATTGGTGTCCTACGTGCGTCGTGTGGAGCGCATCATGACGGGTGTTTCCTACGCCTTTGAGAAGGTGCCCGGCACAGACGGCAAGTTTAGACAATTACTAGAGTCGCCTGATCGCATTTTGGCTACTAGTCACACGGGCATTTATGAAATCACCACCAAATCGGCTCAATTGGTCATCAATGAGCCGGTGCGCTACGCCTACTTAGTGCCTGATGAAAATAAACTATTGGTAAGTACCGAAACCGGCTATTTGAAGTCCTACACGCTCAAAAACAGCATTTGGATCGAGACCTCACGGATGTATTTCAAAGACGTGATCTTAAATATCTACAAGGACAGTCGCGGAAGGGTGTGGCTGGCCGGCACCTCGCACATTTACAAAGGCACATTCGAAGGTGATGGATTCACCATAGACGAGGGATATGAAATCAACAACCGATTTTATGATCAATTGAGCATATGGGAACGAAAGGGAAACGTGTATTTTATCAATACGCAAGGATACTTCCGTTTTGACGATAGCTCTGATCGCATTCTTCGAGACAAAGAACTGGATGGTGAATTGGGTCTACCACATCATCATTTGCAGAATGAAAAAAGCCGTGTTTGGCTGTACAATGGCAAAATATGGAACCTACTGAACCCTGATGGCTCCATTCAGAAATTCGATTACTTGGGCGTATACCCGGATTTGAAATATGTATCATACGATGAGGCTCTCGGACGCTACTGGCTCATCACGCAAGACAATCAACTATTGGCATATTCGTCCACACAGGTACCCGACCTGCATCAAAACAATAAACTGTTTGTAAAAAGACTCACTGGCCGAAATGGAGACATCAAGATTATAAATGGATTGCGCCTAGCACATGATCAAAACTACCTGAGCATAGAACTAATGAAACCCGATTACCTGGGACTGCTCAACCCTGAGTATCAGTACAAACTAAGCGGGCTGAATACCGAATGGTCAAACTGGACACATGCCAACTTGATCGATTACAGTTACATCCCTCCGGGTGATTATCAGTTGATCGTGCGAGCGCGAGATGCGTTTGGTCAAATCGAAGAAGCTGTGCTGCTTGATTTTTCCATTGCCACCCCCTACTGGATGCAGCCGTGGTTTTACCTCATTCAGGTATTAATTCTGGGCTTGATCATCTCCTTTACCAGCCGATTGGACGTGGAAAAATCCTACAACCGTATCAT
>CAZPST010000071.1:0-11331 GCA_964589185.1 uncultured Roseivirgaceae bacterium | reverse complement strand
GGTCGAAACATTACGCTTGGCACTACGTCACGAACAGGTACTATCAACAATGATGACCCTGCGCCGTTGGTAACACTCTCAGGGGCAGGAACCATTACTGAAGACGCAGGAGTCACACCAACGTACAATGTCACAGCCACATTGAGCGAGGTAAGTGCTTTGGATGCCACAGTGACGGTTGATATTACAAACCTCACATCAGAGGATGTTGACTATTCATTGTCAGCCACTGATATCGTGATACCTGCAGGTAATCTTTCTGCTTTTGTTACCCTTACAGCTTTTGATGACAATATCGATGACAACAGTGAAACACTCCAAATCGATATAGTCGGTTGTGTTAATTGTACCGAAGACGGTACTCAGTCTGCAGTCATTACTATCACTGATAATGATAACCCTCCTGTCATCACAATTTCACCAAACAGCGGTGTTGAAGGTGATGTAATTACTATGGCAGTGACGTTGAGTAACCCATCCGGTGCTAACTTAACCATCAATTTCTCGGCTTCTGACAACACAGCGATTGTCGGAACTGATTTGAATGGTACCATTCCTTCCATCACATTTACTGAATTTGAAATGTCAGTAGCCGGTGGAAGTGTATTGCAAAAGAATTTGAGTGTGACCACCATCGAAGATCAAATCGATGAATTGAACGAAACATTCACAGTAGCGGTAGCAAGTATTGTAGGTTCAGCCTCAATAGCCGGTACAGGTTTAGGTACCATTCTGGATGATGATGGTGCTCCTACAGTCACCGTGGCAAATGCCTCTGCTACAGAAGGTGGCAATGTTACGTTCACCGTGACACTATCAAACGCATCGTATCAGGATATCATCCTGGACTTCTCTACTACTGCAGGAACAGCCTCCGCAGGCATAGATTACAATGCTACACCTAGCCTTACTAGTCATACATTCACTGCAGCTTCTATGGCTGCAGGTACATTGACTCAGGTGGTGACTGTTAGCACTGTAGATGACAATATTGATGAAGTAGCTAATGCGCCTGAAACATTCAACTTTGTGGTTGCAGCTAATGCCGGTAATGTGGCTACTTTGGGCGCCATTTCTGGTGCTACAGGCTCTATCAACGATAACGATGATGCGCCTACCGTATTAGTTACTGCCGGAGCATCAGCCGCAGAAGGCACTTCACAGTCATTCACCGCGGCTTTAAGCCACCCTTCGGATCAACCGATTGTATTGTCTTATGCAACAGCTACTAGCGGTACTGCCGCTGGAACGGACTATACAACCACTTCAGGTACATGGAATTTTGCAGCCTTATCAACTACTCCTACAGAAGGAGCAATCAATGTGCCTCACTTGGCAGACAATATTGATGAAGGTGCTGACAATGATGGAGGCGCTGAGACGTATGCCTTTAACGCAACATTCAGCAGTGGCAATCCTGTTGGCACTATCACTAATGCTACCGGTCGTATCATAGATAATGACGTTGCACCTGCTATCTCTTTAAGTGGAGCATCAGTTGCTGAAGGTAATGATGTGGTATTCACATTCAGCATTACCAATGGACAAGTTTCTCAAGAGGATATTACAATTACGGTAAATACAGCGCTAGATGGTGGCGCCAGTGCAGCAGAGCAAATTGACTTTACTGCCATTTCAGGTGGCACAGTTACGTTCCCTGCGCTTAGCTCAGGTAATCAGACAGTAAACGTGACCACTCTTACAGATGATATTGATGAAGTAGGCACATCTGCTGCCGAGACGTTTTCATTGACAGCCGTTCAGTTGAGCGGTTACACGTTAACGTCTTTGACTCCAAGTGCGACAGGTACAATCATTGATAACACGGCTGCCCCTACTTTGATCGTAAGTGATCCTACTGTGGGTGAAGGTGTTGGCAATGCCACATTCACTATCGGATTGTCAGGATCAATTGTTTCTTCTGATGACATTCTATTGGATGTGAGCACACTAGCAGGTACAGCTACTGCCGGTGATGATTACAATGCAACGCCAAGTTCCGCACAGGTAACTATAGCGGCCGGAACAAGTGCAGCACCTAATGTGACTGTAGGTATAGTTGATGATAATTTGCATGAGCCACTTGGAAATGAAACATTTACATTGGTTGTAGCACAAAATGGCTCTTCTGTTGGACAGGTAGTAGATACAGACAATGGAAATGCACAAATAGTAGATAATGAGCCTGCTCCTGTAGTGACCATTAATAGCCCGGCAGGTGTAAATGAAGGCACTGACGTAGTATTCACTGTAACGCTGGATCGCTCCTCCACTGAGGATGTAACAATCACTGTTTCTACAGTAAATGGTACAGCTGTATCTGGTGGTGCTACACTTGCAGGAACGAATGACTTTACACCAATTTCTAATCAAGTAATAACATTCACTGCCGCTGAAATGGCGGGTGGTACACTGTCCAAACAAGTGACAGTAAATACACTTGATGATAATGTATATGAAGCTGCCATTGGAACAACTGAGCAGTTTACATTGGAGGTTGTTGGTACTACAATAGCTACAGGAACGGGTAACTCTGGAACTGGTACGATTATAAATAATGACGCGGCACCTTTAGTCTTGCTTACTATCAGCGATAATGGTGTTGAGGAAGATTTTGAAACTGCCACTATTCAGGCGGTCTTAATCGGTACAACTACTTTGGTTGATGTTGTGGTGACAGTGGGTGTTACCAACTTCATCGCAATCCCAGGAACTGATTACAACATTGATTTAGGTAATGGTGGATTCCAATTGACTGTAACGCCGGGTAATACTCTCTCTAATCAGGCTACATTCACGCCGGTGATGGACAATATCTATGAGGATGAATTTGATGAATATGTGCGCTTTGATATCACGGCCGTTCAAGATGGTACCGAAAGTGGTGTACAATCAGAAGAGATGCGTATCAATGACTCGGATAGTGCTCCAGTCGTGAATATTTCATCTGAATCAGAAAATGAAGGTACTGACCTTGTATTTACAGTTGAATTGGGCGCTTTCGCAAGTAATGATATAGTTTCAGCTAATGATATTGTGCTAGATATTACCACCTCAGAGGCGGGTACTGGTAGTAGTTTTGCTATTGAGGGAACAGACTATACCGCAAACACACAGCAAGTGACTATTCCGGCAGGTTCTGATAATGTAACGTTCACTGTGACAGGGACTACAGATGCTGTGTATGAAAATGTTAATGAAACATTCACAGTAAGTGGCACTTTGGCTGGCACAAGTCCGGGCGGTATCACAGGTGCAGTAAATAGTGGCACGGGTACCATAGTAGATACAGACAGTCAGCCTGTGGTACTGTTGAGTTCTGATGTAACAAACATCGCAGAGGCGGCTGGTGTCGTAACTTTCACCGCTACATTGACAGGAGCTACGACAAGTGATTTCCCGGTTGTGATTGATTTCGGTTTCACAGGAACTGCTATTAACGCAACTGATTATACGCCTTCTGCCGCACAGATTACCATCCCAGCAGGTTTCACTACAGGAACATTCACGGTTACTGCAATTCAGGATTTGATCTATGAAAATCCTAATGAAACTATAATAGTAGATATAACAAACGTAACCGGTGGTACGGAGAGTGGAACGCAGCAGATTACTGTTACGCTAGTTGATGATGATCCGGCTCCTGAGGTTTCGTTGAGTATAGCCGCCGCATCTATTGCAGAAGAAGGAGCAGGTACTTCCATCACAGCAAGTATCCAAAATGGTGTAACAAGCTCAAGTGACATAGTGGTAAACCTAACGTATGCAGGACCTGCTACTTTTAATCAATTGGTTGCTGATTTCGTAACTCCTCCTACAAGCATCACAATCTCTGCGAATTCACCAAGTGCTTTTGTAACACTTGTGCCAAATAATGATGTTCACGACGAAGATGATGAAGCTATCACTATTTCTATTGCGAGTGTAACCGGTGGCGTTTCAACTGCGCCTACATCGGTGCAAACTACCATTGTGGACAATGACAATGCGCCGAATGTATCCTTGTCATTGGGTGTAGTGACGATTATAGAAAATGGAGCACCAAATTCCACGGCACTAACAGCTACACCTGATGTGCTAAGTGAAAAACTAATTACTGTCGGTCTTACCTATACAAATGTTACCGCTGATGCAAATGATTATTCGGGCGCGACTAGCATTGAAATAGCTGCTGGTGCGGCAAATGGTTCGATTACTATTACTGCACTAGAAGACAATACATACGAGCCCGAGCTTAATGAGACGGTGGATATTAGCATTGCCTCCGCTACCAATGGTGTAGCCGCTGGAATAACACAGACGTTGACAATCAATGCGGGTGCTCAAACTGCACCTACAGTTGTGATTGGTGCTGCCGCTGATATTACTGAAGGTGGTCTCCTTGCTTACCCCCTTACATTGACAGGTCAAGTAAGTTCTCAAGATATTACAGTGAGTTTTGCACGAGGTGCTGGATCAAGCGCCTACCTAGTAGATGGAAGTGACTATAGTACTGTCCTAGCATCTACTACGGTTATAGTCAATGCACTTTCAAGTGCCGCATCGCTTTCAGTTAACTCTACTGAGGATGCGCTCTATGAAGCAACTGAAATCCTTCAAGTAGCTATCACAGGAGCATCTTCATTGGATAATCCTGCATATCCAACATCTGGCCCTGCGAATGGTAATATCGTAGACAATGATCCTATACCTTCAATCACATTAGGCACTGATGCTTCCATTAATGAAGATGATGCAAACTTTACCGTTACAGTGACACTAAGTGCACCAGCAGGTAGAGATATCGACTTGAATTGGGTGCTTTCAGGTACTGCGCAAGGAGGGGGTGTAGATTATTCTGTTGAAAATCCAGTAACTCCACCAACGGCAATTGTTGTGGCGGGCGGTGTTACACCAACCACAGCAACATTCGAAATCAATCCAATCAATGACGATTTGGATGAGAATAACGAGACTATAGGCGTAGCTGTGACATCCATGACTGCTACAGGTAGTCCAACACAGACTATCACATTGACTGATGCGGCTGATGATTTACCACCTACAATTACAATAGCAGTTGCGCCGGGTGGTCAAGCACCGGAATCAACCGATCACACCATTACTGCTACGTTGGATGCCCCAAGCGGAAAGGATATTACAATCAACTTTAGCGTGAACGGAAGTAGCACGGCTACCGTAGTGGATGATTTTGCTGCCCCAACTAGCATTACGATTTTGGCTGGAGCAATGTCAGGAAATACGCCTTTGACTGTGGAAGATGACGATTTATGGGAAGGTGGATTAGGAACCTTTGAGGATATTGATATTGATGTAGATGTATCTGCTCTTGTAGGTACGTTGGCACTTGGTTCTGAGCAATTCACTGTACAGATTGAAGACAATGAAATAACGCCTGCTATCCGTATGCAGCTTAGTGGTAATGTGGTTTCTGAAAATGGAGGCACGCGCACACTGACATTCACTATGGTGAACCCTGCAAATGCAGCTGAATTGTGGACGAGTATAGTGGACGTCACTATTCCATTGACATTGACTGGGGATGCGACATTAGATGATGATTATACTATTACGGGAACAGGTTGGGACAATGGGCTGCAAGAATTAGTCTTGCCAGCAGGTGAGTCAACACGTGTGTTGACATTCACAGCGCTTAATGATAACTTGTACGAAGGAGGTAACGAAAGTGCCTTTATCGAGATGGCTGCACCTACCAATGCTGATATTTACAACGGTACTCAAAATGGAAACATTAGCATTACAGAAACCAACGCGATTCCCGTATTCACAATTGAGGATGTATCATCTCTTGAAGGTGATTCACCTATGACATTTACTATTACATCTACTCCTCCATCTGATGAAATAGTGGGTATTAGTATTACTGTAGTAAATGGAACTGCTGTGGATGCTGGTGCCACACCAGGCACTCCTGATTATCTTAACGGGTCGCCTTTTACAATTTTCGTACCGGCGGGTCAATCGACAGTTGATTTTACCGTGAACTTGGTAAATGACAATGTTTTCGAGCAGGATGAGACCTTTACAGTGACTATGACAAGTGCCACGGGTACAAGCTATGATGCGAATCTTTTGGCTTCATTTGCTGATACTGCCATCGGTACTATCCTTAATGACGATAATACGGATGATCCACGTCCTTCAGTTTCTTTGGCCGGAACAGCTACAATCAATGAAGATGGAAGTGGTACAACTATTACTGCTTCTCTGAGTGCATTGAGTACTGAGGATGTGACGGTTGACCTAGCTGTGATTGGTGGCGCTGACTCTGGAAATGCGTTGAACTTTGACGGAGGGGATGATTATGTAGGTGTACCAGGATTAAATGGTGTGTCCTTCTCTGCTTTGACGATTGAAACGTGGGCGTATTGGGAAGGTACTGGTACTCAAATAGGTTTTATATCAGCACGTTCATTAGCACAATTTGAAATCCATACAGGAGGAGCCTTGTCTCAAGCATTGCGCTTCATTCCAATAGATGGAGTTTATCTTGATACTGATGCTGGAGTTTTTCCTTCTAATGAGTGGGTGCATGTGGCATGTGTGTATGATCCAGCAAACGGTTTTGCGGCGATATACATTAATGGTTGTGAAGTAAATATTACAAATGCAGGCTTTAATCCGCTCACGACTCCATTGGCTACTACAGCAGGAGAATGGCGTATGGGTCGTAGAGGAGATGGTTCTTTTCCATACAATGGTAGTTTGGATGAGTATAGAATATGGAATTCGGCTCGTACAGCTACAGAGATTCGTCAAGGCATGAATACAACACTTGCTGGTAATGAAACCGGTCTTATGGCGTACTACCAATTTAATCAAGGTGTTGCCGGTGGTACTAATGCCGGAGTTACGACAGTCAATGATGCTAGTCCAAATGGTCGAAATGGCAATGCAACAGCTTTCGGCATGACTGGTGGATCATCTAACTGGGTACAGTCTACAGCCATTGCTGATTACACGATGAGTGCCTACAGCATTACGATACCTTCAGGTTCGATGAGTGGTGATGTCACATTCGCTTCAGTTGCTGATGATATTGACGAAGGAGCTTCTGAAAATTTCACTGTCGAAATCACAAATGTGACGAATGGTACTGAGAATGGTGTGCAAACAGCTACTGTTACTATTACGGATGATGATAGTGCACCTGTTGTAACTATTGACGATGCTATGGTTCTTGAAGATGCTGTAGCCGGTGTGATGACATTCAATATCAATTTGTCTAACCCTTCTAGTCAAGATATCACGGTAAATGTATCAACTGCTATTACAGGAGTTGTATCCGGTCATGCTATAGCTGGTACTGACTTTACAGCACTTTCAAGTCAGGCAGTACTGATTCCTGCTGGTGCTACATGCGCTACGGTAGATGTGGCTGTAACTACTGACCTTATCGATGAAGTTGATGAAACATTTGAAGTGGTAATAAGCTCAACTTCCGGTGGTGCTGTAGATGCTAATTTGTCTGATACAGGCTTGGGTACTATTCAGGATGATGATGCTGCCCCTTCTGTTACGTTTGATCAGTCTGTTTACTCGGATTTGGAGGATGACGGTGTGAATCCGGGTGGTGTCACATTCGCCTTTACATTATCTCAAGCTTCTTCTGAAGATATTACTATAGAATTAGAGACTTCTGATGTCTTGGCCGTTTCAGGTACAGATTATACTGCTTATAATTCATCTGTGAATATTCCTGCTGGTCAAACGCAAGGTTCGGTTGATATTGATTTCTTGACTGATAACATTGATGAATTCGACGAGTCTTTTGACTTAAACATAAAGGGACTTTCCGGTGGTGTGGCGAATGCTGCCGGTGCATTGAATTTTGATGCGACGGAATATGTAGATCTAGGAACAGGTATACGTTCAGCATTAGTGGGATCAACTGAAATCACACTGGAGGCATGGGTTCGTAGAACTACTACTAAAACGTTCCACACAGTAATAAGTAACTATGGTAGCGGTAGTATGCAGTCCCTATTACGTCTGGATAATAGTAAGATTGCTTTCTGGTTACAGGGTACTCAAGCCATTGGCCTTACAGACGTACCTTTAAATATTTGGACACATGTGGCTGGTACATGGGATGGTACAACTATGCGTGTATATATCAATGGTGTAGAGGACGGGTCTACTTCACTTAATGGTACATTGGGCAGTGCGGGTGCTAGCTATACCATAGGAGGTAATCCATCTGCCCCTGCAGGTGAATTGATGCAAGGTCAAATTGCAAGTGCGCGCATATGGAATGTGTCTAGAACAAGTTATCAAATCAACGCTGGTATGGATTATCTATCTGAACAGCCTGAGGCTGGCTTACTAGCAGGTTATGATATGTCAGCTGGAACAGGCACATCGCTTACTGATGTTTCCGGAAATGGATTCAATGGAACCTTTGTTAATATGGATAATTCGAACTGGACAACTACAGGGTTCTCCTTGGCAGGTGTTTCTGGTGCGCCTTATTCTACGGGTACGATTACCGATAATGACAATGCCCCTGAGTTGACATTCGATGCTCCGGCAGTCAGTGCAACTGAAACAGCAGGTGTCTTGAACTTCCCATTCACCTTGTCTAATCCTTCGTCAGGTGATATTACAATTAACTTCACCGCGATTGGTACAAGCGTAGGAATTGATCCTGTCACTACGGTGGCGTATGATCCGGCTGAGGCAGGTGACTTTAATGGCACCATTGGAAGTGTTGTAATTGCAGCCGGTGATGTAACCGGTACTGCTGTAATTAACATCAATCAAGATGCGGTGGATGAATTTGACGAGCAGCTCACTATTTCAGTTTCGGGTTCTTCGGTAGATGCAAACGGACCTAATGGTCTTGGTGCCGCTGATGATAAGACCGGAGTGATTTTGGACGATGATAATCCTGCTGCTGTCTTGATGAGTGTACTTGATAACACAATTGAAGAAGGTACGTCTACTGACTTTGTCTTCACCTTGTTGGGTGCTACAGAAAAGGATATTACGGTGAATTTGGGTTACAATAATGGGTTAGCACCATCTGTAAACCGAGCCATATTGACTACCGATTACACAGTTACTGATACACAGGTATTCATTCCTGCCGGGGACGTGCAAACAGTCGTTACTATTTCTGCTATTGATGAAACACCTTCATTGGATGAAATTAATGAAACTGTTTTTGCAGAGATTCTGAGTGTGGTCAATGGTGTTGAAAGTGGTGGAATCCAAAATCAGACACTTACCATTATTGATCAGGATTTCCCTTCTGTTGTAAGTATCTCTTCAGATGCTACAGTGGCTGAAGGAAGTGCTGGCGTGGGAACTCAAAGTACGATTACCGCTACGTTGGATTTGGTAAGTGCTAAGGACATCTCAATTGATGTGCAAGTGGCTGCCGGTAGTGTGGCTCTGGATGGTACTGATTTTGGAATTGATGTTGCCACGATCAATATTCCAGCGGGAAGCTTAACGGGTACTACTACATTCACTACTGTAGGTGATGATTTTGATGAATTGGATGAGGATGCTATAATCGAAATCTTAAGTGGTGTGAATGCCGGTAACGATATAGCTACTTCGGCTGTAAATATTACGGATGGTACGGTTTCTACAACTACAACCATTCTTGATGACGATTTACCTCCTGTGGCTTCTGTGAGTGTGGATATTACATCAACGAATGAGGCTGACGCAGCTGTGATAACTTATACAGTTACATTAACTGGAAACGGCGGTTCAAGTGCTCGGTCTAATTTAGATATTGGTGTAGATATCACAACGGGTGGTACTGCTACTCAGGCAATGAACGCTGTACCTTTTGGTAATCCTATTGATTATACAGATCCTTCAACTTTCTTAGGTTTCAGTGCGGTTGAAATGGCGGGAGGAACCACATTTAAAACATTTACAGTAACAGTGAATAATGATGATGTATACGAGGTGCTTTCTGAGACAATTGAAATGACAATAGCTTCAGCCTCTACACAAGCCTCGGTTGATAATGATGTGGTAATTGGCAATGCGATGGTGTCTACTGAGATATTGAACGAGGACGCACTTCCGGATGTATCATGGTCACAGGATTTTGCTACTGTTGATGAAAACGGTGGAGTCTCTACTATTACATTTACTCAATCTCACTATAGCCAATTGGATACGGAGATTACACTCTCTGTAGATGCGAGCAGCACGGCAACTGATTTGGCTAATAGTACTGTGAGTGATCCACAGGATTATTCAATTACATCTTTAACACTCACGATTCCTAGTGGTGCGTTAGGAAGTCCTACATTGTCGATTACTGGTGTGGATGATTTGATTGATGAAGATTTGTTTGAGACAGTAGTGGTGAATGTAGATAATGTAAACAATGGTACGCTTGGAAGTGCGGCTCAGTTTACGACTAATATCGAAGATGATGAAGAGGGGCCATTTGTTTCCTTAACCATTGATGTATTAGAAATACCGGAAGAAAATGGTGTAGCTACCATTACAGCCACATTAGAAGAGCCTTCTGGTTTACCTGTTACTATCAACTTCCAAGATGTGTTCTTGCCTGGTTATGCTGTAGTGGACGTAGATTATACAATTGCCGGATTAGGTGCTGGAGATAACTTTATCACAGTAGCTCCAGGTGATCTGACAGGAACCATTACTATCAATGCCATACAGGATTTTGTTACTTCGGAATTGGATGAAACTGCTACTGTAGAAATTGCAAGTGTTGTCAATGGTAGAATTGGAACTCCAAATCAAGTTGCAGTTGTAATTATTGAAGACAAGTTCGCTCCAGATGGATTTGTGGTGTCATTCAATACTACACCAATTGATCCGGTAAATGAAGGGGCTGTTGAGTTCCAGATTGCCGATGGTGAGATGGGTGCTACGTTTGGCTATTCAATCACAGACGGTACGAATACAATTTCAGTACCTAATGCCGGTACCATTACCACTAATCCTCAGGTTATATCAGGAATTGATTTGACTACATTCTTGGCTGGTACTATTACTGTGACAGTTACCCTGACAGATATTTATGGAAATCAGAGTGATCCATTAATCCCGGGTACGTCTACACCAATAGCTACTGCGCCTAAATCTGATGGACCAAATGTTTCTTTGAGTGTGGATTTAAATACAATCAATGAGGAAGGCGGTGTAGCAACTATCACTGCTAATTTGGATCAGATGATTGCTGTGCCAGTAACAGTGAATCTTTCTGTCGGAGTTGGAGGTGGTCTTGCCACCGAAGACACGGACTTTACGCTGGGTGCTGCTGGTGCCGGCGACAATGTAATCGTGATTCCTGCTAATAGCTTGTCA
>CAZPST010000070.1:0-11454 GCA_964589185.1 uncultured Roseivirgaceae bacterium | reverse complement strand
AGATGAAGGTTCAGCAGTTAATCGCTTAAAAAAAGAGCTCAGTCAATTGAAGGACCGAATATCCGTGGGCGATGAGTATCCGCTATTGATCTTTTGCCCGAAAATCGCTTGCCAGCGGGTTGCGGGTATCAAAGGCTTTAGACGAGAGTCTTAAGTTGTTGTTGGCCATTTAGTGATTGTCTACAGATGCAGATAGTCGATTTACCATCTTACCGCACCAATCCACTCAAGCTATTCTTTGTTATAATATATATTATGTTAAGTAAAGCAAAGTGGATTTGTCCTCCTTTGTTGATTCTATTACTTTTAAGCCATGCGTATATCAGATACATATCTTCTGTTGCTGCTCTTTTTGCTGGCATGTAATTCGCCTCAAACCACGCAAGCTCCCTCATCTCGCACCAATGGACCGAAGAACGGTGAATGGATTACGCGTCGCGCTGACGGTAGCATCAAGACGCGGGTCAATTATAAAAATGGATTGAAAGATGGCTATTCGTTTTTGTATTACGCAGATGGTAAAACGATTCAGCTAGAAGTTCCCTACGTGAGCAGTAAGAAACATGGCGTGAGCCGCAAATACTTTGATAATGGCCAAGTATACAGCGAGACACCCTATCAGGAAGATACCATGCATGGAACGCGAAAGACTTATTACCGCAGCGGTCAGCTCAAGTCAGCTATTGACTATTTTGAAGGAAAACCGAGCGCAGGCTTAGTAGAGTACTACCAATCCGGAAATCAAAAGAGGACACCACAAATTGTGTATTCAAAAGTGAGCAATTCCATTGTGCTGTCTTTAGATACGGATGATTGTAAGCGTGTGTCCTTCTTTTTGGGAAAACTAGATCAAGACCGGTATCTACCCGCTTATGCCGATTTGGAGCCCATCGGTGGCGCAGATAGTCAATTTATCATCGATCTGTCTGTATTTACGCCCAGCTATTTGGCACATCAGGATGTCATTTGTGAATGCACTACATCTCAAGGAAATCAGCTCATCTTGAACCGACGTATTACATTATAGCCTAGTAGTGTTACGATTTATCACTTAGTACGAGTACATCACCCTCGTCCACATCGCCGATCTCCCCTCCTAGCTCTCGCTTGAGGAAAGCAAAGACGGCCTTACGGTCAGTCAATGAAATTACTTCCCAAATTTTCGCTAATGGTTCCAGCGACTGAAAATTGCCGGTTCTACTTTCCAGACGTTCACTAAACTGCTTCAAGGTAATGACACCATCGAGCGAGCGATCTTCATAAAGGTCGAGCCTATCAATGACCTTCTCGGCAACTCCTTTGAGCATTTTGGTCAGCTCAGGTTGATTGATCACCATTCGATACTGCAATGTCTTGGGATCGAGATGTATACTCTCTATCACCTGGAAATCGTTTCGCAATTTCTTCCAGATCAAATTCAGCTCATCAATACTTGAGGCATGCAAGGTGATCATGTGGTTGTATCAGGTTGGTGAAACAAATGTACTAAATAAAAAAAGCCGGAGAACCCGGCTTATACTTGATGTTTTATACGCTTTTTACCTATTACTGATCTTCCTCTGATTCGCCTAAGGCATTCAGTTCAGCTTCCACCTTATCTGCTTTTTTCTCCTCGCCCATGTAGGCATAGAGGAAAACGAGCGTTTCTAGTGCCGATCTGTCTGTAGGTTTAATGCTATAGACTTTTTCCCATGCTGGTACAGCATTTTGGAATCCTTCCTTAATCTTTGGATCAAGTTCCTTTGCTTTTTTCTGGTCTGCTTGGCTATACCCCAAAAGCCCTTTCTCTTTGTACAACAGATTGGCTCTATTAAATAAAATGGCAGCTTTATTGAACGCACTTTCGTAATGATCTGCTTTGATTTCAAGCGCTTTATCATACGATTCAATGGCCATGTCTACGTTTTTTAGTTCTTCTTGCAGGATGCCCATTGCAAAATAAAGGACATGATCATTGGGTTCATTTTCAATAGCCAATTTCAATTTATTTATCGCTTCATCAGCCCTTCCTTGGTCAATCAATATGCTAATTTCAGTCCTATTTAGACTGTTATCTGAGGGATAAAGATTTTTTGCAAATGCGATTGTTTCCAAGGCCTTTTCAATGTTATCCTGTTCTTTGTAGAGCGAAATGATATTTGTGAACATGGACAATGATTGCGCGCCATTCTCGATGGATCTTTCAAAAAGGCCTAGTGCCCGATCATAGTCTTCATTGATCTGCGCAGCATAGGCAGCATTGGTCAACGATGAGGTATCTCCTGGGGTAATTTTAGCCGCCGTTTCAAACAAGGTAGATGCATTACCAAAATCTTCCTGTTCGTAACTTTCTATTGCTTTCGTGAAATAATAGGCAAAATACCCTGAAATCTGCTGATCCATGGTGACAATTCCGGCGGCATTGAGCAAAACATACCCTTTGCCATTGTCTAATTCATTTGCTTTTGCAAATGATGCAAGTGATATATCCATCGCACCTTCTTTCAAAGAAGCAAATGCTTCATTTGTAGTCGTATCAATCGTGGCATAAATCAACCCGCGGTAGTACCATGTCTTACCATCGTTCATGGTCTTTTCATAGGTTGTTGCTTCATCGATCATCGCTTTCGCTTCATCGAGTTTCCCTTGTTCCCAAAGGGTTTTTGCTTTACTGATATTTGGTTTTTGAGCCTGAGCGCCAACAATTAGCAAAAGACTCATACTAATGGTAAGTACCGTTTTCATTTTCATGTATTTACACTGGTTAATTGTCATTCAATTCTGTTGTGTCTGTAGCGCCCTCAGTACCTTCTTCTGTTGAAGACTCCTCTGACATGTCTATAGATATGCGCTCTACAGCTGATATCTGATCATCTTCATTCAATCTGATCAGCTTAACACCCTGCGTAGCTCTACCCATTATTCGTAGTTTGTCGATTCCCATTCGGATGGCAATACCTGACTTATTGATAATCATTAATTCATCACCGTCTTTCACGTCTTGAATCGCAACTAATCTGCCCGTTTTGTCGGTAACGTTGATTGTCTTCACTCCTTTTCCACCCCGTTTCGTAATTCGATAATCTTCAAGATTAGATCGTTTGCCATACCCTTTCTCAGAGACTACCAACAACTGCGGCGGATCTACACTGGGGACACACACCATGCCAACCACTATTTCATCCCCTTTTAGATTGATTCCCTTTACACCGGCGGCATTTCTACCCATTGGACGGACATCCGACTCGTTAAAGTGAATGGCTCTTCCGGCACTATTGGCTATCACCACATGATCATTGCCTGACGTCAAACGGACATTCAGCAGCTTGTCACCTTCACGCACTGTGATCGCATTGATGCCATTCTTCCTTGGTCGGCTATAGGCTTCTAGGGTGGTCTTTTTGATGATGCCATTTTGCGTACACATCACCAAGTAATTATTGTTGATGTAATCTGCATCTTCTAGTGTGCGCACATTAATCACGGCACGCACTTTATCTTCCGGCTCAATATTGATCAAATTCTGAATGGCGCGTCCTTTGGCTGTTTTCATGCCTTCAGGAATACCCCACACCTTCATCCAGAATACTTTGCCGAATTCAGTGAAAATGAGCAGATAATTATGCGCCGAGGCAACAAAAAGATGTTCGGTGAAATCTTCGTCCTTAGACCCTGTAGCTTTTGCACCTACTCCACCCCTGCCTTGCACACGGTATTCTACGAGTGGCGTTCGCTTGATGTATCCTTGATGCGAAATGGTGATCACCATATCCTCATCCGGAATCATATCCTCTGCGGTGAATTCATCTGCGGCATGCTCAATAACCGAACGACGCGGATCACCGTAGCGCTCCTTCATCTCCAGCAATTCATCTCTGATGATCTGCATACGCAACGCTTCATCCGCCAAAATAGCTTGTAGTCGTTCGATGAGTGCCATCACCTCTTCATATTCCTTCACGATCTTCTCGCGCTCCATGCCCGTGAGTCGCTGCAAACGCATTTCGAGGATAGCCTTGGCTTGAATATCCGATAAACCGAATTTCTCCATCAATCCCGTCTTCGCTTCATCCGGATCTTTAGAGCTTCTGATTAATGAAATCACTTCATCCAAATGATCTAATGCAATCAGATACCCTTCTAGGATGTGCGCACGCTTTTTGGCTTCTTCCAGATCAAACTCCGTACGACGAATGATTATCTCATGCCTGTGCTCAAGATAATGATGTAATAAGTCCCTGAGGTTAAGTGTTTTAGGTCTTCCTCCTACAAGTGCTACGTTATTTACACTAAATGAGGTTTGAAGCTGCGTGTATTTGTATAGATTATTGAGTACGATATTCGGAATAGCATCCTTTTTCAGATCATACACCACGCGATAGCCATCTCTGTCTGATTCATCCCGAATGTCTGATATTCCTTCTATTTTCTTGTCATTTACCAGTGCAGCAGTCTTTTCAATCATATTTGCCTTATTCACCTGATAGGGAATTTCGGTGACAATGATCTGCTCACGCCCTGTTTTGGTTGTTTCGAAATGTGCTTTGGCTCTGAGTACAATTCTGCCTCTCCCTGTCTCAAATGCTGATCGCACACCCTGATAGCCATAAATGGTAGCGCCTGTAGGAAAATCTGGTGCTTTAATAAACTGCATCAATTCCTCTACCGTAATGTCTCGGTTATCGATCATGGCTATGAGCCCGTCCACAACCTCCGAAAGGTTATGTGGCGCCATATTAGTGGCCATACCTACGGCGATACCACTGGCTCCATTTATCAATAGATTCGGGACTTTTGCGGGTAATACAGTGGGTTCTTGTGCTGTATCGTCGTAGTTGAATTGAAAATTAACGGTATTCTTCTTGATATCAGATAACATCTCCTCGGCGATACGTCTCAGACGTGCCTCGGTGTATCGCATGGCTGCCGGTGAGTCACCGTCCATGGAGCCAAAGTTTCCTTGACCATCTACCAGCGGGTAGCGCAACGACCAGTCTTGCGCCATACGCACCAAACTGTCATATACTGCCGTATCACCGTGTGGGTGGTACTTTCCGAGTACATCCCCCACAATCCTAGCAGACTTTTTATAGGCTTTGTTATAGTTGACCCCCAACTCATCCATGCCGAAAAGAATGCGGCGGTGTACCGGCTTGAGTCCATCGCGGACATCCGGCAAGGCTCTCGAAATGATTACGCTCATCGAATAATCGATGTAGGCGCCTCTCATTTCCTCTTCAATATTTATAGGGATGATATTCTCAGTTCCAGACCAACCTTCCGATTGGTTATCCTTATCTCCGTCTGACATACAAAATCAATGATCTAAAGTACGTGAAAAACAAAGCCGCAATTTAGGGAAAATTTGCCTCCTAATTAGTCAAAATCAATAAGGATGAAGCTTCTTTTTGTTCTTGTTTTTGTACCGCCAAAGCTTCCTGTGGTTTTGGCCTACTTTCGGATTTTGCCATTTGGTGATAGGCTGCCCTCTCACCTCTCTCAATCGGCCCGTTTTCGGGTCTGTGATTACGTGTTTCAGCTGTGTTTTGTCATTGCTAATTGGTGATCGTGGTATCTCAGGAATGTTGATACTGATGCCGGCTTGCACAAACAAGGTGGGGTGTCCGTACCGAATGTCGGTACCTCCGGGCACACTCACCTTGTAATTTTTAATGTCAATACTTGGCTTCACAATGATTCTGAAATATTCAGACAGCTCCTTCTCCATACTCACACCCACATTGAGATAAGTGGTCTGTGTCACAAAGTCCCGATTGAATTCATTTGGCCCGGAATGTATTCGTCCAAACTGCAATTCGGCAACAAACAAATGGTTGTAGTATTCATAAAACTTGTAGCCGGCTGTGCCATAAAATCGAGAATGTCTTGTACTTGAAATATTGGGTTGATAAGGACGTATAACTCCCTCATAATTAGTGGGTTGTAGTTCATTAATGAATTGTTTTTCCCAGCTATAACCCAGTCCTATTCTGAATTTTTCCAGAAAATTATAGTGCAACTGCAGCGTTATCGGAATGCCATGTGAAATGCCTCTGAAGCCAATCTCTGTGGTGTCACCTGATGCAAAAAATTGGGCGTTTCGTAAGTCCGGATTGAGTACCGGATTGCCCAGCCCGGGGAAAGGAACATCAAAGGGATTGCGGATGCTTACCTCAGGGCCCAGTGCCGGATCATTGAACCAATTGGTATATCCCGTAAAGGTAGTTCCGGTGATTGCTTCGCTGGTTGGCAAAATGTACTGCCCATTTCTGTCTTGAAAGAAGTAGTAGCCTGTCAAATCGTGCTTATAGTACGTGCGGCCATAGCCGGTGGTGACTGTCCACGAAAAGCGATTCAGAAATACGCGAACGGGACTTCTATAGATATCATATTTCTGATACACATCCTGATTCTGGCCGATCACCTGAAGGATATTGAATAAGCATAGTATGATCAGCAGACGTCTCAAGCGGCGCGGTTTTGTCAAAAATAGGAATAGTTACAATGTTAATGGATGGTTTGAAGGGTAACTTCAAAAATCAGTACTTCGAATGGCCTCACGCGACTAGCATAGGCAGGTATGGCAAATTGATCGACGAGCTCTTCAATTGCGCCTTCCGGAATGACACGCACACTGCCTCCATATGCTTGCGCCGAAGGAATAAAAATCAATGCAGTCTCCCCTTGTTCAATTTCAGCCAGTCCCGCATCAAACCCTGCAATCACTTCGTTTGCGCCAAATTTGTATTTGAATCCGCTAAGTGCATCAAATGAGGAGCCGTCCAACAGCTCACCAGAATAATCCACTGTGATGCTATCTCCAGTGACTGGAGCCACTCCGCTTCCCACGCTCTTTCGTTTATAATACACACCATTTCCAATAGCCACCACCGGATCAACTGGATGCGTCACGGTATTATTGAGATCGTTGATGGTAATGTAGTTATTGATAGCTATATCTTCGTCTGTGGCTATGTCTGCCAGTGTTTCCCGAGCGACCACCTCAACTTCAAAATGCAAAATGGCGTCTGCAGGCACTGACGAAGAAGGGTGATTCGCATATCCCAAGTCTCCCGGCACTATGATGCCGTATGTTTCACCCACGCGAATGCCGGTGAGTCCTCGATCTAAACCGACAGGAAATACCGACGCAGCATCATGCAGTAATTTGATCGGATCGCCATCACCCACTAAGTGACTGTCGATGACATCTCCGGAGCTGAGATCTGTGAGTGAATAGTAAATGGACAACACATTACCCGTAGTGCTACCACCCGCATTCTCGACGATGCGGTATTGATATACACCGGATGATTTCACAAAATCAATGCTATTTGACTCGAGATATTCAAGGATCACTTTTTCCTCTGCCGATTGCGAGGATTCCTCGTCCTTAGAACAGGAAAAAAATAACACTAGAAGTAAGACAATCCAAATTCGCTTCATACCCTCTCAAACGCTAAAACAAGACGCTATTGTACACCCTTGACGTCATAGGTTTTCATAAAATATTGGAATACGCGCAGTTTGTCCATTCCCAATTTTTCACCTATCCGTTGCATAGCCTTGTATTCGCTTCTGCCGATGGTTCGTTTGCTGTTGATAATGTCCTCATCATTCTCCAAAAAGAAACTTGACATAAATCGAATGAGAATATATGGTGTGATCAGCACTTCACGCTTGTAGTCCTCATAGCTCACTTTATCGGGTGGAAGCTCATTTGTTTCCAGTGCCTTCATATCAAAGGTCTTATGCATGGTCTTATTGAGCAATTCGAAGAAATTGTCTTCCCAGTCTTCGTACTTTTTGATTACGAATTTCATGCCGTATACTACCGGATCCTTTTTCATGAAATACCCGCCCTTAGACAGCTTACGTGCCTTTTTGTTCAGTGCCAGTTCTTCAAACAAACTGATGGTTCCGTCGGCTTTGGCTATGCCTACCATGGGCGTCATCATCACGAGCGAGAAGAAATCATGATCGCTGAGTTCGAGGTATGGGGCTTCATTCTTGATAAAGTATTTCTTGAGCTCGAAAGTGGCCTCCTGGATCTCTCGAATTTCCATCATTGTGTCTATCTCGTACTCGGTGAACATGGTGCTATTGGTTTTGCCGTTGAAAATACACAACCTTTGAATAATAGAAAAATCACAGGCCGTTTCCGGTCGTTTTTATTGAACAAAAGATTCGAGTGACTGGTAGCTGTGAAATACTGTTTTGCCTTTCATTCCCTCAAAAGTGAAGGTTTCCTGCTTTGAATCGTAGTTTCCTGACGTAGTGAGCGTCACCGTGTTGGTTCCCTCCTCCAAAGGCACCCGTGTATAAAAAATGGAATGCGGAATCGTTTGCCAATTCCTGGTATCTGCTTTTTCGGTGGCTGCATTGAATATACTTACTAGCATGCCCAGTCCTTCATCTTGTTTGCGTGCCTGTTCTTCTACCACCTTTTTCAATGCAAATCGCAGCAACCCCTTCCCTATTTCGGCAGCCATCCGCTCTTTCAGCGTCTTCTTAGCAATCAGATCAACATTCTCTGCCAGTTCCAAATCATATTGAGCGCCATCTAGCTGCAAATTTCCTTCAAAATACCTCGGTGGGCGCTCCACATACGTAGGAAATGCAATGCGCACGAAACTCAAACTGGAAAGTTGATTGGCTTGCGCTTGCGAACAAGCGACCATGTGCACTTGGCCTGTTTGGTCGGTGAAGGTGTAGAAGCCATTCGAATATCCTCCTGTCGTGAAATTAACTGACCATTCGTCTTTCACCGGTCCGAGTCCATTGTGCCAAAAGAAGACCAATTCTCCATCTGATTGTTGTGGACGATAGGATTCTAAGCCAAACTCTTGTCGGTAAAAATCTGCTTCGGTGGCAAACCCATTCATATCGGCTGCTCTGATTAGGTCGCGCTTCAATTGTTCGGGCGGATATACGCCAAACATGGGTACATAGACTTCTGTATAAATGGTGTAGGCATTTCGATAGGCGATAAATGCATTGTTAAAATCACCGTCAGCTTGGTAGATGATGCCCATCAGGTTGTGAATGAAGGCATCTTCGCGGTATTTATTATCTGATCGATATTTGTCGCTAAGTTCATTCAGACGGTTGTTCAATCGGCGGCATTCGACCAAGGCAGATTGGTTGTCTTCTAATTTGAGGTAATTGAGGGCTTTATAGTAGAGCAACAGTAGATGCTCATGATCTTCTCCCGGATATACAATTGCATTTGGGTTGGTCAAAAAAGACAAAGCCACATTACCTGCCTGCTTGCCCAAATCTTCGCCGAAAATGTATGCCTTTTCAAACCACGTATTACTCTCCTCATAGTTGCCCAGCATGGAAGCCACCACACCCTTGTTGACATAGTAGAGAAACCGCGCCTTCTTTTCTGCCTCTTTCTTATTCTTGTCCAGAATCTTGTCTGCCGCTTCCAATTGCCCAAACTCAAAACTCTTGTTGAACTCTAGATTGGCCTGATAAAACGTCTTACAACTAAGCAGAAAAAAGACAGGCACCCATATGAATGCCTGTTTGATATGGACTCTCAATCGCTTCATGCCGTCCAAGGTCAGTAACTGATTAATTCTTGATGTATTTCTTGATTTCCTTGTCGCCGATCCACACTTTCTCGTTGGTTTCCAGATCAGCTAGCTCCAAATTCACTTTGTAGGAGACTACTTTTTCCTTTTTGTACGAATCCGTAATGGATGTGATTACACCAAACATCATGAAGTCGGCACCCAATTCTTTACCCCATTTGGCTTGTGTCTCCGGTGAAGCAAATTCGCCTTGCTGCGCCCGCTCCTCTCTCATTTTTTCTCTAAAAAGATCATTCTGAACCACGCGAATGGTGCCGGAGTTGATAAATTCTCTTTCCAAATCTTTGATAAACGTCTCCGATTCGATGTGCTCCGAACTTTTATTCTGAACGATACCTATAATTACCACCGGCTTGCGGCCTTCTGCATTAGCGAAAGTCTCTCGCCATGGGCGCTTCAATACATCTGATATCATTTCTGCTGCCACCATTTTCGAATCGGTATCGTTCCATCGGCCGCTCAGGTCAATTTGCTGGTCAGGAGATACACGTGTCACTGTTCGGTTACAGGCCATCACTGACAATAAGCCAATGGTAAGTGCGATTAGTTTTACTGATTTCATCTTAGTCTAAATTTTGATCAATGTTAATAGTTTAAAAAGCGGTAGATAACTTGATATTCAAAAACCTTGCCGACAAAGAATTGGGTACGGCGAACTGATTGCCTCCAAAATCCTGTATCCAACTGTAGGATAGTGTGTTATCAGCTCCTAGTACATTCAATACTTCTGCTCGAACTAGGACATTTTTGAATCGGCTATTGGTCAAGTTAAATTCCTTCGTAAAACCAATATCGGCTCTATAATACGCATCTCCCGAAAATACATTGCGAGAATTCAGGTCATTTGGTGGCCCCACCGGATAGCCAGAACCATATACTAAATTCAGGTACACGCGCACCGATGGATCATTTGGCATATGGTCTTCAAAATACACGGCCATGTTAATGTGCTGGTCAGATGGCCGCCGAATGAAGCCATTTTCGTCTCCTTCAATATTTTCCTTCGTGCTGAGCAATCCCAAACTGAACCACGATTGTGCCCCCGGTATGAACTCACCATTGATTCGAAAATCCACGCCTGCGGCATAGCCGAAAGCGTCATTTTGATCGAAATAGCGCAACCGCACATTGTCAATGTCATACGGGATCAAATTGGACAATCGCTTGTAATACACATCAGTATTGAAGAAAAAAGGGCGACCCCACATGGTGATGGTGCGCTCCATGCCTGCGATGTAATGCACAGACGTCTGTGCTTTAGGATCAGTACGCAATGAACCATCCAATGTGCGTAACTCACGATAAAATGGAAACTGCTGGTACCAGCCAACGGAAAATGAAAAAGTGGTGGGTTTGCGCCACTTCGGATTGTACCGATAGCTGATGCGCGGACTAGCGATGAACTGCTGATTGTAATCCCAATAATTGAAACGCACTCCCGCAATGACGGCATGCGCAGAGTCATTGAAAAAGCTCGTATTTTGTAAATAGCCGCTATAATTACTCGTACGAAGGTTGAGATCATTAAATACCGACCGATTGAGCCGCACAAAATCTGCAGAGTCAGTAAATGAATACTCATTGATGGCGTCCTTGATCGTGCTTGTACTAATGCCCACCCCCCATTCAAACAGGTTATTCAGGTTGAGCAAATGCTCGTTTCGGATTTCAGCCGTGCCCACAAAAGCTTCGAGGAAATTACGGCCATAGTTGTAATTCGTCCCAATTGCCCGCACAATTACACAATCATTGATGTCTGAGTCCGGATTATTGTCCACATCACAGATACGATAGTACCCTTCTACATCAAAATACTCGCGTTCTTGGGTATACACGCCCGATACAATGAAGCGAGAAAGCCATTTATCTGACC
>CAZPST010000069.1:5746-11463 GCA_964589185.1 uncultured Roseivirgaceae bacterium | reverse complement strand
AATTTACGGTGGTGAGCATGGATCAGGCCATTGCCATGAAGCCCGACATTGCACTCTTCTCGGCAGGTGGTTCCGTGTCACTAGAACATGCGCCTCGATTTGCCGAAGTAGGCACTATCGTCATTGACAATTCATCCGCTTGGCGCATGGATCCGTCGAAGAAATTGATCGTGCCGGAAGTGAATGGAGACGCCATCTTGATTGACGACCGTATCATCGCGAATCCAAACTGCTCCACTATCCAGATGGTGCTGGCATTGGCTCCACTCCACGAGGCGTATAAAATCAAACGCATTGTCGTTTCTACGTACCAATCCATCACCGGAACAGGTAAGGCGGCTTTAGATCAATTGGCGGATGAAATGACCACTGGCAAATCTGACCGTATGGTGTATGCCTATCAAATCCACAAAAACGTGATTCCGCAAGTAGATGTGTTTTTGGACAATGATTACACCAAAGAGGAAATGAAAATGGTGAATGAAACCAAGAAAATCCTCCGTGATGATAGCATCCAGGTGACAGCCACATGTGTGCGCTTGCCGGTAGAAGGCGGCCACTCAGAGTCAGTGAATGTGGAGTTTCATTCCGAATTTGACATTGAAGAAGTCAAGCGACTGATGGCAGCTATGCCGGGCGTGGTGATTCAGGACGATCCGGCTAAGCAAGTGTATCCCATGCCGCTGCATGCCCATGGCAAAGACGAGGTGTTTGTGGGAAGAATCCGTCGAGATGAAACCCAGCCTAATACGCTGAACATGTGGATAGTGGCTGATAACCTACGTAAAGGCGCAGCTACCAATGCCGTGCAGATTGCGGAATTTATGGCCGAACACAGTCTCGTATTTTGACCGAAGCGCAACAGCGATTTATCTCCCAACATATCGACGCGGATGTCGGCAAATTGCTACTGAATCCTCCAAAGGGGGTTTCGGATATACCTTTCTTGGCTGAGCAAATTCGATCCCGACAAAAAGCAAAAGACAAGCTGCCTAGTTGGGTGGCTAATCCGACGGTGATTTTCCCTCCTCCACTTTCGGTGGAGCAATGCTCCTCTGAGGTGACGGCCAAGTACAAAGCCTCCCTAATCAGCGGCGAACATCTGATTGATCTCACAGGTGGAATGGGCGTGGACACCTTGGCATTTTCTGACCACTTTGCACAAGTGACATATGTGGAGCAAAATCCGGTGCTGTGTGAACGATTCACGCACAATGCCGAGGTTTTTGGCAAAAAAAAAATAGACATGCTGAACACCACTGCCGAAGCGTATCTGAAAGGCAATTCCTTTGACAAAAACACGGTCTTCTTCATCGATCCGGCACGCAGGGATGAGCATGCCCGCAAGGTCTTTCGCTTCGCTGACTGCTCCCCAAATTTGATCGAACTAATGGACGTGTTTCGGTCATTCGGGGCACGCGTCATAGTAAAAGCCGCTCCATTGATCGACCTGAAAATGGGTATGGAGGAATTGGGAAATGTATCCGTCATCCATGTGGTGAGTGTGAAGAATGACTGCAAAGAAGTGCTGTTTCTGATTGATTTTGAATCGAACGTCGAATCTCCAATTATTCACTCCATCAATTTTATCTCAGATGATCAGGAGGAGTTCAATTTCACGTTTGATGAGGAAGCCAATGCGGAAGTTGAGTATTCAGTACCAAAAAAATTCCTCCAACTACCAAACGCATCTATCCTAAAGGCTGGCGGATTCAAATCTATTGCGCACCGATTTGACATCAAAAAAATCAGCCCGAACACGCATCTCTATACTTCTAATGAGCCCATCAAAAATTTCCCCGGAAGGCAGTTTGAAATAATTGGAGGTAAGGAAGCTATCGGAACGATTACCCAAGCAAACATCATCACGCGAAATTATCCACTCACCACCGCTCAAATAGTACAGAAATACAAACTGACAGAAGGTGGGGATGCATATGTGGTTGCGTTTCGGGATGCCATCAACTCGCCCAAATTGACAGTATGTAGGAGGCTGTCCTAGTCGGGGAATTATCGCTTACCGAAGAACTCATGCATATTTGGGGACAGAAAGACCTTTTGCGTAAATATCATTTTTGCAAAATGCTGTGAGTCGTAGTTTTACGCCCATGAAGAAAGTCTACTACCTCTCCACGTGCAGTACATGCACTCGCATCATGAACGACCTTGGGTCACTGATTGCCGCATTTGACAAACAAGACATCAAAACACAACCGATGACGCGGGAACAAATAGATGAGATGAAAGCGCGAAGTGGATCATACGAGTCGCTCTTTTCGCGCAAAGCCATGAAATACAAATCAATGGGTCTGGCGGAAAAGGAACTTTCGGAAACGGACTATCGCCAACTCATTCACGATGAGTATACCTTTTTGAAGCGGCCGGTTTTTATCGTTGATGACCACATATTTGTTGGAAACACAAGCAAGGTGATAGTGGAATTGAAAACGGCACTTAGCTGATGCGTCATTTTATCCTTTACCTTTTTAGCAGCATCACATTGTGCGCATCCTTCGCTCAGCAGGTGGCCATCACGTTTGACGATGCGCCATTTGGTTATTCTGCAGGCATGTCTGAAGAAGCCAAGGTTGACGCTTTTGACCAATTGCTCCGTACGTTGGATACGTATGGTGTCAAGGCTACTTTCTTGATTACCTCCGGCAATATCACGGAAGTAAACAGTGTCATTTTGGACAAAGCCAAAGCGGCAGGACACCAATTGGGCAACCATACCCACCGACATCTCAACTTAAATGAAGTGCCAGCCGCTAGGTACATGGCTGACATAGATTCGTGCACGGCGCTAGCCGGAAAATGGATGAATTCTGCCTATTTCCGTTATTCATACTTACGCCGCGGGAATACACGTGAAAAACGCGACTCAGTATTCGCGCACATTCAGCAAGCAGGATACCGCATGGCACCTGTCACCATCGATAATGACGAATGGATGTATAACCGCACATACAGCCTTGCCCGCAGGGATCAAAAGTCTGAGGAAATGACAGAGCAGGTAGAAGCGTACCTAGCACATATGGCTACCATCTCTGCTGGCTATCGTCAGAAAGCGATTGACTTGGCGGGACGCGAAATCCCACACATTTTGCTCCTGCATGTGAACCCGCTAAACTGTGATCAGTTGGACAAATTACTGATGATGTATCAAGCGGCAGGTTGGTCGTTCGTCACGCTGGACGAAGCGATGAAAGATGCATTTTATCAATTGAAAGACGACTATGCCGGCCCACATGGATTCTCCCAAATAGACCGGATCAAACACCACCTACTAAAGCCCGCAAACGACTAGTCGCGTCGTGCAATCCGATTAAAACTAGGTACTTACCGATAGAAACGCTAGGTAAAATCTGTACGCAACACTAGGCTCAATCACCTATATTGTACAATGATTGCTAAAAAAAGTACAAAAATACTTGGGGGTATTGTGGCCTGTTATTTGTTTTACCGTCGGATCAAACAACACAGCTATGAATCCGAATAAAACCCAAACCATGATTGCCCAACTGGGCTCATTGGATGAAAAGGCGCAGCAGCGATTGCTCGCCATTATCAAACATCAAGCTTTATTGGAAATCAGAAGTGCGCTAAAGCACCCGGTGTACTGCTAATAAGCTAGCTCCATTGTGCGCTGATATTTCAAGTTCTACTTGACCAATGATCGTCAGGTTGATCAGTCAAACTATTGATTCGTCTGTCCATCCTCCTGTTTTACGCCGGACACATGCGAACTGATGGCTTTCCACTCACCTGCTAGTTTGATTAATACATTGCTCGATTGATAGGTGGTTTTCTTGTTTCCGTGGAGAATGTTTCCTGTCCCCGCTACTACTGCCGTGCCATTTGGAAAAATATCCAAGCGCTTTATTTCAAATCGAAAGGAATCAGGTGCTGTGAGTGTCTCCAATGCAGCAAGTTCCTTTTGTTTGTCTGACCATTCGCCGGACGCTCTGATCATTTGAAATTGATCATGTAGAATGCGATCCAATGCATCCGCATCGGGTTTGTAGTATGCCGAAGGCCATTGTACCTCTTTGAGTTGGCGAAGTGTCAACGTATCCTCTGACGAAATAGCAAAGGCATCTGTCCGGGTCTGTTGGCAACTAAGCAAAAATGCTAGGGTAAAAAGAGAGAGCATGTTTTTCATAAAGGTCTGTTTCAAATCATCTTTTAAGTTGAATGGGTTACGTACCTTGCTTGTCAAACTCGTTAACAAATTCGATGAAAGTCTCCCTTACAATAAGCCTTCTTCTCACAATTTTCTTGGTCGGTTGTGCCTCTTTAAATGATCAGATGAAGTCCCGCGAATTGCTGGCTAAGTGTCAGTATGAACTTAAGAAAGTAGAGTTGGAAAATTTCAATTTTGACAAAATGATTGAGGTGACGAATGCTGCCAAGCAAATAGATTTCAATAATCCAAGTATCAACGATGTAAAGCCATTGCTTAAAGACATTAAAGACTTGAATTTCAATTTGAATTTCTCCACACTTGATTTCGCCTTGACAATTGGAGTAAAGAATCCGAATCCTATTCCGATTCAAGTGGATTCATTGGTATTTGACGCATTCATGGATCAAACGAAAGTGACCAATGTGATTCATGATGGCCCCATGAATATAGGCGCACAATCAGAAAGCGAACTGCGCCTCATTTTTGCCATGCCCACGTCTTACAAACTGAAAAATCTGACAGAAGCTGAAAATATCAATCTCAAAGGACGCATTTGGCTCAAAATAGAACTAATCAAAGGGCTGCCTTTTACTCTACCATTCAATTTTGATGTGAAACAAGAAATTCCTCGCGAGCAAATCCAACAGCAGATAGATGCGCAGAAAAAGAAGGTAGTGGAAAAGATAGTGAAGGTATTGGCAGGAGATAAAGTTGGAGATTTGTTGAAGAAATTTTAATTGGTCTCCTCCTCTTGATCAGCTTCCGTCACCTTTTGAGGGAGGAGCTTCTCCAAATTCTCCATAAACCACTCGTTTTCGTCCATCCGACCGACGGACACCCGAATGCAGTTCTCGAGTTTGCCTCCGAGTGGACGAACGAGTACGCCCACTTTCATGAGTTCATCACAGATCTTTGTTACTACCTCCGCCGATTCCCACACGGTCATCACAAAGTTGGCATAACTCGGCACATAGTGGATTCCCAATCTGTCAAACTCCCGGTAAAAATAGGCTAAGCCCTTTTTGTTGTTTTCAAGTGTGCGCTCCACAAAGCTTTCATCTTGCAAAGCACCAATCCCCGCCGCTTGAGCCAGTGTGCTTGGCTCAAATGTCAGCTTAGCTTTATTCATCGCCTCAATGATTTTGGGGTGACCGATCCCGTATCCTAAGCGCACTCCGGCTATGCCATACGCCTTGCTGAATGTGCGCAGGGTCAAGATATTCGATCGCTTGAATGTAAGTGAATCCGGAAAATTAGGATCCAATGACTTTGAAAATTCGAAGTACGCCTCATCCAAAATGACTAAAATATGATCGGGCACTGTTTCCAAAAAGGCCGTCAATTCTTGCCTAGTGATCCTCGTTCCTGTCGGATTATTGGCGTTGGCAATGTAGATCACCTTGGTGCTGCGATTGATTCTGCTCTTGATGGCATCTAGATTGAATCCATACCCTTCGGTCATGGGCATGGACACGCAGCGTACATTATTCATACGCGCCCAATTGTACACTACCACAAAGGTGCCTTCTGA
>CAZPST010000069.1:0-5646 GCA_964589185.1 uncultured Roseivirgaceae bacterium | reverse complement strand
TTCCAAAGTATAGCCACGCGCTCCCAGCCGTAGTGCTTCTTCAGTTGAGAGATGGTCTTGCCCGGTTGATAGCTTTTGATGGCTGCTATATGCTCAGGTATCAGAATGTTCATGCGGGGCTAAATTAGTGCAAGCTTTTATTTGATTTCGTATTGAATGAAACGCATCATAAACACATCGGCTAGTTTGTAGAATTTATTTCCTCTTGAATCATGAAATTCATTGACTAATTGTTTGTCGAGTAATGTTTGGAGCGCTTTGTTGACAGCAGCGGGTGTTGCCAAATTGTATTTTTTCAAAATCACTTGTGAATTGGGCTGATAGAGAGCCTCCTCCTTGCCTATAGCCACTAACAATTTCCATTGTCCGGCGGCTAGTACATCGCGCCATAAATAAAAATCATTTTTTGATGTCTGAAGGATTTTCAATTTTATCTGATTCAAGTCAGCCGACGTGATATCACTTGAAGATTCCAAATACAGTTGATTGCAGAAATATTGGGTATAATAGGTGTGACATTCTGTCCAAATAAGTAGATCGTTCACCAAATCAAGCGTAATCGTTTTTCCATGCCTTTTAAATTGATTTTGAATGAAATGAGCATATACCTTCTCATCGATTTTCTCTAGAAATAATCGCTGTACTGAAGCGAAAAATGGCCTAGTGCCTGAAGCAAACATCCTACTAAGCAGATGGGTTTGCGAACCGGAGAATAAATAGCACAATGAAGTGAATTGTTGCATCTCGGATCGCAAGATGCCTTCCACATTTGATTCAGGATAATTGGTAATTTGCTGAAATTCATCAAAGGCCAGCAAAGTAGGCTGATCCTGATTATTGAGCATCGAAAGCAAATTATGCAATGTGTGTTGAATTTCTTCGGGTTTGGAGAACTGAAAAGAAATTTGAGGGAGTCCTGAGTACGGATCGAATTCAATGGAAGGTCGTAAGGATTTGAGAACAGCCCAAACCCGTTCATTTTTTCGCTCAGGAAAAGCCAAAGCAATAGAATCTGCAAGTTTTTCTACTAGCCCTTGGAGACTTTCGGTACCCTGTAAATCAATGAACAATACCTTATAATCTACAAGGTGATGGGCTAGATGTCTGATCAAGCCTGTTTTTCCAAGTCGTCTTATTCCAATAATTACACAAGGCACACCTCCATTCACCCAATTTGCCAATTGCGCTAATTCTTCCTCACGATCACAAAAGCTGGAGGAACCATGATATCCACTCACAGGAAAGGGAAATGATTTCTTCATTATACCAAAAGTATAATACCAAAAGTATAATACCAAAAGTATAATGATCGAATATAATCCGGCATCAAGGCAAAAAACCCTCAAGCATAACCCCCAAAACCCGTCTGCGCGTGTTAGTTTTGCCGGAATTTATGCCTACCCTCAACTCCCTCTGTACATGCCAAAAGATCAAAGCATAAAATCCGTTCTCATTATTGGTAGTGGCCCCATCATCATTGGGCAAGCCTGCGAATTCGATTATTCAGGAACTCAAGCTTCTCGCTCCCTTCGCGAAGAAGGAATAGAAGTGACGCTGATCAATTCAAACCCGGCCACTATCATGACCGATCCCGTGACAGCCGACAATGTATACCTCAAGCCGCTCACCAAGCAATCGATCAGAGAAATTCTGGAAAAACATAAAATAGATGCGGTGCTCCCCACAATGGGCGGACAAACGGCCCTCAACCTAGCGATAGATTGTGAAAAGGCCGGGATTTGGGAAAAATACGGCGTACGTATGATCGGGGTGAATATTGAGGCCATTGAGACGACAGAAGATCGGGAGAAATTCCGTCTGAAAATGCAAGAAATAGGTGTGGGCGTGTGCAAAGGCGAAACAGCTACATCTTTCCTCACAGGAAAAGAAATTGCACAAGAAATCGGCTTTCCATTGGTTATCCGTCCATCCTACACCCTTGGCGGATTTGGAGGTGGATTTGTAAACAGTCAGGAGGATTTTGATGAAGCATTGAATGCCGGATTGCAGGCGTCCCCTATTCATGAGGTACTGGTGGAACAAAGCATCATGGGATGGAAAGAGTACGAATTGGAGTTGCTTCGCGACAATCTGGGCAACATCATCATCATCTGCTCCATCGAAAATTTTGACCCGATGGGCATCCATACAGGAGACTCTATCACGGTGGCTCCTGCCATGACGCTTTCTGATACAGTGTATCAAAACATGCGTGATTTGGCCAAGCGAATGATGAACGCTATCGGCCATTTCGCCGGAGGTTGCAACGTACAGTTTTCTGTTCATCCCGAGACAGAGGACATTATAGGCATAGAGATCAATCCGCGGGTATCACGCTCATCGGCATTGGCATCTAAGGCGACAGGATATCCTATTGCCAAAGTGGCGGCCAAACTAGCAATTGGCTACAACTTGGATGAACTGAAAAATCAAATCACCAAAACCACGTCGGCCTTTTTTGAGCCTGCACTGGACTATGTGATTGTAAAAATCCCTCGTTGGAATTTCGACAAATTCAAGGGCTCTGATCGAAAACTCGGGCTGCAGATGAAATCTGTGGGTGAGGCCATGGGCATTGGGCGCAATTTTCAGGAAGCGCTGCAAAAGGCGTGTCAGTCATTGGAAATCAAGCGAAACGGGCTCGGCGCAGACGGTCGCGAATTGAAAGATCAGTCCGCTATTCTACACAGTTTAGAAAATCCCAGCTGGAATCGCCTGTTTCATATTTATGATGCATTCAAGCTAGGTATTCCATTCAAGACCATCCACAAGCTTACCAAAATAGATCCTTGGTTTTTGAATCAAATCGAAGAGTTAATCTTATTGGAAAAGCAGATTGAAAAATACTCAATTGATACCATTTCCAAAGACTTGCTCATGGAAGCCAAGCAAAAGGGCTATGCCGATCGGCAGATTGCTCACTTGCTGGATTGTCTGGAAAGTGAAGTGTTCAAGAAGCGAAATGACATGGGCATCAAGCGCGTGTACAAACTGGTGGACACATGTGCGGCTGAGTTTGAAGCACAGACGCCTTATTACTATTCCACTTTTGGCGAAGAAAACGAATCAATTGTTTCGAATAGAAAGAAGGTAATCGTACTAGGCTCAGGGCCAAATCGAATCGGGCAGGGAATTGAATTTGACTATTCGTGTGTGCATGGTGTGCTGGCTGCTAAAGAATGTGGCTATGAAACCATCATGATCAATTGTAATCCGGAGACGGTATCTACTGACTTTGACATAGCTGACAAGCTGTATTTTGAGCCCGTGTTTTGGGAACACATTTATGACATCATCCTGCACGAAAAGCCCGAAGGTGTAATTGTACAACTTGGCGGACAGACCGCTCTGAAGTTGGCCGAAAAGATGGATCGCTACGGCATCAAGATCATTGGCACCAGCTTCCGCGCATTGGACTTGGCCGAAGCGCGCGGGCGATTCTCGGATTTGCTCAAGGAAATGAATATCCCTTATCCGCTCTATGGCACCATAGAAGATGCATCTGCTGCGGTGGAGCTATCCAAGACACTTGGCTTCCCGCTATTGGTGCGACCGAGTTATGTACTAGGCGGGCAGTCTATGAAGATCGTGATCAACGAGACGGAGCTAGAGCAGCACGTGGTGGACATCCTGAAAGACAAACAAGACGGTGAAATACTGCTTGACCATTTCTTGGAAGGTGCCATTGAGGCGGAGGCAGATGCCATCTGTGACGGAGAGGATGTATACATCATCGGTATCATGCAGCACATCGAGCCGGCAGGCATCCATTCGGGTGATTCATATGCCGTATTGCCACCCTTCAACTTAGGCGATTTGGTCATCCGACAGATTGAGGACTATACGCGCAAGATTGCATTGGCACTGGAGACGGTCGGGTTGATCAATATCCAATTTGCCATCAAAGAAGACAAGGTGTACATCATCGAGGCGAATCCACGTGCATCACGCACGGTACCTTTCATCTGCAAGGCGTATCAAGAACCGTATGTGAACTACGCCACCAAGGTGATGCTGGGCGAGAAGAAGGTGAAAGACTTTGACTTCAAACCAGTGAAGAAAGGCTATGCCATCAAAGAGCCCGTGTTCTCATTCCACAAGTTCCCGAATGTGAACAAGGAGCTGGGACCCGAAATGAAATCGACAGGTGAATCCATTTATTTCATTGACGACCTCATGGACGATTACTTCATGAAGATCTACGCTGAGCGAAACCTCTACCTGAGTAGATGAGTTAGTAAACCAATTCAAGTTATCATGTTCAAAGTATTACTTATCGCCATTCTGTTGATTTACGGTATCTACCGCATCACATCCTTCATGTCTAAAGTTGCGGCTCATGGCAGAGATGATCAACGCACACCACCGAATAGCAATGTGCGTATTGACAAAGACCCGCGTCAGGACAAAAAGCCCTTCAAAGGAGGTGATTATGTGGATTATGAAGAGGTGAAATGATCAAATCGGGCACCCATCTTCGCTAAGCTTACTAACGGGCAAGTGGGTTTGAGAGACTTTTCACTTTTCACCAATCACTGCCCCCTTACCTACTGCCTACTCCCGTTTCTAGCACAACACCTCTCAACATATAGCGCGAATTTCACCACGTCCTGTGCTTGCTTTACACTTAAGTGATATTATTATGTGCAGTTGTGAGTAATTGATAGAAGTTGACATATTTTTACGGAAAATTTTATGCGATGAAAATATTACTCTTTCTACTAGCGCTGACCTATTGTTCAACAGGATTCAGTCAAAAATTTTATTTGCAAGGAGGAGCTGTCATTTCCAATTTTGCGATTGAGGATGACAATGACAATCCTCCTGATTATACATTCGATCAATCTTCAAGAATAGGGGTGTCAATGGGTTTGTCGGCTTATGCACCTCTTGGAAATAACCTGTCAATAAGTTCTGGGCTAATTTATACGGTAAAGGGAGTCATTACTAAGGTTCATTATGAAGTTTCTGGCTTTGGCGAGTTTGATTCTAAAAACGATTTGGGTATTGGTTACTTGGTGATTCCATTAAATTTATCCTATCGTCTTAATGAATCAGTTTTAATAGAAGCGGGACCATTTGCAGCGATTGGTGTCGGTGGTAAAATTTATTCAGAGGAAAGTTATGATGGTGATGATGAAATTAATGCATATGCCATTTTATTTGATTCTGAAGTTGATTTCGAAAACGCAAGTGCATGGGTGCTGAGGCGTATGGACCATGGACTAAATGTTGGTTTTGCACTAACATCAGGCGAATGGATGATAAAAGCAAACTATCAATATGGTCTTGCCAATATTATGCCCACGTATAGCGATGAAATACTTGAATTTTCTGAACAACCCGGCTATATCAAGACCAGAAGCTTTCAAATTAGTATTGGTCGGAGAATATCATTTAAGTCAATCGGAGAATAAACTACCCAATCCTCCCCCAATTAACGACATTTTTCCCTAACGATTGAATGTGTTGCCGGATAGGGGCATGCTCGGGTAATGCCAACGGCAAGTCGCGCCGCAAAATGTCCTGAGCTGCTATACGGGCATGTTTCAGTATTTCTCCATCGCGGGTGAGGTCTGATACAAGTAGGTCTACCAAGCCGCTTTGCTGTGTACCCATCAAGTCGCCGGGTCCGCGCAGGTTCAG
>CAZPST010000068.1:0-11516 GCA_964589185.1 uncultured Roseivirgaceae bacterium | reverse complement strand
CCTAAAGGGCGCCAGCGCACAGGGTACTCTACAAGCGAAAGGCACCCCTTAAGGGCCCGGGGGCTCTTCGCCGTTCAGCACACATTTGATTACGGAATGAAACCCAACCGCACACCCTTAATCCCTAAAGGGAGCCTACCCACCGCACACCCTTAATCCCTATAGGGAGCCGACGCGCAGGACTCACTACAAGCGAAAGGCACCCCTTAAGGGGTCGGGGGCTTCTCGCCCTTCAGCACACATTTGATTACGGAATGAAACCCAACCGCACCCTTGCCTTCGCGTAGCTTCGGCGAAGCAAGGCCTTAATCCCTAAATGGAGCCGACGCGCAGGACTCACTACAAGCGAAAGGCACCCCTTAAGGGGCCGGGGGCTTCTCGACCTTCTACACACATTTGATTACGGAATGAAAACCCAACCGCACCCTTGCATTCGTGGAGCTAGTGCCGATATAGTGAAGGCAATGACCGCATACCCTACCTTTGCCCTGTGAATCCACAGAAGCAGCTTCGGATACTGTATATCGGCTATTGGGGCGCCAATGAAGGCCTGAGCCAGGCGACCGTGCGCCCGCACGTGCAGATACTACTTGACCTGCCCGAGGTGAGTCACGTCACCTACGTGAGCTTGGAGCGCACGGATGAGCAGCATTTTCTGCTACCGGATCATCCGCATTTGCAGCACCTGCCCTTGCGGGCAGATCGCACACCCTTCCGATTGCTCAACAAACTCCTCGAGACAGTGGCCTTTGGCCACAGGCTCACCCAACTGACCAAAAAGGAGCGCTTTGATCTGATCATTTGCCGCAGTTCGTTGGCAGGCAATTGGGGCTTGCGCATCCACCGCGCCACCGGCATCCCCTTTGTGGTGGAGTCCTTTGAGCCCCATGCCGACTACATGTGCGAGTTGGGCATTTGGAACACCTGGGGCTCCAGCTATCAGTACCAGAAGCGCAGTGAAGCCGCCCAAAAGCACGAAGCACTACACCTCTATCCCGTGGCGAATAACTACAAAGCGCAACTGATCAGCGAAGGCGTGCCGGCCGACAAACTCACCACTGTGCCTTGCTGTGTGGATGTTGATGCCTTTGCCTTTGATGCAGCCGCTCGGCGGCAGGTGCGGGATGAATTGGGCATTGGGGCTGACACCACGGTGGGCATCTATGTGGGCAAGTTTGGCGGCATCTACTTTTCTGTGGATCAGAGTTTTGACTTGTTCCAATCGGCTTTTGGGCACTTTCCCGACTTTCATCTACTCCTCCTCACCCCACTTGACCCGGCAGCATTACATGCGGCAGCTGTAGCACGTGGCATTCCCGCCTCAGCGCTTACCATCCGACTGGTACCACATGCCACTGTTCCTGCGTATCTTTCCGCTGCAGATTTTGCGTTTTCGTTGATTACATCCACACCCATGCGTGCCTTTTGTTGTCCCATCAAACATGGTGAATACTGGGCAAATGGATTACCAGTAATGATGCCGGAGGGGATAGGGGATGATTCGGAGTTGGTAATCAAGTATCACAACGGGGTACTTCTATCACCAAAAAGGGACTCATACAAGTGGACGGAGATGAGTCAATGCATCACACGTATGAATGAGGATCGATCCCAAAACGGGAGCACGGTTATTGTGGAGCAAGCACACTCGTTTGGTATTCCAAGATCTGCATATAAGAAACTAATTAAGAGAACTTTACATGATTGACTGCTCTATAGTTATAGTGAATTACAATACCAATCAGTACATACTGAACCTTATGTCTTCCTTAGAGATGTTCACTAAGGATTGTAGCTATGAAGTAATTGTTGTTGACAATAATTCTCCACGCGACAACCCAAAAGACTTACTAAATGATTATCCTAATATTCGCCTGGTAAGGAATAACGAAAACCTGGGTTTTGGAATAGCTAACAATATAGGGATATCTCATGCCGAAGGAAGATATGTTCTACTGATTAATTCTGATACATACCTAATTGAACCTACAATTGACAAGTGTATTGAATTTATGGATTCTCAATTTGCACACGATAATAACCTAGTGTTAATGGGATGCAAATTATTGAATGAAGATGGATCGCACCAGTCATCTACATTTGTCCATTTCAATCTTTTAGAATGGATTGTATCCAGCAATCCAATTACCAGTAGGATTAGAAATAAGATTTGGGGGATTAAAAAGCCCGTGATGGAAAGCCAACTAGTTGCGGGTGTTTCGGGAGCCTTTATGTTCTTTAGGGGAGAACCTCTAAAAAAAATCAAACATTTTGACCCGGACATCTTTATGTATTCTGAAGAGACTGAGTTATGCCGATCACGCGTATCAAAAATTGGGAACATCTATTATTGGACAGGGACTAAAATTGTTCATTACGGAAAGGGTAGTTCAAAAAATATTGACTTATCTTTTTTGGAATGGGTTTCTTACTCATTAATGTGGTATAAGCGTGGATACTTACATTATTTTTTATATTTGATATGGTCAGCCCTCAATATGGTATTAATTATGGCAATTATTCCAATCGTCTCACAACAATCCAAAAAGCAGCTATCCATACAAGTAAAAGCCTATTTTAGAAGCATCAAGTACTTATTTTTTGAAATACCTAAATATTCAAATAAATGGGGAGCACGTCCTAGTCCATTAAAAGTAATATGATAAATAATCAAATTATATTTACAGTAACCGGAATGCATAGATCAGGTTCATCAATGTTTGCACATTGGTTACAAACATGCGGTATTTATATAGGAGATGAGTTACTTGGACGTGCGTCTAGCAATCCTAATGGTCATTTTGAAGATATGGAGTTTCTAAATCTTCATGTTCGAGAGTTGCGGAAGAATGGTTTAGATGGTTCCGGATTGTATGGGAAATTGCATAACATAGTGCTATCTAAGGATTTCGAAGAAACGGCGAAAGAAATAATATTCAAGCGTAATTTAAGAACAATTTGGGGTTGGAAGGAACCAAGGACAACTCTCTTCTTAAATGAATGGAAGAGGATAATTCCGGACTTGAAGGTAATTATTTTAGTGAGAGAGAAAGATAAGGTGGTGAATTCATTATATCGAAGGCTTTCTAAGGGTAAATGGTACGTAACTAGGAATCCATTAAAGCGACTTTATTGGAAATTTGACATTGACTTTCAAAAGTCTAAATGGATTAAAAGATTTGGAAAAGTGTACGATTTCTACGACATGAAATCATTAGAATACGCTAATGCGAATGTAGATCATACTCTTTTTATTCATTTGAGTGATTTTATCGAAAACCATGAAATTGAAGTTAGAAGAATTAATGAATTCTTGGGAATTCATCTACCAGTCGACAAGCTTTCACATGTCTATACAAAGGACTATCTTCATTAAGTTAATGGTGAAGGCGCGAAATATATTGGTTTGTCTGTTAGCATGCCTGAGTTCCATTTCCCTATTTGCTCAAGTAGTTGCTGATTTTTCAATGCCTCAAGATGGCTGTATTGATCAAGATTTGCAGATTCTTAACTTAAGTGAAAACGGTCAAGGCTTTCGATGGTACTTCTGTAGTCCGTCATTGATGAGTGAAAACCCCACTATAGTCAATTCAACAAACTCTTTAATTGCAAGATCCCAAGCAACAGCTATAGCAAATGACACATCCGTGGTGATATTTTATTCGAGTGGTTCACTCCGGAAGGCCAGTTACTCCTCAACGCTGTTAGACGCAACACCAATATTACAAGCAATTAGCGGACGTTCCGGTTCATTTTCCAGTCAACGAGATGTTACCGTAGTTAAAGAAAATGGGACTTGGATCATTTTTACAGCTAATAACTCCACGAGCGTAGGGCTGAGTAGATCCTTCTTGGGAAATATAATAGGTAGCTCCTTATTGTCTTACGATTTTATTCCGGGTATCTCTCCTATCTACTCAACGACTAGTGTTGCTGCGATTAATGAAGGTGGTCAGCGGATTCTATTGGCAGGAAAAAACAGCAATGGTCAGATTGACATAGTTAATTTTGCAAATGGATTTGATCAAGCTCCAATTTCCAGTACAAATGTTGTCATTTCAGGAGCAGGAGGAATACAAGCTATCTCTTCTCGAAGAGTCACGACTGGATATGAACTTTTGATTGGTACAACAACAGGTGACAGAATTTACTCGATTCAATTTGATAATAATTTCTCATCGTCAATTGTTTCTCCATTTGTTGCTACTGTTTACTCGCCCACTTCGCCAGCAAGAATATCCTACGTAGAGGATAATGGGGTTGAGTACTTATTGATTTTTAATACAACTGGTGTTCTTGATATTCTTCAATTCGCAAGTGGAAACTGGTCCTTCTTGAGAAGTGTCGACCTGAGCGCCCTTGCCTTAGCTACATTTAATGTTACACATGATAGTGGAAATACCATTTTAGTTGGCTCAACCATATCAGGTACTTACACAGGATTAAATCGAATACTTTTTGACACACCTTGTTCAGCTACACCCTCAGTTTCTACTGATTACAATCCAGATGTAAATTATAATTTACCAGGTGAGAATTTGGTCACGCTTGTTGCAACTAATAGTTCTGGTGATATTGATCGAAAAAGTCATTCATTAACCATTCATCCCGATATTGCTCCCTCCGCCTCCTTCTCTCTTACCGCCACCCAATGCGCCTCCGTCCCCACGTCCTTTACACCCACCACTACGGGTCTGGCCTATTCATGGGATTTTGATGGAGATGGTATGGAGGATAGCAATGAAGAAAATCCGAGTTTTCTCTTTGGGTCGGCGGGTACGTACACCGTGCGGCTCGCTGTAGAGGACGACACGTGTGGCAACTTCGCCACGCAAGAGATCACCCTGTATGAGGAGCCGCCCGTGCCGAGTTTTGCTATATCGGGCAACCTGTGCAGCAGCGCGGAGCTTGTCTTCACTAACCTCACAGATGATGCGGCGTATGCCGGGCCACTCACGTACGAGTGGGATTTTGATGGAGATTTCACCACAGACGAGGAGAGCACCACCTATCAGTTTGGGTCTGCAGGGCAAAAGACCATCACCCTCACGGCACGCATACCCGGCTGTGAAAACACAGTGCAGCAAGTCATCGAGTTGGTATCCGGGCCGGTGGCGAAGTTTACGGCACATCCCATCTGCGCCGGTGAGCTGATGACATTTACCAATCAAAGCACGGGGGCTACCGCTTACCTCTGGGATTTTGGGGATGGCTACACGTCTTCGCAGGCCAATCCGGGGCATGTGTATACCGCAGGGGGCACGTATTTCGCCACCCTCACCGCCACAGACGCCCAAGGCTGTCCGTCGGTCTATTCGCTAGAGGTGGCAGTGGCGCACGAGCCGGTGGCGGCTTTTGATTTTGACATTCCGTGCACGGGCAGTCAGGGCATTTCGTTTTTTGATCAGTCGGCTGTCCTAGCGGCTGACATCCTCACGTGGGCGTGGTATGTAGATGATGTGCAGGTGTCCACTGAGCAACATCCGGTGCTGTCGTTTGATGCGGCTGCCACGCATCAGATCCGGCTAGATGTCATGAGCTCCAATGGGTGCTATGCATCGGTCACCGAGTCGGTCACGGTGCTGGGGTCGCCGGTACCGGCATACACGGTGACGCTGGGGTGCCAGACACAGCCGTCGGTCTTCACGGATGTCACGTCGGGCGCGGGCATGGTGAGCCGCTTGTGGCGCATCAATGGGCAGAACTATACCACACCCACGGTCAATCATGTATTCAGTCAGTCGGGCACCTTTGATGTGAGTCTCACGGTCACTTCGGCAGATTTTTGTACGTCTACTACGGTGGGTACCGTCACGGTGGCTCCTGCTCCGGTGCTGGACTTCACGATGAGCAGCCTGTGTGCTGGTGAGGAGATCGTACTTACAGATACCTCCATCCCCGGTGATCCGGTGGTGTCGCGCACGTGGCGGCTAGATGGGGAGGCGTTTTTCAATGGGGCACAGGCGCTCCTCACAGACGTGCCCGTGGGCGTGCATGATGTGGCGCTAGAGGTGCGCACGGCCTCCGGCTGTACCTTTATGCATGAAAAGTCGCTCACGTTTTTGGCATCTCCGGTGGCGGAGTTCACTTCGTCGGTAGCGTATGGTGTGCCGCCTTTTCCGGTCACGTTTACCAATCAATCCAGCGGCGCTGTTTCGTATGTGTGGCGCATCAACGACGTGCAGGTGTCTACTGCGCCCAACTTCACACAGGTGATCAATCAAGAGGGCAATTTGCCCGTGGAGCTTACGGTCACGAGTGCCGATGGCTGCACTGATACGTTTAGTCAGTCGTTGCTCAGTGCCCAACCGGCCATTGACTTGCAGGTGCGCGATGTGGTGCTCATAGCGAATGGCACCACACAGAACATCACGGTGACGTTGGCCAATGAGGGCAATCTGCCGGTGGAGATATTTGACGTGATCGTACGGGCGGGCAGTGATGTTGCGGTATCGGAACGGTTCAACGCCTACATGGGGCTAGGCGATGAAGTGACGGTGGATTTTGCGAGTGGCCTGCAGTTGATCAATGCCAACCGCATCTGTGTGTCGGTGCAGTCGGCGTATGCAGACATCACCCCGGATGACAATGAACAGTGTGTGGCCTTCACCGAGCAGGTGCTATTGGAGCCACCCTATCCCAACCCCTTTGATGATGAGGCGGTGCTTCGCGTGATTTTGCCTGAGACCAAAGATGTGCGCATCACGATTACACATATTTCGGGCAAAACGATGATAGACGAACAGTTTACGGATCTCGCGGCGGGCCTGCATGTGCTGCGCTATGCGTCCTCTCAATGGGAAAAGGGCATCTACGTGGTGCGTATGCAAGCCGGTGGTGAGGTGGTGGTGCGGAAGATGCTGAGGTTTTAGTTGACTGGTTAACTGGTTGACTGGTGATTAGTGAAAAGTGAAAAGTAGGCAAGGGGCAGTAGGCAATGGGGTGATGAGTTAATTTGATGATTTGATGATGAAACATCGAACAAGGAACATCGAACAAGGAACAAGGAATTAGTGAAAAGTCTATCAGTGATAAGTAGGCGAAGAAACCGTGCAATCAGATGGTGTTGAATAGTAGGCAGTTGGCAATGGGCAGTGATTGGAGAAAAGTGATTAGTGAAAAGTCTTCCTGAACACTGATCTACTGTGGTCTGTAAGCCGTGGACTGTGGACGTTTGAAGTGAGCGAAGGGTTTCACCCAACGCTCCATTTCTTTCGCCCCGATGGGGCTGGTGTGGCGGGACTTTGTTTTCTCGGTGGTCTATGTGGTTAGTGATTGTTGAAAAGTGAAAAGTGAAAAGTGAAAAGTGAAAAGCCTCTCAAGCCCAGAACCCAACACCCAGAACAATTGACGTGGTGAAACTTCGTGCTGAACTTTGAGATACTTCGTGATAGAAACTGATTGCTCCATTTCTTTCGCCCCGATGGGGCTGGTGTGGCGGGACTTTGTTTTCTTGGGTGGTTAGATATCCAAAAAAACCTACACTCGTTCCGTTCCTGGTTCTTGTCGGCTATCCCATACACGTAAGAATTCTACGTATTCATCTTTCACACGATAGAATAGTTTGAAGTTTCGCACCACTTTGAGATAGACATCTGTGTGCTTCGTCTTGACACCCATTTGGGGAAAGAGAGCAATGAGATCCCCCGTACGTTCAAATAGGTCCTCCAAATATTCGGGGTACTCATCGGATTGATTGCGGTGTAACCAATAGCTATAAATAAGCGCCCGATCAATAAGTGACCGTTCTGTCCACCTTACTTGCTTTGCCATTGTCGCACAAATGCCCTGGCTTCCGATTGCGTATACACTTTGCCTTCATCAGCATCCTTTATACCTTCAGATACGGCAGTTTGTTCAGCTGAAGTCAGCGTATATATCTCATCAAAGCGCGAATCAAGATCTAGCACGCGCAAAATCTCCTCTAGCAACTTTGGATCATCAATTTCATTGACACGTGATATGATTCGCTCTTTTATCTTCATAAGATACTAAGGTAAATGAATTTAGCAAATTGATTGATGGATTGGTTGAATGTGAAAAGTAGGCGGAGGGCAGTTTTTAGTGGATTGGTTAACTGGTTAACTCGTCGACTGGTGGGTGCTTGCAAGTGCGGCGGCTCCCTATAGGGACTGAGGCCTTGCTTCGCCGAAGCTACGCGAAGGCAAGGGTGCGGAGGGTGATGTGATGATGAAACATCGAACAAGGAACATCGAACAAGGAACAAGGAATTAGTGAAAAGTCTATCAGTGATAAGTAGGCGAAGAAACCGTGCAATCAGATGGTGTTGAATAGTAGGCAGTTGGCAATGGGCAGTGATTGGTGAAAAGTGATTAGTGAAAAGTCTTCCTGAACACTGAACTACTGTGGACTGTAAGCCGTGGACTGTGGACGTTTGAAGTGAGCGAAGGGCTTCACCCAACGCTCCATGTCTTTCGCCCCGATGGGGCTGGTGTGGCGGGACTCTGTTTTCAAGGAACACCGAACTACTGTGGACTGTAAGCCGTGGACTGTCGACATTTGAACGCGAAAAGTCTCTCAAAAACCCAACACCAGAACAATTGACGTGGTGAAACTTCGTGCTGAACTTTGTGGGACGTTGTGATAGAAGAGGATTGTGAGCGAACGGCTTCACCCAACGCTCCATGTCTTTCGCCCCGATGGGGCTGGTGTGGCGGGACTTTGTTTTCAAGGAACACTGAACTACTGTGGACTGTAAGCCGTGGACTGTGGACATTTTGAACGTGAAAAGCCTCTTAAAAACCCAATCCACCCACTACTCCCCATCCAGCATTTCAATATCCTGAATGAGCACGCGCTTGCTGATGGCCTTGCCCGTCTTGGTAGCAGCCAATCCTCCCAGAGCCGTCTCCTTGTAGCGCTCCTCCATGCTTTGACCGATCTCGCCCATGGCATCCACACATTCGTCTACCGGTATCACCGAACTCACATCAGACAGGGCTATCTGTGCCGACGAATTGGCAATGGCCGCCGCACTGGCATTGCGTACCACACAGGGCACTTCCACTAGTCCCGCTACCGGATCACAGACGAGACCCAGCATACATTGAATTGTTATTGCCACGGCATTAAACGTCTGATCTATCGTGCCGCCGAGGCAATACGAAATACCCGCTGCACCCATGGCCGCTGCACTGCCCGTCTCGGCTTGACAACCGCCCACTGCACCGGCCAATGAAGCACGCTGCTCCATAATCAAGGCCACACCCGCTCCGATAAGCAATGCCTCCAATATCTTCCGATCCTCAATGCCATGAATTTCCTGTAAGGTCACCAGCACGCCCGGCAAGATACCCGACGCACCCGCAGTAGGAGCCGCCACGATGCGCCCCATGCAGGAATTCACTTCCTTGGCAGCCAATGCACGCGCTATCAGTTTCTGAAATTCCACTGACAACACCACCGTCTTGTTGTTGATCACCTTTTTCGCGCCACCCTTGATCATGCCCGAATACGAATTCATTTCTTCCGTCAGGCCGGTAGTCACGGCCTCTTTCATTACCTGATAGGCACGGTCCAATCCCGCCCAAATGTCGGCCTCCGATGTGCCACGTTGGCTTTTCTCAAACGCCATTACCGGCTCCCACAGCGCTAGCGATTGCTCCTCGCATTCGGTGCGCCACTCTTCGAAACTCTTAAATTGAACTGCCATAACGATAACTATTGTGTAAGTAAAGGTACGGGGAATTCGCCTGAAAGCGCAGTTCATCGCATCTTTGCAGCCCATGACAAAAAATGACCTGATCCTCCGCGCCGCACGTGGCGAAAAGACCGAACGCACACCTGTATGGCTCATGCGCCAAGCCGGGCGCATCCTGCCCGAGTACCGCGCCGTGCGAGAGCGCTTGAGCGGATTCAAGGAATTAGTAGAAACACCCGAGCGAGCCGCCGAGGTGACCATCCAGCCGGTGGATCTGCTGGGCGTAGATGCCGCCATCATTTTTTCCGACATCCTCGTGATACCGGAAGCCATGGGACTCACCTATGAGATGGTGGAGAAGCGGGGGCCGTATTTTCCCAAGACCATCCGCACAGCGGCTGACCTACAGCAATTGCGCGTGGCACCACCCGAAGCGCTCCACTATGTGTATGATGCCCTTCGTATCACCAAGCGCGAACTGAACGGACGGGTACCCCTCATAGGATTTGCAGGTGCACCCTGGACGCTCCTTGCCTACATGACCGAGGGTGGAGGCAGCAAGACGTTCTCCAAAGCGCGGGGCATGCTCTATCAGCAGCCCGATCTGGCTCATCAGGCGCTAGATATGATCACCGAAAGCACCATCGGATACCTGCAGGCGCAAGTGGCGGCAGGGGCAGACATGTTGCAAATTTTCGACTCGTGGGCGGGCGTACTTGGGCCGGATCACTACCGTGCCTTTTCATTGAAATACATCTCCCGTATCTGTGATGCCCTGCCCGACGTACCGGTGACGGTTTTTGCCAAAGACGCGTGGTTTGCGCTAGACGATTTGAAAAATGTCAACTGCCGCACCGTGGGACTTGACTGGACGATGGATCCCGTGACCGTGCGCCAGCAACTGCCCAACAAAACCCTACAAGGCAATCTTGACCCCTGCGCGCTGTACGGCTCCTATGCCGACATTCGCACCGAAACCAAGAAGATGCTGACCGCCTTCGGTGACCACCCACACATCGCCAATCTGGGACATGGCGTGTACCCCGATACTGACCCAGACAAGGTGAAGTGTTTCATAGAGGCTGTCAAGGAATTCAGCGTGAGATAGATTTTTTTGGAGCGCGACAGTCGGGGAGTTTAGTGGCTGTACGCCTGCCATACGCTGTACTTCGTGCCGCTACTGTCAGGGCTGGGTGGCCAGTGCGTGGGTATTTGGATATTGTCTGAATCGCATATTTGGCGGATTTTTGGATTACACAGATTTATGGAAGAACTTAAATACAAGGACATAACAGAGAAGATAATAGGTGCTTCTTTTGAGGTCCATACGTTTCTTGGCAATGGCTTCCAAGAAGTCATTTACCAAAGAGCGCTCGCGTACGAATTCAACAAAGCAGGACTTGCCTTTGCTAGGGAGATTGAGCAAGAAATTTTTTACAAGGAACTGCATGAACCAATTGGCACACGAAGGGCAGACTTTGTGGTGGAGGGAAAAGTGCTAGTAGAGTTGAAGGCATTAACCAAACTAGAGGAGGTGCATAAGGCACAAGCCCTAAACTATCTGAAAGCGTATCGGCTTGAGATCGGTTTACTTATCAATTTTGGCTCTAAAAGTTTGGAGTTCAAGCGCCTCATCCTCTCACAACCCTCCGCGCCATCCACTAATCAGTAAAATCCGCGATTCAGACAATGGCCATTCCGACAAAGGAGGAATCTACCAAGCTAACCGGAAGATTTCTCACTACGTTCGAAATGATTCGGAGCGTTTCTCAACCCTCCGCGCCATCCGGTAATCCGTAACATCCGCGATTCAGACGATGAGTAACGTAATCTACCAAGCTAACAAAGAAGATAT
>CAZPST010000067.1:0-11539 GCA_964589185.1 uncultured Roseivirgaceae bacterium | reverse complement strand
ATCTTGGCATTGAAGGCATCACGTAAAGAAGAAAATACCACCTCCATTCGCGTCTTTCTCACTGATCAGGCCGTTCGCTATTTTCAAACAGAAATAGAAAAGCTACGCACATCCAATCCCAATCTTTCGTTCATTTTCTGACTTATGCACAACGATCCCGAACTAAATCCGAAGTATCTCGGCACGATCTCCTCCGACTTTATTAAGGTGGCCGATCCGCTCAAGGAAGCGTCGTATCAAATACGCAAGCAGGAATTTTCCCAGTTCCCTATTTTTCCTGTCTCCAAGGTGTCGATTCCGATTGGGCAATTGCTGTATGATATCGGTTTTGCCGAAAATAGTTGGAATTACTACGCCTCTATGCTGGAGGAATTTGAGCAGCGCGGATTGGTTGAAAATGTAGAAGACTTCAAAAAAGCATACCTCGATCCGGACGAATACTGCTGCTTGTTTGTAGTGGAGCCTGAGTTTACCAATTTCGTATTCATTCCGTATCCGGTAGAAGACTAATGAAGCGCATTCACATAGTCGGTTGTGGCCCGCGCACGGGTACTACACTACTCACCGAGATGATGATCAGTTCGTATGACATAGATGTGTACACTGGACAAGATGATCGCCTCGGCATTCCTCCTATTCGTAGCGGAAACGTCTTCTTGACTAAGTCGCCAAAAGACATTGTGGTAGTGGAGCCGGTGCTGAAAGTAATGAAAAACCTCTATGTGATCTTGATGCTGCGTGACCCACGAGATAGTATAGCGAGCATGCATGGCACCTTCAAGGAGCAGTATTACAGCAACCTATTGTATTGGAAAAATTTCATGCCTTTTGCGGAGACGTTGGCAGATCATCCACGATTTCTCACCCTTCATTATGAAGACCTAGCAAGGAACCCTGATGCTGTGCAGGCAAAAATCTCTTCATTCCTTCCGTTTTTGAAGGAAAAACATGCGTTTAGCCAATATCATCACATGGCCAATCCTTCCATGGATTCACGACTAGCATTGGGCGAAGTACGACCTGTGACCGACGAGAGAATAGGCAACTGGCGCAACCATAAAGCCCGTGTTTTGGGGCAAATCATGAGTCATGGTTCTATTTCTGCTGATTTGATTCGACACGGGTACGAGCCGGATAATGCGTGGGAAGAAGAACTCAAAGGTGTGACGCCTGACATGGATGAGGGTCGTGGGCCAAAATTTTATGAAAAATCATTCATCAGAAAAAAGCAGCGGGCAAAATACCTGCGTGCCTTGCGCGTATGGTTTTATCACACGCCTTTTTTCCTTTGGTTACTAGACAAATGGGTGGATAAGAGAAAGTAAGGGCGCATTCGTGCGAGGTATTCGCTCACCACTCTACAAATTTTCTTTATTTTCGACGCTTCACTTCGAAAAAGCGATTTCATGTCAACCCATAAAACCCCAACCCTACTACAGGCTTTCATCCCAATTATTTTCCTGATTCTCCTGCTCTCTATCAATGTGGGCTTGTTTGGGTCCTATTCTCTTGATGGCTCCAATCAAATCGTATTGATCCTATCGGGAGCCGTGGCAGCTCTCATGGCCTTTCGGCTGGGCTTCACGTGGGACGAAATACAAGAGGGCATTGTGAGCACCATAAGCTCGGCGATGGGTTCCATTTTGATCTTGCTTTTAATCGGCTCGCTGGCTGGCGCATGGATGCTGAGCGGTGTGGTACCGGCCATGATTTTTTATGGTCTCAAGATCTTAAATCCAACCATCTTCTTATTTGCCGCTTGCGCTATCTGTGCCATTGTATCGGTGGCCACCGGTAGCAGCTGGACCACTTCAGCTACCGTGGGAATTGCCCTTATTGGTATTGCCACCACCCTTGGCATACATGTAGGTTGGGCAGCCGGAGCTATTCTTTCAGGCGCCTATTTTGGAGATAAAATGTCTCCCCTTTCTGATACTACCAACTTGGCTCCTGCCATGGCCGGAACGGATCTTTTTACACATATCCGCTATATGGCTATCACAACTGGGCCATCAATCGTCATAGCTCTTATTGTATTCTTGATTGTTGGATTCACACAAGATCCTACTGGTACACTGGAAGGAAAAGAACAAATATTAGCTGCCATTTCTGCCAGGTTCAATATCACGGGTTGGTTATTCATCGTGCCGGCCGTGGTTATTTTCCTCATCGTGCGCAAAGTGCCAGCTTTACCTGCCCTATTGGTGGGCACACTGCTAGCGGCTGTTTTTGCTTTCATCTTTCAGCCAAATCTTGTCAGAGAAGTAGGTGTTACCGTGGGAGGGGATGGATGGTTATTGTCCTATTTTGATTCTATGCCTGCGGCTTTTGTATCGTTCATGGGTATGATGCAGGCGTTTTTTGGAGAAATATCTTTCACTACAGGCATAGCCGAATTGGATGAAAACGGTCTACTCAGTTCAGGAGGAATGTATGGCATGCTCAAAACCGTCTGGCTTATCGTGGCTGCTATGGTGTTTGGCGGAGTTATGGAAAAATCGGGTATGCTCAAGCGCATAGCGCAGGCCATCATGAGTATGGTTCATTCTACGGGCTCGTTGATCACATCTACGGTGGGCACCTGCGTGTTTTTTAACCTTACGGCCTCTGATCAATACTTGGCCATAGTAGTGCCCGGACGCATGTATGCCGACATCTATCGTGAGAAGGGACTTGCGCCTGAAAACCTGAGCCGATCATTGGAAGATGCCGGTACGGTCACGTCGGTACTGGTGCCTTGGAATACCTGTGGCGCCTACCACGCCGGCGTGCTGGGGGTGGCTACCGGTGAGTATTTCATGTATTGCATTTTCAACTGGGTGAGTCCACTCATGAGTATCACCATGGCCTATTTGGGCTTTAAGATCAAAAAGCTGGATAAGTAATGGAGTTGACCAATGAGCTGATCAGCGAGCTGCCCCTGTTGCAGTTTAAAGGAAAAATCATTTTGGTAGATGACGAACGAAAGATTGCTGCAGCCGTGGCGCGCCTGTCTGAGGAGACCGTGCTGGGATTTGACACAGAAAAAAAACCGACGTTCCGCAAGGGCGAATACAACTTCGTATCGCTGCTACAACTAGCCACACACGATGAAGCGTATTTATTTCAATTGAATAAAATAGGGCTTCAACGTCCGCTCAAACTACTACTGGAAGATGAGCGAATTACCAAACTCGGAGTGGCCATCCGCGATGATTTGATCGATCTGAAAAAACTGAGCCCATTTGACCCTGATGGGTTTCTTGACCTAGGTATCATGGCCAAAGAACTAGAAATACCCTATCATGGCCTACGCAAGTTAGCTGCTTACTTATTGCATGGGCGCCTATCCAAAGCCCAACAAACGTCCAATTGGGAAAACTTCATCCTCACGGAACCGCAGCAAATCTATGCCGCCACAGACGCGTGGGTGGCACTGAAGATTTATGATGAGATGTTGAAATTTGAGGGGAAGTAGTGGTCAAAAGCAACCTCAAAATCCTGCGGCTGTCACCTCAGGTATCAGTACGAGTGCATCAAATCCCTTGATGGTACGCACAAGATTTTCATTCTCAATGGTCAGTTTCTTTCGTTCCAATGCCTTGCGAAGCGGCAATAGATCAAATACATACCAATCTGCTCCTTCGGTGATGCCGAAAAAAGGCTTGAGGTGGGCAAGGTAAAAACCATTAGGGTCTATCGGTGAAGCCGGAAATGTAGAAAAAGGCGCCCCCTGCATGCCGCTCTCGCCAAGTGCCATGAGATGAAAGGATTCTGTGTAGTTGGCCTCCGAAATATTCGCCACGATATTGCCAATATCGGTGACGGTGAGGAAACTTTCGCCGCGCGCCACGTGATTGGCTCCATATTTAAACAGGTTTCGCTTGGTGCCCCATTGGTCATAGTCGTTCATCAGGTGATGTTTGATGAGCTGCACACGGATGGCGTGGCTCTGCTTCTGATAAATCTCCACCGTAGTGCGCATTTTCTTAATGATGTCAACCTCTCGAGCGCTCAGATCCAGGGCTTCTAGTTTGGTTAATTGCTCCCCAAAGGCAGGCGTCATCAGATACATAGGATTGCTCGGGTCTTGCATGAATTTGTCCAAATGCTGCTTTGATTGATCTGCGACCAATTCATAGATCGCTTTGGCTTGTAGATTTTTGGTTTTTTTGGCCAAATCCTGAAAAATCAGACGGTCGTCGTACATCACTATCTGATCTGACCCCAGCAATTGACAGCCCGACTTCATCATTTTCTCTAGCAAGGCATATTCTTGCTTGAGTGCATAAAACGAATACAGATGCCCAAATTCGGCATTGAATGCCTGGCGGTCGGCATCTGATCCTTCGAATGTCTTGGCAATGATGGCCGTGGAGTACGGATCTAGTTCGATGTAGAAATTATCGTATTGGGTATCCAGTCCGACAGCCGTGATCAATTGCGGAATCTCCACCGTGAAATGATCTTCACCTATGAGCACATTGGCACTGGCTTTTGCTCGCTCTTGAATGAATGTCCAGCCCGCTCCGGTGAATCCCGTGGCAGTTGGCCTGAATGTCTTCATATTTTCTTGAGCCAACTGCACAAACAGGCTGTCTTGCGCAAGGCTTAGGCCGACAGTCAGTAGTAACAGCGCAGTAATAAATGAGCGTGTCATGGTAGTAATGTTTTGTGTTTTTGAGAAATGTTATCGGTGGTTAGACTGTGGGTGGTGGAGAAAGGTTGCAGGGTGCAGCCATCGTGATCATCCCGATCTCTGATTTGACGCGTCAGAAACTATTTTTGTGGGCTCCCTGTTTGGCAAAAACAAGTATTATTCACCGATAACCAAATTTTATGATGAACAAACTAAAAACCGTATTGATGATCCTGGTGGCAGTGGTTGTCTTCTCTTCTTGCGAAACAGAGGAAGGCGCACCTGCATCCCAACCGTGGACAGAAGACTTCACGTTCGGCAATTTCACTGTCAACAGTGTGAACGTGCTCACAAGCCAAGATGGCTATTCATCTACCTATCAAGCCGATAATGTGCTTACTGCCAATCTTCCAGCGACGGATTTTGGTATTTTGACAATACAAATTTACGTGCCCACAGATGAGGGCTTCACCACTTCATTATCAAACATCAGTGCTGCGATCACACTAGAAAGTGGTTCAGGGACAAGTAATCTTTACAGTAGCGAATACAGTGGTTTTTTGCAGCAGGTCACACTGGGTGATCAGTTGTATTCCGTCTATGAGATATACGCTGTGTATCCGGCCGGTGGCACGGTAATCACTCGAGATAACTTTGCCAACATTGTATTTTCAATGTCTGCTTCATACGAAAAGAATGATAAGCAAGTAGGTACACGCTTCATCGGCGTGGAGGTATTCAAAGCCGATTAATCAGCATCAGGGAGACATATCCAAGCCTCGGAGTGATCCGGGGCTTTTTTGCTTCTGGATGGGTAATTCCTCCACCTCTGTACCTCACTAATCTACTTCATAAGTGCTTTAATCTACTTCGGAAGTGCTTTAATCTACTTCGGAAGTGCATTAATCTACCTCAGAAGTGCTTTAATCTACCTCAGAAGTGCTTTAATCTACTTCGGAAGTGCATTAATCTACTTCGGAAGTACACTCACCTACCTCAGAAGTAGGTAATCTGAGTTTTGGTGGTGGGATAGCTGGGTGGATTTAGACGAATCCAGTGCAAATGGGAGAGAGCGAGAGTGATTTTGACGAACGCGTTGCAAACGCGCTCGAGCGGGGGTAGTATTTCGCGCATTCCATTATAAATGCTATTGTAGCAAATCTACCACTGTTTCCCACCCCTCAGAGTCATGGGTACGAGACTCTGAGAATTCCTGTTACATTCATTATTTATATACCTTTAAGTAATGCCTACTCAGAGTGCTCTCCCACGCCTAGCCAAAGCTAGAGTGACTCTGAGGGGGGATAAATGTAACAGCCATGGAAATATTGAGACAATGTCAAAGCATTTTGCAGGTTCTAAAGTCCGTGAACGAAGAACAATGGTCTAAATTCTTTGTTGAAGTAATCGAAAATTATAGTCAAGAGAATGAACAGGAAATAAAAAGAAAAATTCGCAGTATATATGGGGGTATGGGATCGTTTAATGATTTAGTTCTCCATCAAAATGGACGAATGGTAATAGAGAAGAATCGAGAATTGAGTGTTTTAAGAAGCACACTGTTTGAATTAATCAAATAAATCTACCGCTGTTTAATATCCTCGGTTCAAAAGCGTGGAAGACTGTGAGCCAGCCCTGATCGCAGCGGCACGAAGTATAGCGAAGAGCAGGAGTACAGCCGCTGAATATCCTTGAAATACCGCTCCTGACGCTTCGGTCAGCACAAGTCCAAAAAAACCTCACATCCCCTCTTGCTCCAGCAGATACACCATGGCGGCCATGGCTGCTGCGCCGAGTTCGAGCTCGCGCTGATCTACGGCCTCAAACACGTCGGCGGGGGTGTGGTGGTAGATGAAGTACTTCTGCGAGTCAGGCGTGAGGCCGATAAGCAGCGGGCCCTGGTCGCGCAGGGGGCCAATGTCGGCTCCTCCGCCGCGGCGGTCAAACTGCCAGATGTGGTACGGCAGGAAATAGTCTTTCCAACTCATCAATTTCTCGCGCTGCTCGTCTGTGCCTGTGGACGAAAAGCCGTTGGGCAAGAATCCACCAGAGTCAGACTCCAGCGCGGCAATGTGTTTTTCGCCTTTTTCCTTAGCCACTCGGGCGTATTCGCGACCGCCGCGCAGGCCATTTTCTTCGTTCATCCACATCACGGCACGGATGGTGCGCTTGGGTTTCCAGCCCAGCACTTTGTAGAGCCGCAGCGCCTCAATGGCCTGTATGCAGCCCGCCCCATCGTCGTGCGCGCCTTCGCCCACATCCCATGAGTCGAGGTGGCCACCCACAGCGATGATTTCTTCGGGCATTTCTGTGCCGCGTATCTCGCCAATCACATTGTAGCTGAGTATGTCGGGGAGCATTTTGCCGTGAGATTCTAGATAAAGCTTGAGTCCGGTTTGTTCCTTTAGTAGACTGCTGAGCAGGTCGGCATCATTGGTGCTGATGGCCAGCGCCGGAATGTGCGGCATCAGGGGCTTGTAGTTGAGTGCGCCTGTGTGGGGTATGTCGTCGCGGCGGTTGCTCATGGAGCGGATCACCACGGCTTTGGCGCCAAACTTGGCCGCTTCGGATGCGCCACTGCCTCGCTGCGCCACTGCTGCTCCGTAAGCCGAGAAGGTGGTGATCTTGGTGGGATCCATCTCGCCATTGTAGAATACAATCTTGCCTTCCACTTTTTTGCCGAGAGCATTCACCTCGTCGATGCTTTTGACCTCAATCACTTCACCCGATATACCGCCAGTTCCTGTGCCCACCGAATTGCCAAGGGCGAGGCTGTTGAGCTCGCGGGTGCCTACTTTATCGGAATTGACAATGCGTACAATATCTCGCTCGCCGCGTACCCAATGCGGCACCATGACGGGCTGCAGATACACGGTATCGAATCCGTAGGATAGCATTAGTTGGCGGGTGTACTCCACGGCTGCTGCTGCCTGTGGCGAACCGGACAGGCGATGACCGATCTGCTTGCAGAGCACACGCAGGTTTTGGTAGGCATGTCCGTTGGTTAGTTCCGTATCGAAGAGTTTTTTGATGTTTTCTTCGTGGGTTTGGGAGTGGACGAGGTTGGGAAGGAGTGCGAGGAGGAGGAGGAGGTTTTTCATTGTTCGGTGTTCGGTTTCGGGTTTTGGACTCGTGGTTCAAAGCTAACAGCTAGCAGCTATTTCCGTAAAGTCCAAATTTCGTAAATCGGTTCTCCTTTACTACTAAGGCCGGAGTGGTGCCAATGGCCGTCCTTTAGTTCGAAGGTAAATGAAAGCGAAGCGCCCACGCGGGTGGCATCACGTGAGAAGAACTCGATATTTTCCGTATATGTGCCGTCGATGGTTTCGTACCAGCCACCTCCAGTGCCTAAGAATTCCTTCGTCTCGGTGTTGTAGGCGATCCACTGGAAACGGGTGCCTGAGAGGATTTTCATCGTTTTGCGCGGGCCGCTAGTGTCGCGCTGGGTGAGTACTCCATCTTGCTTGCGTCCACTCATGAGCCACGCGCCCGCCAGTGCGCCGGGTGCGCCACTATCAATGCGTGTCCAGACAAAAGGAACATCCATTATCGAGAGTGAATTGTCTGAAAGACCGATTTGAAAGCGCACACTTTGGCCTACTCGGCTTGGGTTCTTAATATGGAATTCCGGCACTTCCGTCATGAAATCTTCTTCTAGGCTCCACGTGCCGCCATTGGTAGAGAGGAAATTGCCTTGCAAGTCGTATTCGGTGGCCACTTGGTAACCATTGGCCGAAAAGATAACCACATTGCGCACTTCCGTGCCTTCTGCATTGACATATCGGGCTTCCCACGCTCCCACTACGGATTGTGAAAAGGCTAGGCATGCGGTGGTGAGGAAAAGGAGGGTGAGGAGGGTTTTCATGGGGGAAAGATACCATAGCCCACGGTTTCAACCGTGGGATACGGTATAGGAAATAACCAAACCATTTCAATGGTTTAAAATGGAGCATTATACCAAATGGAGCCTTTGCAGATTAGCAAATTGATTGGATTTTGAAATCAACGGATATATTTGGTATGATTTCTAGCTGATTTTATGAAATTTCTGGATTGGTAAATGGTTGAAACCATTCAAAAACTGATTGCATATTGTACCCACGGTTGAAACCGTGGGCTATATGGATGGAAATTGAACGAACCATATTAACTGTTAAAATTGAAATCAGAATGCCACATTCATACAACAAAATATGGATTCATGCCATTTGGGCATCCAAAGAGCGGGTGCCAATGATTCATGGACACATTGAGCAAAGGGTGCACGACTTTATTTCTGCGCAATTGCGAGAGCAAGGTTGTTCGGTTCGAATCATCAATGGCATGCCCGATCATGTTCATTGTTTGTTTTTGCTAAGCCCTCAGAAATCCATTGCTGAGGTGATTAAGCAAGTGAAGGGAAGCAGTTCGCATTTCATAAATCAAAACAATCTCATTGAAGAGAAATTCGCATGGCAAACAGGCTATGCCGCCTATTCAGTCTCTGAATCCATTGTAGAAAAGGTTTTTCAATACATCCAAAACCAGAAGCTGCATCATCAAAAGAAATCATCCCAACAGGAATTTGAAGAGTTTTTGAAATTGTACAATGTGGAAGATAAATAAGACATAAATGGTTAAAACCATTTGTAAGCCGCGCCTCTTTTTTCCCGGTTGAAACCGTGGACTAGGTTTGAACCGTGGGCTATGTTTCATAATTCCCCCGGCCTATACCTCCTCTTCGCTCGCTTCTCTACATCTGCTCGGTAGAATGCTACGTCTTTGAATTGGCCATCGGCATACATCTGGGCTTGGTCATAGAAATGCGATGATTGGGGGTCGCTGCTTTGGCCTCCGGCTAGGATGGATTTTGCTTTTACCTTTTCGCCAAATTCCACCACAGCCACAAAGCTGTTGCCGCGTGTGCCATAGATGCGCTTCACATCGTGCTTGCCCGTCATGCCATAAGCAGCTAGTGCACCCCACGTAGCAGAAGCCAATCCTACAGGCAAGCTTTCTCTGCTTTCGTCAAAGGTCATGTTGATGTCTCCATTCATGCGCTGGAAGCGGTTGATTTCGCCCCATGGCGTGTCCCATCGGCCAAAATCATCTTCCATTTGCTGCACAGACAGGGCGAAGTGTTCCACTCGTTCCCGTTCGCTGAGGCCAGTGCCGTAATAGTTGAAAATATCCATGCCCTTGAGTGAATCCGGTGCGGCACCCTCTCGGTACAACTGCACACCATAGAAATGCGCCAGCGACATGGCCACCGATTCTTCGGAGGTTGTTAAGTCCCAATTGCGCAGCACCTCTATCGGCTCACTAAGGTTGGGGAAATTGCCTGCATAATTATCATACGCCTCGATCAATCCGGGGATGACCGTCTCAAAAGCAGGTAAATACGGATCGTATGCTAACTGGATAAGTCCGTCTAGCGTGAGGTCTTGCACATTTGTCAGCAGCATACGCGCATGCACACCTCGGAAATTTTCCGGCGATGTGGCCATATAGTACGGATAATCTTCCTTCTTGGGACTGTATTCCCCTGCTGCTATGAAGGGTGTGGAATTGCAATTTTGAATCCAACCGTTGGCAGGATTGAGTAGCAAAATACATTCATCCACCTCGTGAAGTCCTTGCCATTCGGTGGCCGGATTGCTGCCGTCTACAGGTTGGGCGAAATCGAATGTGGTGTCTCGCCGTGGAATGAAATTGCCATGGAAATAGGCGATGTTGCCTTCTGCATCGGCAAACACAGTATTGTTTGATGAATTGGTGCGCATGTTCATCATGTCTTTGAACTCCGCGTAGTTTTTGTTTTTTGTGCGGACAAATGACTGTTCCAGTGCCTTCACCGGCTCCCACATCATGGCGGTGGCCACCCATTTATCGCCAATCTTATGCGTAACAGGGCCGTGGTGGGTGCGGTAGATCGGGAAGGTTTTGAAGCCCATTTTATCACCGGATTTATACTTCAGCGTCACGGACTGTTCTGTCACTGGTCGCCATTCGTCACCGTACTGATACATCCACTTACCGTTGCGGTGCTCCACCATTTCCAGGTATTCGTCCATCACGTCGGTGTAGGTGCTGGTATGCATCCATCCCGTGGTTTCATTAAAACCCTGATAAATAAAAAACTGACCCCACGTGATGCCGCCGTAGGTATTTAGTCCCTCTTGGCTCACTGCATGATATTCTCCCCTGAAGTAAAAAGAGGTGTGCGGATTGATAAGCAGCATCGCCTTGCCAGACGCTGTGCGTTCACCGGAAATGGCAAATCCATTCGATCCTTGCGGTTCTGCGGGAACGCCCCTTTGAGAGGTTAGCTGCGCAATGGGTTCGTCTTTAGCATAAAAAGCCTCAATGCCTTTGGTAGACACCCGCTCGATATCTCCGCCAATGGAGCCTTCTGTGAAGTACATGGTCATCCACGGTTCAAAACGGGTGAGTAGGGCGGGCTTCACTTCCGGATGTGTGTGCAGGTAATAATTGATGCCATCGGCCCATGCTTGGCATAGGGTTCTCATTTGTCCCGAAGTGGTTTCGTATAGCGAGATGGCTTCCTCTTTGGTCATGAACAGTCGGGCACGCAGATCCGAGTAGAGTTCCTTTTCGCCCTCCACTTCGGCCAGGCGGCCAATCGCCCAAATGTAATTGCGCTCCACGCGTTTGAAATCGTCCTCGCATTGGGCATACATCAATCCAAAAACGGCATCAGCGTCCGTCTCGCCATATACGTGAGCCACACCAAAGTCATCGCGGATGATCTCTACCCTGTCGGCTTGTGCTTGCCAACGTTCCAACTCGGTTTCGGGCGCAGTGCAGGAAAAAAAGAGAATGGGGAGTAAGTAGATGTATTTCATGGTCTGGAATGAATTCAAGGACTTAAAGATCGCTAACCTTTTAGTACATCTGCCTATTTTCACCTAATGAAATCAC
>CAZPST010000066.1:0-11618 GCA_964589185.1 uncultured Roseivirgaceae bacterium | reverse complement strand
TCAATTATCAATTCCAAAACTTTTGGATAACCTTCACTAATTGCGTGTGAACGGCTCCTCCGGCCACAATCTCTCGCCCGAATAGGTAATTGTCGCCTCCCGAAAAGTCGGATACTGTACCACCTGCCTCCTTCACCAATACTACTCCTGCCGCTACATCCCACGCATTGATGTTTCGTTCAAAATAAACTTCTCCACGGCCACACGCCACATACGCCAAATCCACCGCAGCACTTCCAATTCGCCGCAGACCGTGTGTCATTGTCATCAATTCGCCTACTATTGCTAGGTATTCCTGTTTTTTATCAAATGCCTGTATCGGCAATCCGGTGAGGATGAGACTATCATGTAATTGATCAATTGTTGAAACGGCAATCCGCTCGCCGTTGAGATAGGCTCCTCCATCCACCCAAGCAGTGAAACATTCATCACGCGTGACTTCATACACCACACCCAAGATTACTTCATGTTCCTTTGCCAACGCTATACTCACGGCATATGCCGGAATGCCATGAATGAAATTGGTAGTGCCGTCCAAAGGATCTACAATCCATCGGTAGGTAGCTTCAGATTGCGCCACGGTTTCTTCTTCAGTGATGTATCCGGCTTCAGGCAATAGTTCGGCTAGCCGCTTGGTGATCATGCGCTCGGCAGTCTTGTCTACATAGGACACCAAGTCATTGTGCCCTTTGATTTCGGCCTTTGACCAACTGAAGGTTTTTCGCTGCTCGGCTATATAAGCGCCTACTTCACGTGCCAGTGTGGCCACTTCATGTGTAAGTTTCTCTAAATTATCCATTGGCTGCTATCACTACTACAAACTCTCCTTTGATCCCTTGCTTGGCTTCAAAATGCGCGAGTAACTCTGCCGGGGTTCCTGTTTTTGTTTCTTCAAATTTCTTGGTCAGCTCGCGCGATACAGAAACAGTTCGATCGGGCATCACATCTTTTAACTCTCCCAATAATTTCATGATTCGGTGAGGAGACTCATACAGTACCTGTGTGCGTTCTTCTTTCGCCAGTTGATCTAGCCGCGTTTTCCGTCCCTTTTTTTGTGGTAAAAAACCCTCATACACAAAGCGATCCGTGGGGAAGCCGGATTTGATCAATGCAGGCACAAAGGCAGTAGCGCCGGGAAGTGCTTCAATTTCCAGCTCATTTTCCAATGCCGCACGTGCCAGCAGAAAGCCGGGATCAGATATGCCGGGTGTGCCCGCATCCGTGATGAGTGCTAGGTTGTGGCCTGACTTGAGTCGGGCTACAATCTGATCTACTTTCTTGTGTTCGTTGTGCGCATGGAAGCTTTCCATGGGTGTGCGCACATCGTAGTGTTTGAGTAAAAAGCCGGAGGTGCGCGTGTCTTCAGCAAGGATGACATCTACTTGCTTGAGTGTCTCCACGGCTCGGAATGTGATATCCCCCAAATTGCCAATGGGTGTGGGCACAAGGTACAATTTGCCGCTAGTTTCCTCCATTCGAAAGCAATTTATCAATCGCCTTTGCAAGGGCACGGTCTTTCTCCGTCACTATGTCTCCGGCATCATGGGTGCTCAACTTGATCTCTACACGATTCCAAGTATTCGACCATGTTGGGTGATGATTCTGCTGCTCAGCGAGCAACGCCACGCGTGTCATGAAGGCAAATGCTTCACTGAAATCTTCAAACGTGAACACGCGAACTAATTGATTATTTTCTTCTTTCCACATAGTCATAAAGCGATACATCCTTCGATTCGAGAGGCATTCCGATACACCGTGATCACCTCCTCTGCGTCAGTCAAATGAGCATGAATGGTGACACTCACGTAATTGCCCTTGCTACTCGGGCGCTGGGAGATTTTGCCATTCGCCCAAAGCGCTTCTACCTCTGCTACGGCATGCGATGGCACAATAAACTTAAAAATATACAGCCCCGGAAAGGTATGCTGCGATTCTAACTTTTCTCTAAATCCTTCGGTATCCCAACTCATAATAGATGGATGAAGATAAAACCTTCATGAATGTGAATGAACGCATACGACCTAAAATGTTGTCATGCATCTCATATTTCATAAAAAAAGCCGGACGTAATCATCCGGCTTCAAGTATTTCTTCAAAAAATCATCAGAAGAATTTGTATCGCTTGTCTTCCAATCCAGACAACTCTTTCACTGCATTGTCAAGATCTTGGGAGATCAACACTCGGAAATACGTGAGTGGGAAATCTGTGATCACTACTTTGCGAGATGCCCGCTGATTGGCCAATTGCTGCAGATAAAGCGAATAGTCTTCTGTAGGCTGAGCGGCGTTCTTGCTGATCAATTTCATGATCAACACACCACTTTGCGCTTCGAAAGGAGCTGTCGTTTCACCTTCATTTAGTGAAAAAGCAACACCAACCGCTTCTGGTGCCATACCTACGCCAGTGATGGAATTTGACGAAAGTGTGAAAGTGGCCTCTTGGGTCATTGCTCCTTTTCCATATTCAGTCACCATTTCTTCAAACGTCTTGTTTCCAAGCGCCTTCAGCTTTTCCGTAATAATAGCGGCCTTTTTCTGATTACGCACTTTCAGAGTCACTTCGTTTTCTACATCGGCTATTCGCGCCACACCATCTTCTTGTATACCCGTCATCACGGCCACTACATAGCTATTGTCCATTTCGAATACGTCTGACACATCGTTTACCTCGGCATCATTGTAGAGCCACAGCACCAAAGAACGCGCCTTCTGCAAGCCACCCACGCGCTGCGCCTGATTGCCAATACGATTTTGCTTCTGCACCGCCAAGCCCATTTCTTCTGCCACTTTCTCAAATTCCTCCGCATTGGTCACAGATGTTTGAAACTGCGCTGCTTGTCTGTACGCCTCTTCCAACGATTCATTTGACACGAAGAATTCCTTCTCGATGATGGCCACTTTGAATTGCGTGTTGTTTTTTGGCTCATCTATCCGAATGATGTGGAAGCCAAAATCAGTTTCCACCACGCGAGGGATAATGCCCGTGCCTGAATGTCCGAAGGCCGCATCTTTAAATGGCTGGGCGAAATTTCCGAATTCACCAAAGTATCCTAAATCTCCACCGCGCTGTGCATTGGATGGATCTTGGCTAAATTCTGCTGCCAAAGCGGCAAAGTCTCCACCTGAACGCACTCTTTTCAAGACGTCTTCCGCTTTGGTTTTGGCCGCCTTTTTATCTTCATCCGAGTCTCCTTCTGGTCTGATCAAAATATGACTTGCCTTCACCACATATTCCGGACCGGCACTTTTAGCCGTCATTTTATAGATGACCATTCGGTCGCCCAAAGTGATGGGTCCTGCTATTGAATCTACCGCAAGTGGCTGACCATTGGGGAGTAATACCTCAGGTAAACTTTCCAAACGATAGGTCATGTAGGGATAGAGACCATCTGTGTTCAATGCCGCGTAAGAAGAGTCATTCTGTGCATTTTTCAGACCTACGAATAGGTCGGCAATCTCCGTGCGCACTTGTGCTGAGTCTTCGGCAGATGGATTAATATCAAAAGATACATATGCCACATCACGTGACTCTTCGCGCTTGTACTCTTTCGCCTTTGATTTCACATATGCCGTAAGTTCTGATTCAGACACAGCCACTGTAGAATCTACGATAGATGAATAGGGCACATATACATATTCTACAGTCACATTTGAGTTTTGAGACACGTGTTCTGAGCGAGCTTCTGCTTTGGTGATGTAGGTGCTCTTATCCATCAATTTGTCCAGCATCATCATCATGCGGCTAGATGACAAGGTGCTTTCAAATCTGATCCAGGCTTCTTGCTGCTCTACAGGTGCTTGGCTCATTTGCTGAAGGAAATTCACCACAGATTCTTTGTCAAACTGGCCGGTTTGTGGATTGCCCATCATTTGGATCACGTGTGGGTGAATGTTGTCACCTTGCACCATGTCTATTTGCTCTGACTGGCTGATGCCCATCCCGATAGACTGATACTGCGGCTGATACGCCAAGTCTACCAAAAAGGACTGCCATGCCTGGTTTCGGATAGTTTCTATTTCGTCTCCCTGTGGGTTACGTCCGGTGTTCATCACAAACACGCTTGACAGCTCGTTCACTCGTGCTTGAAAATCCTCATAGGTGATTTCAGAACCGTCTATTTCAGCAATGCCACGGTCTTGCCCTGAGAGTAAAGAGGTGTTGCTAAAAAGGTCTGTCAAGACGAATGAAGCCATTGTAATGGTCAAGGCGATCACCACAATCTTGCCTGCCTTGTCCCGTAAAGTATTGATAACTGCCATGCTTGGTTTTGAGTTAAGGACGGCAAAAATAGAACTATTGCCAACTATATAAAAATCTTTCTAAACCTTTGATTACAAGGCCTCTTCGGGGGTGAGAATGGTGAGTTTCACCGTGCCGATGCGGTTGTCTTCTACAGACATGATCTGAAACGAAAAGCCACTGATAGAAATGAGCTCATCGGCGTGTGGAATGTCTTCATTTGTGGTGAGAATGAGCCCCCCAAGCGTATCATAATCGCCTTCAGGCAAGTGCATGTCGTACTTTTCATTGAGATAATCAATCTCATGACGCGCACTCAGCAGAAAAGTCTTAGCGTCTATTTGTTGCTCCGTGAGGTCTTCATAATCGTGCTCGTCTTCAATTTCGCCAAAAATCTCCTCCATCACATCTTCCATACTCACTATGCCTGAAGTGCCGCCGTATTCATCTACGACCCATGCAAGACTTTTGCGCTCTGTGATAAACTGAATCAAGAGTTCGTTAGCCGGCATGGTCTCCGGCACAATGATGATAGGGGTGAGAATGCTCTTGATGTCAGCGGGTTTTTTGAACATCTCCAGTGAGTGACAGTAGCCGATGATATCATCAATGCTTTCCTTGTATATAATGATCTTGGAATGACCCGAAGAAATAAACGTCTCCCGAAGCACGTCTATGGGCTCATCCACATCCACGGCTACTATTTCGGTGCGGGGTATCACGCACTCTCTTATCTTCACCGTCTTGAATTCAATGGCATTATTGAGAATCTTGGCGTCCACTTCTGATGTTTGCTCTTCGTCGGTAGAGATTGTTTGTTTGATGTAGTTATTCAAATCAGTCAAGCCAAAAACTGGCTTATCCACCGAGTATTCATAGCGAAAGACTTTTTCGATAAAAAAACGCGAGATAGCTACTATCAAAAAGGTGATTGGATACATGACGTAGTAAATGACCGCCATGGGCACGGCCAATGCACTCAGCAACCTATCTGGATTGAGCAAGAACAAACTTTTGGGTAAAAATTCGGCCGTGACCAGTACTAGAATGGTGGAAATCAACGACTGTGCTACGAGAATAAGCATCTGCGAGTCCGGCTCGATCAGCACATCCAACATTGGCCCCATCAAGCGTGCCATGTAGATACCATACAGCACAAGTGCCAGATTATTGCCCACTAGTGTAGTGCCCAGAAAGTGTGCTTGGTCTCCTACAAATTTGGATAAAATACGCCCAGCCAATGTGCCTTGCTGCCGCAGCACTTCTATATGGAGTTTGTTAGCCGAGATGAAGGCGATCTCCATTCCGGAAAAGAATGCTGAAAAGATCAGACAGACAATAATGACTACTTGGTCGGTCATTTGGGGCGTGCGTTTTTGCGGTATCCGTAGATAAACAGCGTGGCTAAGCTAATCATGAAGAGGGAATATGCCTCCGGCCACCCTACAGTCATGCCTTGGTGTATGCCTATGACAAAAAAAGCCATGGCCGATACAAACAATATGACGTCAATTAGTTTCAATGGTTTTTTTTGTGCCCTCTTCGATGGTAAAGGTACCTGCTGGTTTTAAAATCTTGTATGAACTGAAATCTTCATTGGCCGTGAGCCCTTCGCCGGTATGTATTTCATCCTCGGTGCGGATGGTTACAAATCGCTCAGTATAGAACTCCTGCTTTTGCGGATCCCAATAGAGCTCCTCTGTATTAAGTTCATCGCCATTGGTCAGGTTTTGCACGATCACATTACCTGTGCCTTTATAGAGGTGTTCCTTTTTGTCATAGGTGGCATAATCTGACTTGAACGTGGAGCTGACTTCTCCAAAGTCATCAAAATATTGTAAATAAAGCCCTTTCTTCCATTCTCTATCTCCACTTTCATACACTTCTTCGCTAGGCGCTTGTATCTGAATCATAATGATAGCCGAATCGCTCAGCACTGTATTAATGTCAAATAAACTCATAATAGGGCCTGTGTAGATGGGCTTTTCGCCTACTTCCTGTTTCGAACTACAGGAAATTACCACCAAAGCGCCTATAAAAAAACGGCCATAGAAAGCTATGACCGTTTGCACTGGTTTTTTTTTCTTCAAATCAATTTGCAGGTCTGCGCTCAAGATTGACAGTCGTATTGATCCAGCAATTTACACGCATTTCATCTCCCTCCTCATATCCTTTGGTGAACAAATCATCGATGGAAGGGAATTGAGCCTTAGCCCGCGCCATAGCAGCATTGTCTCCGGCTCTGCGATACATGTCATAGGCCGCTATAAATACGGCTCGGTCTTTTACTATATCTTCTTTGCCTGAGCAGTCGTCGAAAGAGTTCATATACAAATCCCCGATCAACTTATACGCTTCAGATAAAGACGGATCCACGTCTAGTGCCTTTTGTGCATAGTCACGAGCCGAAGATTTCAAACCTTGAGAAAACTTGATTCTACCAATCTTCAGGTATAAATCACCCTTCTTCACATTTTCATCGGTCAAAGGCAAAGCTTGCTCAAAATATTTGATCGCCAAGTCCTTGTCGTCATTGGTCAATGCACGTCCGGCTATGAATATCTTGATACCATAAGATGGTTCATTGTCATCGATCATTTTGGCGGTCTTCAATGCCAATGGATCATCAGTACACTTGCCGGTGAGCATTAATTTGAAGATTTTCTTAGCTAAGTTCAGGTCAGGATTTGCCTCGAATTTGGGCCCAAAGTCAGAGATTACAATAGAGCAGTCTATTTCAGGTACAATCATCAAGAGCAATTTCTCTACATTGTCACGAATACTTGGGTGCACCGGACTTCCTTTGGATTCCTTATAATCCATAATGTCTGAAATGTTAAAATAACGATCTAGCACATCATTGTCGGGCAAAGGATTACCAGCGGCCTTGTAGCGTCGGAGTACATCCATAAACGCCACCAAATTTCCATCAAACAAATTGTTTTTGTTTAGTTCATACGCCTTGTCAAACAATGCATACAATTCTTTGTATCTCGCCTTATCATCCTTCAAGAGTTTATAAGCAACGAGCGCCTTTCTATTGAGTACGTCCGGCTCGTCGTTGAAGTATTTGATCCGTAGATCAAACATGTCCAAGGTCCTATTTTCCAAATCTTTCTTCTTGACCGGATCACTTTCGGTGTTCGCTAGGTTTTCAAAAATCTTAGCCCCATTGATATAAATTGATTTATTCAAATCGGGGGCGTTCTGAAGTAGCCAATCTAGGTGAGTAGCCGCCTCTGCATAGTTGTCCATGCGCAGGGCGTCTGTATAGAGTGCATTCTTTTCTTTGGCCTTGTCTGGGTCGCTTCCCCAGCACCATCCGTCTTCACATTGCGCGTTGGCTAATTGACTAACCAACAGTAAAGCAAAAAAAGCCAGTGTTTTTGTCGTCTTCATCTCCATTACTTTTTTAATCATACCTTCTTTTAACGAACCACCGATCAATCATCGTGGCTCCAATAACAATCCTAAAATAGGTTTCTCTTATCAAGTCATTTTCCAATGTGCCCAGGGTGCCGTATTTCACGGCCCAGTCTAAGCTCGAGTAGCCTACAGGGAATGAACCTCCAATATTGATACCAAGTTCATTCAACCGCTGACCATTCACCACATAGGGCAGATTTCCGAAGTTTACGCCCATGCGATATGACACACGCTTTAGATAACTGTTTACACTTGAATAGTCTGGTATAAGCTGAGCGCCTATGCCCACTTTCATCGTATTGTCGAATGTCTGGGATCCATCACCTGCCGATGACCAATTGGTAAATACTACATCTGTGCCCAGCGTCAACTTGTTCAATATCTGATACGATGCGCCTATACCCAATGAACTGGGCAAAGTGAACACCGTTGGATCATCTTCCAAAATTTGTCTCAATGGCAAAGCGTTTGTCTCCATCCACTGATCGTGTGTTCCATCCAGATCTTTAGAAAACTCGTAAACCAACCCAACATTCACTACTCGCTCCTCTCCGAGCAATTTTCTATAGCCAAGTGCCAAATCAAATTTTAATCCTGAATAAGACGTGCGATCTGTAAAATCCACTTGATATGAACCACCACCATCATCTATCTCTGTTGATTCTACCTCCTCAAGCGAACCAAAAAGCGCAGCGGCTTTCACTCCGGCATAAAACGATTTGCCAAACCGTACCCCATTTGACCAGTGAAATGCCGTAAGACCGCCCAGTCCTTCATAGGACGTTTCAGCTAATACGCCTGCCTCCACTTCTTCTATAGAAATGGTCTTATTGTTGACCGTGCTATAAGGAGAGATACCGATAGCTGTAGTCCAGCGACCGTTCACTACCGGGAGCGCAAGGTTCAGATAGCGTAATCCACCGGAGACCTTGCTGGCTTCCAGAGATGAATTGACAATCCTCCGTCTATCCATCTCCATCCCCACCTGAAACATGGTGAATCCATTGAAAGGCAGAAAAGCTGGATTTAAAAAATTGATTCCATTAAGCGTGGGCACACCTATACCCACCTCGCCCATACCCAAGTTGTGAGGCAGGCCTTGATAGTTCGTCAAACCAATGCCATTGTTTGAATAAACAGATGATACTGATTGACCAAATGATGAAAGGGATACAACGATCCCCGTAAGAAAAACAACGCTCCTAAATACCCTCATTAAACTTCCAAATAGCTTGCAATCCACCGAGCACAATTTTTGAGGTTGCAAAGATGGGCGCTTTTAGGTTGGATTCAAAGTCCGGCTGATAACCTCCGGTCATTACCACCTGTAATCGGTCGTATTTTTTGTTAAATGTTTGTAAAAAGCCCAATATCTCGTTTTTCAAGCCTAGCTCAGCGCCTAAGCGCATGCATTCTTGCGTCGATTTGCCCACCAGTTCGAGCCCGGGATGTGCATCAGTGTGCAATCTGGGAAGGCCCCCCGTAAATTCATGCATGGCTCTATATCGGATATCAAGTCCGGGGGATATGATGCCTCCTCGGAACGTGCCATCAGCGGTCACCAAATCATAGGTGATGCATGTGCCTGAATCAATGATTAGCACATTTGTTTCAGGGAATAACGCCCATGCGCCTACTGCCGCTGCAATGCGGTCTGTTCCTAGGGTGTGGGGGGTGTCATAGTTCAAGGTGATAGGAAGAGGTGTGGTGTGATTGATCAAAAAACAATCAGCGAATACAGAGCGCACATCCGATTTAGCTACAGAACAAACAACGTACTTTGCTTTGCCAAAATGTTCCTGCACATCTGACACATCAGTGAATCGAATAACTTCCCCAATTTCCCCTTCCTGAAATTCAGCTGCTTTGATGGAGGTGTTGCCAACATCAACACCTATAACTTTACGTTGATCCACAGCGCGTACTTTTTTGAGTGAATATGAATAACAAAGCTACTGTACTTGGCCTTATGAGCGGCAGTTCACTAGACGGACTGGATGCCTGCTTGGTGGAGCTAGAAATGGTCGGATCAAATTGGCGCTTTGCTATTTTGGAGGCGCATACGCTTACAATTCCCGAAGCGCTTACCAATCAATTGAGACAATCAAGTCTTGTATCGGCTAAAGAATTACTTGCGCTCGATGTGAAATATGGAGAGTGGATCAGTTCGGCCATTGCTCCATTGACAAAGCAAATTGATTTGATTGCCTTACACGGACACACGGTTTTTCATTCGCCAAAAGACAAAATAAGTGTGCAGATCGGGTCGGGAGAGGTGATTGCTGTGCGAACAGGCAAGCCCGTAGTGGCCAATTTTCGCACCCAAGACATCCTACTTGGTGGGCAAGGAGCACCATTGGTACCCATGGGCGAAAAACTGCTTTTCCCTGAATACGACGGGTTTTTTAATTTGGGTGGCATCTGCAACGCCACGTTTAGAAAAGAACAGCAATGGAACGCCGGTGATATTGGTCCATTCAATCAAGTATTCAATCATTTCGCCAAAATGCTGAGAGCGCCAATAGATACGAATGGCGACTTAGCTAGATCAGGTAAAGTGGTACCCGAACTAATAGCCACTTGGAATGCCAATCCGTATTTTGCACAACCCTTTCCAAAATCGTTGGCCAATCAATGGGTGACATCTCATTTTCTTCTATCCTCAACTTTCTCACCCCAGGACGTACTTCACTCCTTTGCGCAATTTATTTCTGATCAAATAGTCACCACTATTCATAAGCACCAACCTGCTAAAACCTTGATCACAGGTGGTGGGGCTAAAAATGGGTTTTTAATCGAACTTTTAAAGTCCAAATGCCAACGTGAATTGGTCATTCCGGAGGTCGAAATTGTGGATTTTAAAGAGGCGTTGATCTTTGCGCTACTCGGACTATTGCGTTTTAGAGGCGAAGTAAATGTGCTTGCATCGTGCACGGGAGCCAGTAGAGATTCCTCATCAGGGATCCTATATTCGGCTGACCAAAATGGTTAGTTTTGCGCACCCAAAACGACACAACCCCAATGAAAGAACTTCTCCAAAAATTTGAAAACAAGACCCCCGAAATTGTATTTGAATGGTCTGATCCCGAAACAGATGCCCAAGGCTGGGTAGTGATCAACTCCCTGCGTGGTGGAGCCGCCGGTGGAGGCACACGCATGCGAAAGGGGCTGGACAAACGAGAGGTGGAGTCATTGGCCAAGACAATGGAAATCAAATTCACCGTATCAGGGCCACAGATCGGTGGGGCAAAGTCAGGAATCAATTTTGATCCTAATGACCCGCGCAAGCAAGAGGTGCTGAAACGTTGGTATCGCGCCGTTTCTCCCATACTCAAAAACTACTATGGTACCGGAGGTGATCTGAATGTGGACGAAATCCATGAGGTAATTCCGATTACAGAAGATTATGGCCTGTGGCATCCGCAAGAGGGGATTGTCAACGGACATTTTAACCCTACTCGTCCGCAAAAAATCCACATGATTGGTCGGTTACGACAAGGCGTGTCCAAAATCATAGAAGACAGCAATTACATCCCAGATTTCTCCGATAAAAAATACACGATTGCTGACATGATCACCGGATACGGCGTGGCAGAAGCGGTGAAACACTACTATACCATTTGGGGCGGTGATATCAGCACCAAGCGAGCAATCATCCAAGGTTGGGGAAATGTAGGTGCTACAGCTGCCCTGTATCTGGCTAAATACGGTGTGAAAATCGTGGGGATTATTGACCGTGCCGGAGGGGTAATTGATACAGACGGAATGCAACTGGATCAAATCAAGAAACTCTTTCATGATCGGGAGAGCAACACGCTCGTGGCGGATAAGTTGCTGACCTTCGAAGAGTGCAACAAGCAAATATGGAGTGTGGGCGCTGACATTTTTATTCCTGCCGCTGCATCTCGATTGGTCACGCGTACACAAGCCGAAACAATGATCAACCATGGAT
>CAZPST010000065.1:0-11626 GCA_964589185.1 uncultured Roseivirgaceae bacterium | reverse complement strand
ATGTGTATAATTTCATGGCCGACTCGCTGAAGTATAACCGCATGCACGATCCGGGGTATCTGGTGACGCGCCTGATGGTGAACCACGAAAACCGATTCATCGTGGAGGGCGATAGGCAGATTAATTTTTTGTTCGAAACGCTATCGAGCAAGCCGATAGATCAGGCCGATTGGAATGTGCTGGTGCATTTGATCATCACCCAAGCGATAGAAAACGACCTAGTGGCGCCACCTTTTCATCAGATTCGCGGTTTGACGCTTCAGCAAAAAATGGCCAGTACGGAAGTGGTGGGTGCCGGTCATAAGATTGGGTTTCAGATGAGTTCGATGCGGGGTAACGCGGAGTAACGCCTCTACATCTCATAAGATTTTGACAACTTGCAGGTTCAATCTAACCCTGCATGTCAAAACAGTTGCTCAACAATCAATACCACACCGATGAAAACCATCCCCGTGTGCTTGGAGACAAGCTATCGTTCGGGACGTCCGTCTATTTCTACTGGCGGTTTTTGGGTATGATCTTGCGCAATAGAAAAGTAGCATTGGCCGGGCAATTCAACACATCCGTATGGGCCGCCCGTTCGATGGATATCTTCGAGTTAATCGAAAACTGCGGTGGCAAATTCCATATCTCCGGCTTGGAAAATATTACCAAATCAAACGATCCCGTGGTGTTTGTGAGCAACCACATGGGCACCATGGAAACGATGATTTTTCCGGGCATCATTGCCTCCCGCAGGGAAGTGACCTTTGTGGTGAAGGATAGTCTGGAGCGTCACGCCCTCTTCGGGCCGGTGATGCGAGCACGCAGACCCATAGCAGTAGAACGCAAAGATCCTATGGCTGACTTCAAGAAAGTAATGGCAGATGGCGCGACAAATCTGGCAAATGGCATTTCTGTGGTCATCTTCCCGCAGAGCCAACGCGTGACCGCCTTTGACCCGGCGCAGTTTAACACGCTGGGCATCAAACTGGCGAAAAGTACCGGAGCACCCGTGGTGCCTGTGGCGATCAAGACAGACTTTTGGAAAAATGGCACGTTGGTGAAAGACATTGGCGCGCTTGATCGAAAACTGCCCATTTTTATTGAATTTGGGGAGCCGATGAAGGTGCAAGGAGCCGGCAAAGCAGAACATCAGGCGGTCATTGAGTTTATCAGTAGTAGGCTGGAAAAATGGCAGCAGTAAGGAATTGAACCCTGACTGCCAACGTTCGTTACACCACGAATGAAAAACGTTTTAACTGCACTGCTCATCATTTTCACCTCATCGCTTGTCGCACAAGTAACTCACACGTCAGATCTCTTTCTTGAACTAAAAAAACAAGACAGCCTCTTTTTTGAGCGAGGATTCAATACTTGCGACATGGTCTATCTAGACCAAGCCATTCATACTGATTTAGTATTTTATCATGATCAAAGTGGCATTCAAGACCGTGCGACTTTTTTTGAAAATACAAAAAGATACCTGTGTTCCAATCCTACCAGTAAACCCATCCGAAAACTACAGGAAGGCAGTCTGGAGGTATTCCCTATGTATGCGAATGGAAAACTGTATGGAGCAATCCAACATGGCATTCACTTTTTCTACATCCGCGAATCGGGCAAACCCGATGCAAAAACAGGCGTAGCGCGTTTCACACATTTGTATTTACTCATAGATGGCCAATGGAAACTCAAGGAGGTATTGAGTTATGATCATCAACCGGCACAGTAGAATTCAATTAGATTTACTCCATGAAACTCTACATCAAAAACATGGTGTGCGACCGCTGCAAACTGGTGGTGCGGCGTGAAATAGCACAACTGGGACTTCATCCTACATCTGTGCAATTGGGCGAAGTGGAATTGACGGAGGAATTGTCAGTCTCACAAAAGCAAACCCTATCCAATGTCCTAGAGCCGCTGGGTTTTTCATTGATAGACGACAAAAAGAGTCGCATCATCGAGCGGGTGAAAACGCTCATCGTGCAACTAGTGCATGAGCAGAACAATACGCTTCAGACAAATCTCTCTGATTATCTAAGTCACGAACTCAATCAAGACTATACCACCATTTCGCATGTTTTTTCCGAAGTGGAAGGCATCACCATTGAGAAGTTTTTCATTGCCCAGAAGATTGAGCGGGTGAAGGAACTGCTGGTGTATGACGAACTCACACTAAGCGAAATAGCCTACCAACTGCACTACTCCAGTGTGGCGCACCTGAGTAACCAATTCAAGAAAGTGACTGGACTGACGCCTAGTCATTTTAAGCATATTGGAGCTATAAGGCGAAAGGGGTTGGATGAAGTTTAGGAGTTGTCCACAGTCTACAGACGACAGTCCACAGACATGCCACAAAGTTCTGAAGGAACCAACTCTGTGATCTTAGTGATCTTAGTGGTTAGGTAAATAAAATCACTACTTTTATCCATAATGAAATACCTCCTTCCCTTCCTCCTACTCGCCGCACTCTTTTCATGCAATACTCCGTCTAAAGATGAAGCACCCCAACAGCACCAAGAACTAGCCGCCCTTTTTGACACCATTGAAAACAGTGGCAAATCACCGGAAGACAGCCTCAGCCTTGGACATCACCCAAGAGGCGCATGGCGCCCCGTGACGACTGAATACAAAAAAGCCCGAACAGACAGCTTGCAGTATTTCCTCACGGCACTGGAAGCCATAGATGATGCCGGATTGACAGAGCAAGAACGAATCAGCAAGGCCGTGATGCGCATGAGTCTGTCTGATCGCATCGACGAGTTCACGTATAAAATGTTCCTCATCCCCTTCAATGCCGAGGGTGGATTTTACAACCGCCTTTCAAATACACTTGGCAGAATGCCCTTCGCCTCCGCCACCAACTATTACGATTACCTTGGCTGGCTGCCACACTATGAGCGCACACTGCGCGAAAATCTGGCACTCATGCAGCAAGGCATGGCCGAAGGAATAGTTGCCCCAAAAATCATCGTGAACAACACCCTCTCATTGCTCAAGCCGTGGGTGACCGCCGACCTGAAACAGTCGCCCTTTTATGCCCCTATCACCCAACTTCCCGAAACCCTTGGCGAGACGGATCGGCAGGCCATTTTGGAACAAAGCGAAAAAGTGATCGGCAGCCTTAATAGCACCTACAAAGACGTGCAAGCCTTTATCGAAAACGAATATATGGCCGCCGCAAAGAACGAACCGGGCATCAGCTTCTTGCCCGGCGGCAAAGCCTATTACGAAAACCGCGTGCGGCACTACACTACCCTGCCCCTTTCGCCCGATTCCATTCACAATCTTGGGCTGGCAGAAGTTGCCCGCATTCAGGCCGCCATGGAGAAAATCATTGTGGAGCTGAAATTCAAAGGCTCGTTTGCGGATTTCATTCAGTTCCTGCGCACCGATGAGCAGTTCTATGCCAAGACACCTCAAGAACTGCTCAATTACGCCTCGTGGCTCAGCAAGAAAGCAGAGGGCAAACTCCCCTCCCTTTTTAACAACCTCTACAGCCTACCCTTCACCGTGGAGCCTGTACCTGCCAACATCGCCCCGACGTATACGGCCGGACGGTTTGTGGGTGGCTCATGGGAGACCAAGCGAGCGGGCATCTACTGGGTGAATACCTACAATCTGCCGAGCCGCACGCTTTACACTTTACCGGCGCTCACCCTCCACGAGGCAGTGCCCGGGCATCACTTGCAAATCTCCCTAGCGGCCGAAATCAAAGACCTACCCGACTTCCGAAACCGCTACTACATCAGCGCTTTTGGCGAAGGTTGGGGACTCTACAGCGAGTATCTGGGCGAAGAAATGGGCATGTACACCACGCCTTACGAGTGGTTTGGCCGATACACCTACGAGATGTGGCGCGCCTGCCGTCTGGTGGTGGACACGGGCATCCACTACAAGGGCTGGACGCGCGAGCAGGCCCTCACCTATCTGGCCGAGCACACGGCACTCTCCATGCACGAAGTGACCACCGAGATTGACCGCTACATCGGCTGGCCGGGACAAGCGCTGAGCTACAAAGTGGGCGAAATCAAAATCAAAGACCTGCGCACAAAAGCCGAGAAGGCCTTGGGCGACAAATTCAACATTGGCGAGTTTCACCATGCCGTGCTCAAAAATGGATCTGTGCCGCTTACCCTGCTACAGGCGCAAGTGGATGGGTATATTGAGGAGCGGTTGAAGGAGGAGTGATTTGTAATTTCTTTGAGCGCAGCTTAATGGCCATTTGCAACGGTACGCCCGTCCGATGGCCGGGGCTAGGTTGCTAGGGTATGGATTCCAGCGCCAACATCGTTTTTTTTGAATGAGGCAGTATATTTGCGCGTCTTTCCATATTTTTATTATTACCCTTAAGCTGCGAATCAATGAATAAAGTGATGGGACTTTTCCTTTTTCTCTCAATTTCCGAAGTATTATATTCTCAAGACTTGGTGGTCACACGCCAAAAGGACAGTTTGGATTGTCAAATTACCTTAGTGAATTTGGATATGAATAAGATTTATATTCGCCAACTGCAAAACGGTATTATTCACTATCGATCCTTTAAGTTCGAAGAAGTGTATTCCTTTCAGAAGTCCATCAATCAAGATAATCAATTTGAAGACATTCAAACAAGAAAATTCGCTGGTAATATTCAGAGCGGCCTTGCTATTTGGCATTTTTCAGTCTCACAATTATTTGATATTGAAACTAAAAAAGAATTTAATTCACTACGGGTAGGATGGTGTGCCACAAGCAACATCCAAATGAACCTGTCAGAAAAAATTGGCTTTGGATTACAAATCCAGACATTTAGTAGTAATGGAAAAGTATTCGATAGGGAATACAGTGCAAATTCGGTTGGTGTGGATTTAATGGGCAATTATCACATCAATAAAAGACTGAACACCACAGGTTGGGATTTGGGATTTGGAGTAGGAATCCATCGTCTCAATATAGACGAGGATGATTCTCAATTTAATGAAACAGAAACAGGATACACTTCAAACCAACTTACGGTGAATTTTCAATTTTTTCGATCTATAATTATAAATGAAGGTACTCGAATTAGACTAGGATACTCCATTTTGGCGGGTACACCGATGACATTCAAAGGGGGAGCTTCAGACATAAATAATCAGATTGGAATTACCCGGTCTAATTTTATAATTGGGTTTGGCTTATGATATTAAATTGTTTGACCCCTAGCAGCCCGAAATGTTCCCAGCTCTTCGGAATAGCAATCCGGCTCATCTAATTAAAAAACCTTACTCAGTGTCTGCTACTATTCACCCAACTCCGCAACCGTATTTCCACCAAAACGAAGAATTCGATAACCGTTAGCGATTAAATGTGCATCGCAGGCCGTCATCTCTTCGGGCGATAAGTGCGCATGCTCATAGGAGACCACTTTTGGTTTCGTTTCGGCCAGATTGAACATTTTAATAATCTCAAAATCATAGCCTTCCGTATCGATCTGCAACCAGTCCATCTTGGTAATTCCATACCTTTCCATCAAGGTTTTGGGGCTTAAGCAATCGATTTCAGTTTCCTGAATCCATTCCTCCCTGTTCGAGGGCAATTTCACTCCTGATTGTGCCGCCTTTTTCTCAAAAAAACCGCTGGAAATGGCTTGTTCTACAGGCGCACGACTAAAGCTTGCCCTTCCATGCGCCCAGCGTTCGTCCGCTGCAAGCGAATACAAAGTTCGTTTTGAATCTATATAATCTACAGCCGCATTTACCGGTGTTATTCGATTATTTTTAGCATGTAGTCTTGACAAAATCTTGAAAACTAGTGGTTGTGGTTCCAACAAAATTCCCTTCCAATGGTCTCTAAATATGAATTTGAATATCGGATCGTGATTGAAACCATCGTTAGCCCCTACCTGCACCACAGTAATGTCCTTGTTGGATTTCGAAAATCGATCTGTGTATTCAGAAATTCCTCCTTTCTGAGGGCGATACAATCGATCGTAGAAAAATCGAATGAATGGGCTCTGCTTGGCGAACAAGTTGAAAATGAAGTTCTTATAGGCGATTTTAATCGAATGCTTAAATGACGACATACCTAGATGTAAATAGTTGCGACAATTTATTTACCTCAAGCGTAACAAATGGCATTTCATGGAAAATAAGGTTGGCGTCAAAAGAAAAGAACCCTTCCTAGCTGTCAGCCATGTTCCGTCAGAGTCCTTTCGCCTGCCTGTCCGGTAGGCTGGGACAACAGATAAAAAGGAATTTCCAATCCTGTCCAGCATCTTGGACAAGACATCCGAAAGATCAAAAAGCTCAAATGTCTGCGTGCCTAAAGGCGATCCTGAATACCCCCGCCCTACCAACCTAGCCAATGACGCTTCGGTCATTGCATCTGCGGGATGGAGCCCTGACGCTAAAGGTCAGGGCGAGAGCCCGATGCAGCTGCTAAACACAACGAATGTGTCGCTACTGACACTTCGGTCAGCACGAGTCCAATTACCCAACCATCCACATAAAAGCATTTTCCATTTGCTGAAAGATTGGTTAACTTCCTTGCCTTATCCAAAAACCCAAACATCATGAAATCACTACTAAAAAGCGTGCTGCTGGTGGCATTGGTCAGTTGCACCACCCCCGAAGTAAAGGAAGTCACCACGTACACCATTGATCAATTCTATGAAAACATCAATATCAGTGGTGGTAGTTTTTCTCCGGACGAATCGAAATTGCTTATCAACAGCAACGAGTCGGGCATCTATAATGTGTATGAGATAGACCTGGCCACCGGTGAGAAAAAAGCACTCACAAACTCGACCAAGGAATCGTATTTCGCAAGTGGGTATTTTCCAAATGACAACCGCTTCATCTATTCGTTTGATGAAGGGGGAAACGAAAACTACAAAGTCTTCATGATGTCCGCATCAGGGCAAGCCAAAGACCTCACGCCGGGCGATAGTGTGCGCAATGGATTCTGGGGCTGGAGCCGCGACGAGCAGAGCATGTTTTTTCAGTCCAACCAGCGCGATCCTAGATTTATGGATGTGTATGAAATGAGTATAGCCTCTATGGACGAAGAACGCCCGATCAGCCAAATCTTGTATCAAAACAATGACGGATTGGATGTAGGCGCCATTTCTCCGAACAAACAATATTTTGCGCTCACCCAAGCCCTCACTAGTGCCGATGGAAAAATGTATTTGTTTGATAAGCAAACCGGAGAAAAGACGGACATCAGCGTGCATGAAGGGGACGCCACGTATTCTCCGCAGTTTTTCAGTTTGGACAATACTGAACTCTATTACCTAACCGATGAAAACGCCGATTTTGTGTATTTAGCCAAGCGCAACCTGCAATCCGGTGAAGTAACCAAAGTATTTGAAGATAAATGGGATGTGTGGTACGCCTATGAATCGCAAAATGCAAAGTACCGTGTGATTGGCACAAACGAGGATGCCAAAACGCGTGTGCGCATTTTTGACCAAGCCAAAGGCAAGGAAGTGGAGTTGCCCAAAATTGAAGGTGGTAGCATCGCGTCAGTGAATATCTCCAAAAGTGAAAAATTGGCTCGACTTACGGTAAGCACATCGGCCTCACCGAGCAACATGTACACCTACAATTTTGAATCAGGCGAACTCAAAAAACGCACAAACACACTGAACCCTGCCATCAACGCTGATGACCTGGTGGAAGGACAGGTGGTGCGCTACAAATCATTCGATGGTTTGGAAATTCCGGCGGTGTACTATCAACCCAAAGTGGCCAGCAAAGACAACAAAGTGCCGGCGCTCGTGTGGGTGCATGGCGGACCGGGTGGTCAATCCCGATTGAGCTATTTTGCTTTGATTCAATATTTGGTCAATCATGGATATGCCATCTTGGCGGTGAACAACCGTGGTAGTAGTGGATACGGCAAAAAATTCAACCACTTGGATGACAAAAACCATGGAGATAAAGACCTGAAAGATTGTGTAGCAGGTAAGACATTTTTCGAATCAACAGGCGTGATCGATATGGACAAAATCGGTATCATTGGTGGATCGTATGGCGGCTACATGACTATGGCGGCACTTGCGTTTGAGCCGGAAGCATTTGACTTGGGTGTCAATATTTTTGGCGTGACCAATTGGCTCAGAACATTGAAATCAATTCCGCCTTATTGGGAAAGTTACAGAAAGGCGCTGTACGATGAATTGGGAGATCCAACCACGGCAGACTCTGTGCGACTGTACAATATCTCTCCGCTATTCCACACCAAAAATGTAACGAAACCATTGATGGTGTTACAAGGAGCCAATGACGTGCGCGTGCTGCAAGTGGAATCTGACGAAATAGTGGAAGGTGTGAAGGCGAATGGTGTGCCTGTGGAATATGTGATCTTTCCGGATGAAGGGCATGGTTTCCGCAAAAAAGAAAACGAAATCAAGGGATACGGCCAAATCAAAACATTTTTGGATAAATACCTGAAGGGAGAAGAGTCGGCAGAAATTGCGCCTACGGAATAATTCTTAGTTCAAGAAAGACGACTCAGTCAACTAATGCGAAATCAATTTGGTCAACCTTATTTTAAGGAAAACCAAATTGATTTTTTTTAAGGGTGGATTCTAAGTGGGGTAATTGGTGGAATGGTTAACTAGTTGATGGATGGACAGGTTAATTGGTGAAAAGTTGATCAGTACACCGTGCCCAAGCTCCCTTTAGGGACACAGGGGTGCGGTGGGTAATTTGGTGAAAAGTGATAAGTAGATCAGAGGGATTAGTTGATGTGCTAATTTGAAACTTTGATGATGGGGGGTTTCCAAACAAGGAACAAAGAATCCGTGAAATCCCAAAATTCGCCACATCCGTGATGCAGACCTTTGCGTTCTGTCGTCCATGGACTGTCGACCAAAAACCAAAAACCCATTTCAATCCCCCTGAAAATCGCCTAACTTCGCGCCTCGAACACACGGCATCATGATCTCTACCTCCAACATCTCCCTCCAATACGGCAAGCGCGTACTTTTTGACGAAGTAAATATCAACTTTACCCCCGGCAACTGCTACGGCATCATAGGTGCCAATGGAGCCGGAAAATCCACATTTCTGAAAATCCTCTCTGGCGAAATACAGGCCAATTCGGGTACGGTAAACATAGAGCCGGGCAAACGCATGGCCGTGCTCAAGCAAAACCACTTTGAGTATGATAACATACCCGTACTCGACACGGTGATCATGGGACACAAAGAATTGTGGAACATCATGAAAGAAAAAGACGCGCTCTATGCCAAGCCCGACTTCAGCGAGGCTGACGGCAACCGCGCCTCTGACCTAGAAACAAAATTTGCCGATATGGACGGCTGGAATGCCGAGTCAGATGCGGCAGCACTGCTCAGTGGCCTAGGCATCACCGAAGACAAGCACTACAAACTGGTGAAGCAGCTAAGCGGTAACGAAAAAGTGCGCGTGCTCCTTGCCCAGACCCTTTTTGGCAATCCGGACATCCTCATCTTGGATGAACCTACCAACGATTTGGACATCAACACCATCTCGTGGCTAGAGGATTATCTGATGGATTTCAAAAACACGCTCATCGTGGTATCTCACGATCGTCACTTCCTTGACACAGTGTGTACGCACGTGGCAGATATTGATTTTGGGCAGATCAAGCTATTCACCGGCAACTATTCCTTCTGGTACGAATCCAGCCAATTGGCACTCATACAGCGCGCATCGGCTAACAAGAAGGCAGAAGACAAGCGCAAGGAACTACAAGACTTCATTGCCCGCTTCAGCGCCAATGCCTCCAAGAGCAAGCAGGCCACCAGTCGCAAAAAATTGCTCGATAAGATCAACGTGGAGGAGATTCAGCCAAGTAACCGAAAATATCCGGCCATCATCTTCAACCAAACACGCACCGCAGGCGATCAGATATTGGAAACCCAAAAGCTGAGCAAGGAAGTAAACGGGCAATACTTGTTTAAAGACCTTGACCTGTTCGTCAATCGGGGTGACAAAATAGCCGTGATCAGCGATGATAGCATGGCCATCACATCCTTCTTCAAAGTACTCATGGGCGAAGAAAAGCCCACATCGGGCACATACAAATTTGGCCAAACCATCACCACAGCATATTTGCCCAACGACAACTCGAAGTACTTCCAGTCCGACATGAACCTCATCGATTGGTTGCGCCAATACTCCGATGGCGAAAAAGACGAAGTGTTTATCCGCGGATTCCTCGGCAAGATGCTTTTCTCCGGCCAGGAGACACTCAAGAAGTGCAACGTACTCTCCGGAGGCGAAAAAGTGCGCTGCATGGTGGCACGCATGATGCTGCAAGGCGCCAACCTACTCATCCTCGACGAACCGACGAACCACCTCGACCTAGAGACCATCCAAGCGTTCAACAACACGCTCATGGCCTTCCCCGGCACAGTGCTCTTTACCTCGCATGACCACACGTTCACCCAGACCATCGCCACACGCATCCTCGAGCTGCGCCCCGACGGCTGCATGGACACCCTCAGCACCTACGACGAGTATTTGGAGAAGAAGGCAGTATCGGCGTGATGTTGGAGCGACACAGACAGGCCATTTAGTAGCTCTGCTCCCGTACTCCGCTGTACTTCGTGCCGCTACGTCCGGGGCTAGATGGATGCCATTTCGGTACTTGTAAGCTCTGAAAATCCTATGGTAGTCGGAATGCCAAGTAGGGTTCAATTCAATTGGCTCAGGACAATAAAACCTCAGCCGGTATATTCAATTCTTTGTGGAAGAGTTTGGCTAATTCTAAAGTAAGAGGTTTGCGTTTGTTGAGTATGGAAGACACATACCCTTTACTACCCACCTTCCCTACCAAGTCTTTATTTTTCAAACCCATTTCCTCCATTTTTATCTTAATCGCCTCTATCGGATCAGGAAAAGGTATTGGATGATGCATATCCTCATATTGCTTAATCAATAGCAATGCAACCTCTACTTGCTTCCCTTCTTTTGAATCCGGAGCGACCCTTTGATCGAACATGGTCTCAACCCAGTCGAGATATTCTTCATACTGCGCATCGGTCTTTATTACGGTCAATTCCATTTTTACAATTCCTTAAATTTCACCTTAGTCACATCTATTCGATCATACTCCGCGTGCGTACCAAACCACTTCACTTGGATGGTCTTATATTCAAAAACCATTCGCACTACTAAGCGATACGTATTACCCCTAATATTAAATACCACTCGATCATCTCCGACGATACTGGCATTTGGATAGACCTGCTTTAGTTCATTGAAATTTTCAAATTCGGCCTTAAGCAACTCATGATACCATTCAAAAAGCGCAGTGCTAGCCATCGGGTAACGTGCGGCATACGCAAGAAGTGTCTTTCGTGCGATGATATTAAACACAGTTCGAATGTAAATAGTTTACTAATAGAAAACAAATCTAATGTGGTTTACTATTTGCTATCTAAATAGTTGACGCATTTGCCACCGCAATCGGCGCACCCAATAGCACATCTGGTATGCGAAAGGCATCTACCAGCGGCACAGCATCCTGCCGCACTTCCCAGCACAGTTGATTTACCAACTTGCGTATCGCTTTCGTCTTGGTGCCTTCCATATAGCCATGTTCCAGATACCAGCCCTTGTTTTTTTCTATATGCGACAAGGCAAACAACTGACAAAGTTTTGTCAGCGCAGCTTTGCAATTGGCA
>CAZPST010000064.1:0-11707 GCA_964589185.1 uncultured Roseivirgaceae bacterium | reverse complement strand
CGCCGTGTGGATGATCATGCGCACCTACGGCTCAGAAGGGTGGAAGGAAAAAGTGCGCCGACTATTGGCCAAAACCGACCGCCTCTGCAGCCAACTCGACGACCTGGGCATCCGGTATTTCCGCAACCCACACATGAACATCATCGCCATCCAAGCCGCCCACATAGACCCGTCCATCGCCGACAAATTCTTACTCGTCCCCGACCGCCACGACGCACCCGCTTGGTACAAAATCGTACTCATGGAGCACGTCACCCAAGGCCAAATCGATCAGTTCCTCATGGAGCTGAGTAGTGTGCATAAGGGGTGAGGAAGGATTGGGAGCGAGACTGTGAGGGTATTTAGTGGCTGTACGCGTGTGCTCTCCTATGCTACGCGCCGGAATCGCCCACGGCTAGTTTGGGGTTGCGTGGGAATTTGGTAGATGTGGGAAAAGTCCGTGAAGACACAAATCAAGGCAGAAAAAGGATTTCAAAATCTCTTAGATTTGTGATCACCATAGAATGCCCATATGTTGAATGCAACATATCCGGTTGTTAGCGTCAATTACTAAGAATGCGAATGAAAATCCCTGAATGGGTCTACATCATTTTTATTGGGCTTTTGTTGATAACTGCTCCATTCATTAGAATTCTACCCAAAGAGGCTTCTGAATTGGTGAAAATTAGAGCAACTCTTAATTCAAATCCAGAGTTTTACTACGGTTCTCGTCATAGCTATGGAACCCTTGAACTCGTGGAACATCAACATCGTAATTTCGAATTCAGAATTTCTCGCTATTCGCTTAACTCCCTCCAAGAATCTAATTTTTTTGAGGAAGCAAAAACTGGAACTCAGTTGTTAATTACTATTTCTAAGAGAGAGAATGATGAAAGGATTAAGAATTTGAGCTACCCTGAAGCATGGAGTTTTGTAAACACCTACATTTCAGTTTATGGCATTGAATCGGATGATAAAATGTATTCATCTTTCAATGACTATAACGCCGAACTTGCAAAGGACAACAAGATATTTTTGAGCTACTTTCCTCTGGCGGGAACAATGCTAATAATCGGCTATTTTCTCTGGAAACGAAAAAAAAGACGCTAACAATTCTCGCTAGCGCGCGTTTCCAAAACGCGTGCGGTGCATTTGGAGCTACTATCTCGCTGTTCGGTACGGATTGCTTTCACCTACATTTTATTTCGGTGAATAGCATCGAGCTTCGTAATGCCGGGTGTAGAAGCAGCTGAGTGTTTGCTATCGCTACCAATGAGATCGCGCCACAAGGACTGAAATAAGCTCCTCAATGCCTTGCCGTCCATTGCCGAATTTATTCGGCCCCTCTGTGTCCTGTGTGCACGCGGTGGTTAAACTCGCAATATGTGGATTAAGTAAGGTCATAAAAAAACCTCCCAGTTCATCACTAGGAGGTTTCAAGGGGTGCTTTGCGAACACTTCCGTCTATTAGACTTCTTCAGTGGTAGTACCATTGCTCACTTTTTGAAATTCGACAAACTTCAGTTGCTTGCGTAGCAGCTTACTAGGACGATAGCTCACATGATAGCGGTCGATGCTATTCTTGTTCACCTTATCGGAGGTATCCTTACCCGTGCTATTGATATACGGGGTGAACATTCCGAATTGTCCCAGATCGAGTGTGCGACCTTCATTGAGGTAATGGTTACTACGCTTGAAGAAGGCTTCCAGTACGCCAAATACCACTGTGGTGCTTAGCAGGTTCATCTCGGCAATATCTTCGGCAAACTGGCGGGTGTCCACACGCTCACCTCGGATAATTGTTGCGTAGTACTTGATTGTGCCACCACCAACCACTCCCGGTTGGCCCTTAGGCACGGCTTTGAATTTAACAGTCATTGTTTTAAAAGTTTAAAGGGTTTAGAAAAATATAAAAGGGTTTGCCAGGATTGGAGACCCATCTGGCGAGGGCTTCACCGTTGCGCGCCGGTGTATCTACTAGACAGTAGTAATATAGGGAAATCAGATAGGCGAATGCAACTAAAAAAGGCCTCAAAACCCTTAAAAAATGTTAAATATTCAGACAAAATATTGACACTATAAAACGTGATTATTAACACTAGCAAACTGAAGTTTTAACACTAGCAAACTTCAGTATTGACACTAGCATATTTGGTGGTGAGGAGGAGGGGATTTTAGCAAGGTAAAACCTGCGCCGATGCGTGGAGAAATGAATAAAGGTGTTCGACACGTAAAGCCATTCTGTTTGGCAATCAAAAATCGGAAACTGTCCTGCAACTATAATGGAGAAGATCGCAACCTTAATTGATGAAAATAACATTGAGCGCCCACTCAACTAATCATGCTCCACTCCTTGGAACACCCGCGCCAATCGTTGCAATTGCTCAGAGGTAGGTGGCTTGTGCATATCAGGGTATACTGTCTCTTCGATCTTGGTCGCCAATAAGGCAAGGCGGCTGTTTACCTTTTTGAGGAAACTTCCAAAAAAGATTTGATCATAATACTGCTTCCAGGAGCGTGTCACCGGAACGGTCTTGGTTGTGATGGATTGTAAATCCTCAATGACTATGTAAAGTTCCATCAATTCCCGTTCTAACATATGCCCAATCATCAAAAAAGCCCTTTGAACTCCCTGCCGAAATTGGCTCAAAACTTATGCTAAGTTACGCCGCTTGCTATGGATTTGGTTCAAACGGATGTCAATTTTTCTCAAACATGTACTTGTCTAAACAGGATTCACGGGTATTGATTTATCCAAATCCGTTATCTTCATGCCCGTATCACACTGCCCTGCATGTCTAGCCAGCTAATCAATCAATACTACAAACTCGCACACACGCTGAAAGTGGCGGGTATCAGCAACGAACTTGCAATAAAGCAGCCCTTTGATATGCTGGTGCTGCAAATGGCCTCTGCCAAGCACTACGTGTATGCCACGGAGGTCACCATCAAAAACGAGCAAGGCAAAAACATCCGGCCGGATGGCATCTTGATGAATGAACTGCGTATCCACAAAGGGTATGTGGAGAGCAAAGACTCCAATGACACCATAGACCAGGAGATCAACAAGAAACTGTACAAAGACGGCTATCCTACCACCAACATCCTTTTTCAAGACAGCACCACGGCAGTGCTGATCCAAAACGGTGAAGAAGTACAGCGCGTGGACATGAAAGACGCCTCACGGCTAGAGGCCATCCTGAAAACGTTCATCGACTACAAACCCAAATACCTCGAAAACTTCGAAGAGGCATTGGGCAAATTCAAAGAAGACATCCCCACCATCGTGCAGACGCTGCGTGAGCTGATAGAAGAGCAAAACAAGGTGAACCCTGCCTACACCAAAGCGCGCGATGACTTTTGGGAAATGTGCAAGCAAGAGATCAACCCGGAGATCAAGCCTGAGGACATACGGGAGATGGTGATCCAGCACATACTCACCGAAGACCTCTTCAAATCTGTGTTTGACGAGTCAGACTTTCATCATGAGAATAACATAGCCCATGAGCTGGAGCGACTGGTGAATACCTTCATGAACCGCTCCATCCGGCAAAACCAACTGGGCGAACTGGGGCACTACTACAAAACACTGAACGCCCAAGCCGCCTCTGTGGCTGACCACCATGAAAAGCAACGCTTCCTGAAGGTGGTCTATGAAAACTTCTACAAAGTGTATAACCCCAAAGGAGCCGACAGACTGGGTGTGGTGTATACGCCCAACGAGATCGTGGACTTCATGATACGCAGCACCGACTACCTGCTGGAAAAACACTTTGGCCGCCACCTGCACGATCAAAATGTGCACATACTAGACCCTGCCACCGGCACGGGCACGTTCATCACAGATCTCATCGAATACATACCTGCCCAATACCTGGAGCACAAATACAAAAATGAAATACACGCCAACGAAGTGGCCATCTTGCCCTACTATGTGGCCAACCTGAACATAGAGTTCACCTACAAGCAAAAGATGGGCACCTATGCCGAGTTTCCCAATATCTGCTTTGTGGACACGCTGGACAATATAGACGGACTGGAAGCCGGACTTGGGGGTAAATTCTCCAGTTATGTGAGCACTGGCAGTCTCTTTGGCGGCATGTCAAAGGAAAATGCCGTGCGGATAAAGCGACAAAACGACCAGAAAATATCTGTGGTGATAGGCAACCCACCCTACAACGCCAACCAAGCCAACTTTAACGACTTCAACAAAAACCGCGAGTACCCGCTCATAGACAAGCGCATCAAAAACACCTTTGTGAAGGAAAGCACCGCGCAGAAAACAAAAGTGTATGACATGTATGCCCGCTTCTACCGCTGGGCGATGGACCGGATAGACAAAAACGGCGTGATCTCCTTCATCACTAACCGCAGCTTTATAGACAGCCGCACGTTTGACGGTTTCCGCAAGTGCATACAGCGCGACTTTGACTACTGCTACATCATAGACACACGCTCCGATGTGCGTGCCAACCCCAAAATAGCCGGCACCACCCACAATGTGTTTGGCATACAGACCGGCGTGGCGATGATGTTTTTAGTGAAGAAAGAGGCCGTCATTGCGAGAAGTGAGGAACGAACGACGAAGCAATCTCCGGCCTCTGATGCTCCCAAAGGTCATCCTGAGGTTCTCGAAGGAGACCGTGCCGCAGCACCACCCCGCATCTGGGAGCAGTGCCGCATCTACTACAATGGCGAGATGGAGGATGACTGGCGCAAAGAGCAAAAACTAGAGTGGATCAAAGAAAAGCAGTTCACCGATATCCGTTTTGAAAACATCATCCCCAAAGACAACAACTGGATCAATCTGACGGATAATGACTGGGATGAGTTGGTGCCATTAGCAAGTAAGGATGTTAAGTCTGGGAATAGTGATAAGGCGGTTTTTGAACTTTTTACTCTAGGTGCAGTCACAAATAGGGACGACTGGATGTATGACTTTAGCAAGGAAACATTAATTTCAAAGATTACCTTCTTTCATGAATGCTATGAAATGGATAGGCAGAAAGTCAAGGGTAAAAAAGAAATCACTGATCTATCAAATCTCCTGAATCAATCCATTAAGTGGACGGAAGAATTAGAAAAGCATGCTGTAGCAAATCATCCATTAAAATACAATTACAAAAAAATAAGATGGGCACAGTATCGTCCATTCATTAAAAAACACACTTATTTCAGTCAATTAATAACACACAGACCGTATCAAAATGAATCTATTTGGGGAATTGAATCAACTCAAGAAAATAGAGCCATTTGTATAACAAATCATCCTCAAATTGATTTGCTCTTTTTCAGTTCCAATACGTTAATTGACCAGGGTTTCGGTAGTCGTGCAACCAGTTTACTAAGTTTATACCGCTACGATTCTTCCGGCACGCGCCACGACAATATCACTGACTGGGGGTTGGAGCGGTTTCGGTCGCATTATTCGTCCGTCAAGGATGACATCACCAAAGAAGCCATCTTCCACTACACCTATGGCGTGCTGCATCACCCGGCGTACCGAGAGAAATACGCCCTCAACCTGAAGCGGGACTTTCCGCGCCTGCCACTCTATGCAGACTTCTGGCAATGGGTCACTTGGGGCAAGACCCTCATGGAACTGCACATCGGGTATGAATCAGTGAAGCCATTTGCCCTCACACGAATCCAATCCTTCCCTGGGGAAGGTGCCCGCAGGGCGGAAGGGGTCAAAGCCAAACTCAAAGCCGACAAAGCAGCAGGCACCATACAGCTAGATGACGCCACCACGCTGAGCGGCATACCCGCCGAGGCATGGGAATACAAGCTCGGCAACCGCAGCGCCCTAGAGTGGGTGCTAGACCAATACAAAGAGAAGAAACCCAAAGACAAGACCATCGCCGAAAAATTCAACACCTATCGCTTCGCCGACTACAAGGAGCACGTCATAGACCTGCTCTGCCGCGTCTGCACCGTAAGCGTAGAGACCATGAAGGTGGTGAGGGAGATGGAGGGGATAATCAAATAGAATTATGGAAAAGAAGAGAAAAAATTATCTGGACTATTTGGACAAAACCTTCCTTGAAGAATTAAGCTATAAAATTTGGGTTACCAAGGGAGCTAGATTTACGGCTCATTCACGATTAGTCAGCTTATCCCGATGGAGTAGTATTTGCACTAGTCTACTCTCTGCCTACCTAATTATTGGCGGTCTTGTCACTGTATACAGTATATCGAACAATGAAAATTTAAACCAATCTGTATTAGCCTATTTAATTACAAGTATCTCCATTCTATTACTAGTGTTTACACAGGTTGAAAATTCCAAGCATTATGAATTACGAGCATATAAATTTCATATCTGTGCATTACAACTGTCAAGACTTTATAACGAACTAAGAAGCTTTAAAACTTTGGATAAATCAAGCGATAAGAAAATAAAACTAAAAATTACTAATGAATTAGCTTCAAAGTATGAGGATATTTTGTCAAACAATGAAAATCACGCGGATATGGATTTCGAGTATTTCAAATCCACAAAGGGCGACTATTATGAACTACAACTTTTAGAGACAATTTGGATAAAAATCAAGTATTATTTATTTACACTGTTCCTTTATCACTTTTTAATATTGTTTCCAATCTTACTTATAGTAGCAATTTATATTTACAAGTCAACACAGCCATGAGTTTGGAAATCTATTAGCTCAAGTTCGAGCCCACGAAAAACTGATATAATTAACCAAAATTCAATACCCCTACTTATGGATACCCCGCTGAAAGATCAAGAAAGGCCACCGTGGTGGTCGCAAAACATCCAATAAGCCACGCATCAGTTTATCGATCATGTGAACACCCAGTATCACCAACCCTTCTACAAGGATGCTGTTTGGCTGGAAAGACTCAACAATTTCGTCTTCTTCCTCACCATATTCTTGGGTTTTGCGGTCACGTTTTTGGTAGGGCTCCAAGGCATCATACCCACACTGGATCAACCGATCTATAAAGTGGTCATCTTCACCCTCCCTTCTCTTTCATCGCTCTTGATCATGTATGCATCGCGTAAGGGATGGAAGCAAAAAATGGAACTGCGAGAAATGGCACGAATCCGCTGCAAACATTTGATAAACGAAGCACGGATACGATACGCCATGGCCAAGGATGAAGCCTCCTATGAGGCGATCTATCGCTGGCTTAATAGTGAAGTAGAGAAAATACAACACGGACAAGCCACCGGGTATTTTCACGTGCACAATGCCGAGGATAAAGTAAAATAGACTATTTGACGCTATCACTCCTCAATAAATACAGCTTGGCTAAAAGCGGTACCAAACAAAGTAGCTGTAAAAACAACAGTTTCATTTGCTGAAGGGGTTGTATATGTCATTTGCACCTTGCCCGTTTGATCAAGTACTGGTACCACTTTTGATCCCATATTAAAGCCATCCTTGGCCACCCCTTGAACCTGTAGAATCCCCGACGATACTCCAATGTCAATTGGCAAACCTTTCCAAATAGGATCAACTACAACCGACAACATAAACGTCGAATCTATACTATATGGCACACTAAAATCATTATCAAAGTCAATAGCCTCTACAGGAGTTACACTAATTTCCAAATCTGCTCTAACAGTTTTAACAGTTGCAGAAAGATTTGATAGCACCGGATCATTTGAAGGAAACCAATACGCCACAGCCTCACCATTTACATCAACAACAACATCTATAGTCTCCGACTTCTCTTCATATGACTTAAATCCACCCGTAGTGCTACTAAAAGTACAAATTTCACCTTCTGCATCGTTAGTCATAGAAGCAGTAATTTTAACAGCAGATTTTACGCCAACAGGAATGGAATTAACAGATGATTTAAGTTTAATAAATTCCTTGGCATTCATATTAAAATCCCCATTGTGCTCTTCATTGCAAGAAATCATTACAACACTCAAAATAATCAAGAAAGAGTATATAGTTTTCATATTAAGAGGCAATTATCAAAGTGAACAAATGGAATGTGGAAGAAATTACTTCGTCCTCAGAATTAACAAGTGTAACCTTTAGCAAAATATTTGCACCAACAGATGAATTGGACTGCTGTAGCTTGAAACCAATCTTATGCTGATAGCTATTTTTACCATTATTTAAGTTCATCTCATTTGAAAAAATGACATCTCCAGATGTATTTGAATCATAGAGTTCAGCAGCTTCAGGGTGTGTATTCTCAAATCGAAAACGAACACTGTTCGCAGCGTTGGTCATTTCAATTAAAATTGTCAGTTGATCAGATTCACCATCAGCAACAAAGATGGGTCGTGGAAGAATACTACTAATTTTATGCATAATTGTACAATTATAATTTTGAACGCGATTTAAGTAATTTCGAAGCAAAATCAATGGTATCCCAGTTTAACGAAATACCAGTATAGAAACTTGCCTCCGTAGAATAGTCTAAAATCAGGGGATTACCATTTTCTTGCCTATACCAAACTAGACCTGATTGAAATCTTAAAATTCTTGAAAATTTAGGAAATCGTACACCCAAACCCGTAACAAGTGACTTGTCAGACCCGCTAAACACTCCTTGGTAGTCCGGATCAAGATCATCAGGGGTAGACCAGCCCATTGCAACAATTACTGACCATTCTGTATTCCTACTGAAAGGGTCGTTGAAATCAACTGGATTAATTTTAAGATTAAATCCCAAAGTAGGAATGAATTGCTGAAATCGAGAAACGTAAATTACTCCTCCATCTAGCGAAATCATAAATTTGTTTTGAGCGTCAAAATTTTGAAGATAAGGTCGCACTGATGTTGCTGTGAGCACTTGGTTGGGGCCAGGATTTTTTAATTTAGACATTACCAAGTTAGCAGCTCCATCGTAATTATATAAATCATAATTTAGAATACTATTGCTTCGAATATCCGATTCAACCTGTTGGCCAATAATAGCATTTGCATCGCTCGCAACTAATACTGCCAATTCTGCAAAATTGGAATTTAAAGTATTTCTGTCAAGAATCTGGTCTTCGCAAATATTCATATCCAGATATGTAGACCGTATTTTTTCCTCCAATTCAATTGGATCAAAACTACTATTTCCTGTATCCAATTGTCGCACTGACTCCTTCAATGTTGAAATAATTATGTTCTTAGTTTGAATTAACAACTGACTACCAGTACTACTAGTTGCAACCTCAAAATAGGTTACTAGAAAGATATAGGTACGTCCAAAATACAACTGTGGATGATTTATTACAAACTGAGATTCTGAGGATCCGCTAGTAGTTCTTTCCCATGCCAATTTAACATTATGAATGGCTTCATTTTTTCTTGCCAATTCCAAAGATTGACATAATGAGTAATCGCTTTCTCTTTGAAAAAGCGCTTCGTACTGCCTTTCCCTCATTTGATTTTGTGAAAGTCCAATTGTCTCAATCCGGACAGCCACGACATTGGGAGGCACACTCCCTTTAATTTGAAAATTCTCACCGAATGGCACCAATCGATCAAAACTCTTTGTCATGCGCGAGTAATTGACCACCGATACTGCACTTTGAGCTATTGCTTCACTGAAACAGGTGGATATGAATATACTAATGAGTAGTTTTTTCATAATATCTATGGAGTGTTCATTTCTTCACGCCAAATCTCCCCCATCCCTCCACAAAAATCAATACCCAAAAGTGGGTAATCGACTACCCAGAAGTGGGTAATTTTCAGACAATCAATAAGTTAAAGAAGATGAAATAGGACTATTCTAATGCGCTGTAAGAGACTCAGTGAGGTGGGTGGGGTGTGGGAGGCTTGGGTATTGGGATTTTGGTGTTGGGTGTTAGTGTTCGGTGTTACTTGTTCGGCGTTTTAGTCCACGGTCAACAGACGACAGTCCACTGCCTACTTGTCCTTTGCCTTCTGCCTATTGCCATATACATACTGCCTCTATTGCCTACTGCCTACTAATTCATTGCCTACTGCCAATTGCTTACTGCCTACTTCCCAACTCCCTCAATTCAAATAAACTACTACTATACTATCACTTAATAAGATATTTCAAGGTAAATTACCATCATGGTATCACTTATATCTGCATCCAAGGCGCAAAAAATCATTGCCGAAAACATGCGTTCCACGCGACTAAGCAAAGGACTCACACAAGAAGGTCTAGCCGACAGATCAGGTGTGGCATTGGCCAGTCTGCGGAAATTTGAGCAAAAGGGAGAAATCTCATTCGCATCGTTTTGCAAACTCGCCATGGTGCTTGATTGCCTGGAGGAGCTTATAAAAGCAGTAGCAATTCCGGCGAATCAGTTTGCATCTATGGATGATGTGCTGCACAAAGAAGTGATTAAGAAATCAAAAAGAGGCTGGCGCAAATGAACATGCATATCCCCATTACGCAGCTTCATGTAGGGCTTACGTTCAGCGATGACACCATTCCTGTAGGACGACTGGCTACTAGAAATGGCATAATCTACTTTGAATATGCTGCGGATTTTTTGAATCGCAATCTGCACCTATCGCCACTCAAACTACCGCTGGAGCCCGGATTGAAAACCTTCGATCCGTATGTATTTGATGGATTGCCCGGAGTATGCAATGACAGCCTACCCGACGGGTGGGGTCGATTACTTCTTGATCGGCTCTTGCGCACCAAAAATCTACTACCGAGTGAGTTTGGTCCATTGGATCGGCTGGCGCATGTGGGCAACTCGGGGCTTGGTGCACTCACTTATCAGCCGGATATGAGTGAAGCTCCGTCTAGCAGCCACTTGAATCTAGACACGCTCGCGCATCAAACGCAGGAGGTATTACGTGGGGAGGCCGATGCGGTACTATCTGAACTGCTAGTGCTAAACGGTTCATCTGCAGGGGCTCGTCCTAAAGCCCTGATAGGAGTTGATAGTGCCCAAAAACAAATTGTGCATGGTCAGTATGCACTTCCTGCTGGTTATGAACATTGGTTGGTCAAGTTTCCGAATGTGACAGATGGTGCTGATGGCGGGGCGATAGAATATGTATATGCGCTGATGGCAAAGGCCGCAGGTATACCCATGTCCGAAATCCATCTGTTTCCTGCTGTGCACGGATCGGGTTATTTTGCTACAAGACGTTTCGATAGGCAAGGAACACAGCGGCTGCACATGCACACGGCAAGTGGACTACTGCACCACGATTTTCGTGTTCCGTCTTTAGACTATGAAAATCTATTGACACTCACCGAAGTGCTCACACGCGATGTGCGCGAAGTGGAAAAAATGTTCAGGATGGCCGTGTTCAATGTGCTGGCTCACAACCGCGACGACCATGGAAAAAACTTCACTTTTCTAATGAATGCCGATGGAGAGTGGTCGCTATCACCGGCTTACGATCTCACCTTTTCGTCCGGTCCTCGTGGCGAGCAAAGTACGCTGGTAATGGGTGAAGGTAAAAATCCATCTGTACGGCAGCTTACTGCCTTGGGGCTAGAGGCGAAGATTCCTCGCGCCACAATCAATCAAATCATTGAGCAAACAAAAGCGGCTCTGCAGGAATGGCCCACGATTGCCAAACATCATGGCGTGAGTGCTGCGAATAGTACATTTATTGGAAGTAGGATAGTGGATTAAAGAAGTAGTTCACGGTCAACAGTCGACAGACCACAGACCACAGCGACTTTGCCAACTGCCTGCTTCCAATTGCCTACTGCCTACTACCTTTGCACCTTCTATGAATGAATACGAGCTGCTGGAACTTCCGAATGGCATTCGGGTATTGCACAAACACGT
>CAZPST010000063.1:0-11759 GCA_964589185.1 uncultured Roseivirgaceae bacterium | reverse complement strand
TAATAATTGTTTGGTTCAATAAGGATGGCAAATGTAAAACGTTAGTGCGTTTTGGCGCTGCGGTATTACACAAAAGGGAAAATTACTTTTGCCAATCTGTATAAATATACCGCCCCACATGCTCAGTTGGTTCGGTAGGTGAAATGTGGACATTGGCCACTTCTCTAAACACCTTGCCGATGGTATACATCCACTCTTCAGCTTCATAGCCTACGTAGAGCAGGTGAAAACTGTACAAATCCTTAGCTGCCCGCTCAAAGTAGATGTCCCGGCGGATTTTGGAGTAATTCTGAATGGCTGCCCGCAGGTCTTTGTACTTGCGGTTGTGTGATTTGTCTGCATCGTAGGTGGGCAAGCCCTTCTCCATCAATTTATTCTGCCAGTGGTAGGCCATCGGGTTATTGAACCAACGCGGAAATGAAACCGTAGCAAACCCACTCTCCGAAATCATGATGGAGGTCACAAACAAAGGGTTGATTTTGGCTGCTTGGCTTTCGTCCACGATCAATTGAGCCAGTGCATGGGGGGTAGTTTTGGGTTGACCATCTACATCTTGCTGGAAGTACAGACATTCCGGAAAATTATCAGCCAGATAATCGCCCAGTTTTTTGGTAAATGACTCACTGAAAAAGTCTACATCCTCCACGGCCAACGGCAGTTCCGGGGCATTAGGATATCGGAAAAACGTAAATCCACTCACATTCCCCTTTCCTTCGGGCTTGCTGAACGCCCCCCGCACGCATCTGAAGCCAATGGAATAATTAAAATTGCTTGGAGCTGCAAAACTGCGCTTGTACACTTTCAAATAATCCGGCGAAGGGCTGCCCCATCCGCCTCCACGCACCACGCGCGCCGATCCTTCGGTCATGGTGATGGGGTTGCAGGTGCCACCGTAGTTATATGCGCGCTCATCGTACCAATCTTCGCACCATTCCCACACATTGCCTGCCATACCATAGAGGCCGTAGGCATTCGGTTTTTGACTTTTCACAGTAGCCAATCGCCACCACTCACTCAATTGCTGACCTTTGTCCGTATCATAATTGGCCCAGGTATCTTCAAATTCATCACCCCACGGAAAATCCTTTTGTTCCAATCCGCCGCGAGCGGCATATTCCCATTCAGCTTCTGAGGGCAAGCGATAGCCATTCACGACTGAGTCCAGTTTCCAGCCATCCAGTCCCCACTTGTCTTTTTGGCCTGTAGGGATGTAGCTGGGGCGCAATCCTTCCTTCACACTTCGCCAGTTGCAATAGTTGACGGCATGGTACCAACTAATACCCGAAATGGGCTGCTCAGGTATGTTGTAGGATGAATATGCCCAATAGCGTGTTACACTGCCCCCATCGTTCACGTATTCCTGAAAATCGGCATACGTCACGGGTGTTTCATCTATGTAGAATGCGGACATTTCCAGTTTGCGAACGGGCTGCTCGGCGGAGGTGCCGTTTTCACTCCCCATCAGGAATTCACCGGAAGGAATGAGCACCATGCGCTTGTGTCCATCTATGACTTTTGGTAGGGTATCTGTGGGAAATTGGCAGGGGAGTGTTTCAACGGCTTGCTCCTTAGGATGCGGTGCAGTACAACTAATTGCAAGAAGTAGTGGAAACAAGGCAGAAAGGGATTTGTGCATGCGGCGAAGATAGTAATTTGATGAGAGTGGGTTTTTGATGATAAGGCTGATGAGTTGATTTGAGAATTAATCAACCAAACTGGTGAATCGTATTCTTACTTGATCCTTCATCTTATCACCTATTTTTCCAATAATCTCATCAACCATTTCCTTTTCCAATGTGGCTACTTTATGAATCCGAATAACCGAAGGAAGTTTAAGTCCGCATTTTTTCCAATCAGTCACGGACAAATCAAATGGTGTTTCATACAATTGACTGGTAATCCTGCAAACCAACAAATCTCCATCACCTATATCATTGAGTACAAGTGCTGGTCTTTTCTTGAATGTGACGGCATCTGTAAAGGGAAATTTCAAAAGGACAATATCACCGAATTGCAATTTGTCCATCTTTAGAGTTGATCATAAATCGCGTCGGATTCCGCATATCCATCAAGAAAACGCTGATGAGCTAATTTTTGAAACGCCTTGTCATCTTCCAAAATCGAATCTTCAATCAGCACAATTACTCGAATATCCTTGTCCGGATTAGCAGCCAATTCCGATCGAATTTTGGTGGGCAGCTGTATCTGATTGTTCTTCACTCGCGAAATAAATTCCAATGCTCTCATGGTAAATATTTTATCTAAGGTAAGACATTTATAGCTGTAATCATTGTTTGACTACCCTCCCTGCACCCTCACCACATACAGCCGCTCCCGACTGATGTCCTTCTCGCCTGTGCCGATGGTCTCAGTGCGGTCACCAATGCCGTTGGTGAGTTTCTGCGTGCTGCGGTAGGTGATGCCAACAATTTTTCCGGAGGCATCCTTCTGCCATCCAAGAAAAATCACCGAATGGCCGGACTTGTTATTTCGCCAGAATTGTACAAAATCGCCCGGTTTGGCATCTGAGAAGGAGACTCCCTTGCCTAATCCCAATTTTTCAAGCGCCATCAGACACTGTGTTTCAGCGGCCTGCTCGTTAGAGCCGTACCAGTCTTGTTGCAGCCGCTTCACCGTAGAAACATCCAGATTATTCAACAACCCTTTTTCCTTCATCACATCAAAGGCCACCATGAAGGTATAGCCACTGCAATACGTCCCTTCCGTGCTTTCGCTTAGAATCTTCGTGTCTTTGAAAATGAGATCTTTGGGTGTGCCCGATCCTGCCCACTTGTACCCTCCACCTTCATACGCGTTGGCTACTTTCAATACCTGCTCATTCAAGTCCTGCGCACTAGCAGCACTGATCGAGGCTATAAAAACAAGTAATGGAAGAACCTGATACATCTGTCAAATTTACACCGCTTGCAGCAGATTCCTTGCCACATCATTGGCCAAGCGCGGACCAAACTGTGCCACTACTTTAGATGCCGCCAAGCTCGCCAAGTCGCCTGACGCTTGAGCAGAAAGTCCATTGGTGATGCCATAGAGGAAAGCGCCCGCAAACATGTCGCCGGCTCCAGTAGTGTCGATGGCTTTCACTGGATGATCTGCAATCTCCAGCTTTTGCGATCCGTCCCAAACCCAAGCGCCCTTTTCGCTGCGCGTCATCACAAATTGCTTGGCATATTTCTTCAAGGACTCAAATGCCTCCTCTTCGGAGACTGCTCCGGTGAACAAATGTGCCTCCTCGTCATTGGCAAATAGCAAATCCACGCCTTCGCCCACAGCTGCTTTGCTTTGGTCGTTGAAAAATTTCACCATAGCCGGATCAGAGAATGTGTAGGCGATTTTTACACCGTGTTTTTTGGCCAATTCCTTCGCTCGCTGAATAGCTACAATGCCCGTGGGGGAGGACACCAAGTATCCTTCGATGTAGATGAATTCGGCTTGCACCAGTGCCGCTTCGTCCAGTTCGTTTTCAGACAAATCAGCGGTGATGCCCAAGTAGGTGTTCATGGTGCGCTGCGCATCGGGTGTCACCATCACTAGGCATTTGCCTGTAGTGCCTGTGGGTAAATCACCCAAGTTGGTGTCCAAACCTAGCTCCACCATTTCGCGCTTGTAAAGCGTGCCATCTTCATCATTGGCTACTTTGCACGTGTAAAATCCTGTGCCGCCAAATTGCGCCAAGGCAATCATTGAGTTTGCTGCAGATCCGCCGCTTTGACGTTTTTTGATTCGGCCACTTACAGCTTCCACCAATCGCTCTTGATGCGCTTCGTCCACGAGTGTCATTAGCCCCTTTTCTACGCTATTCTCAGCGAGAAATGCATCGGTGATTTCAATTTCATAATCTACCAAGGCATTGCCAATGCCGAAGACGTTGTATTTCTTATTCATGCTTATTTAGTTCGGTTGGGATAATCGGTGATGAGACCATCCACGCCCCATAGGAGCAGCCTGTCCATGTCGGCTCGTTCGTTCACCGTCCATGGGATCACCTTCATTTTTTCTGCTTGCAATTCAGCCACTATTTCTTCGGTGAGCAGCGCATAATCGCAGCTGTATATCTGAGGAGTGAAACCGAGCGAATCAATATTGGCTCTCCACGGCAATTCATTCTCGATCAACAGAGCCAACTGCACGTCTGGGTATTTTTCATGAAAATACTGAATGACTCTGAAATCAAATGATTGAATAGTGACGCGGCTCCAATCTAATTTCAAATTGAGCAGATTATATACCAAATCAGCAAATAGCTTGGGTGCAGGGTGATACACGTTATCGTATTGCGCTTGGGTTTTGATCTCGATGTTGTAATTGACCTTTGGTAAATTATACTCGGCTATGTGCCGCTCCACAGCATCTATCACATCTGCCAGCAGTGGCTTGGTGACCGTCATTTTCTTTTGTTCCGGAAAACGCGGGTGCGGTTTCATGCCACAATCAAAATCAAGCAACTCATTGTGCTTCATTTTATAGATGTTGTATGTCAATTGCTGATCTTCAGGGATTTCATTGCCTTCTCTGTCAAGACAAATTTCGGCGTTCATATACGGCTCATGACTTACGATCAGCTGCTTGTCTGCCGATATGGCTAGATCCATTTCCAATGTATTCACACCCAGCTTCAACGCTTCTATAAATCCCGGAATGGTGTTTTCGGGATATAATCCGCGTGCGCCACGGTGACCCTGAATGTCAATTCCCTTGAATGCATCGGTGACTACCTCCGTATCAGCGGATTGCTGTTTTTGTTCTTTTTTGGAAGGACTGCAGGCCATCACTGCCACAAAGGAAAGGAGTAGGAATTTTCTCACGCAAGGAATTTTATGCGTGTAAAGATATAATCCAGTGATTCTTCATTGATCACCATTCGGTAAAAATCCGTTTCGTTGAGTTGTTCGGGTTGATAGCCGCCTTGACGCAGGTACTTGCCGGATATGTTTTTGTCAAACCAATGCACCAATCGAATTTTGTCCCCTTCAATTTCCAAACAGGTCATTCCGCGCTTGCCGATCACACAGCCGGAATTGAACAAGCACGGCACATGAAAGACAGAGTTGTAGATGTAAGTATCAAAGGGATTGAAATTCTTCCCTCGGGCGTATTTCTTCAGCTCGCTCTTCAATGATTTGATCATCTCCTGAATTTCGTCCGTTGGCACGCTGGTGGCATATTCACGACAGAGCTGCTCTATCTTGTATTTCATCCGCTCCACTTTGTGCATAGATTCGAACAGTGGTCGGTGCGTGTGTCCGATGATTGAAACATTTCTATTGAATGACGAATACGAATAGACGCGCTTTTCAATTTTGTATTGTTTGCGGCTGTCATGCGCCACAGAGTAGTTTTTGATCCGAAGCGGATTGGCAAAATACTTCAACGTGAATCCAATAAGCTCACTATGCCGCTGAAATCCCTTTGAGGCCTGATGACCGTGGAAGAGATTGAGGAAATCATTTTTATACTGAAATCGTACGGCTTCTTTTATGTCGTATTGCGGCTGCAAGTTGGCATTTACGAGTAGTTCAAGATCGTGATTGCCGGCAGTTTTAATCAGACGCTTCTTCTTGCTGAATGCATCAAAGACCGAATAAATTTCCTTCCATCGATCAGTGATTTTTTGAAGCGGAAATCGAAGTAATTCTTCCACATCACCATTGAGCACCAATCCAAAATTCTTCTTGAGATAATGTTGGTTGGTCACTTGCTCAAATAACCCCGCATTTTGCCTAAAATCATCAGTGGAGCCGCCATCACCCATGTGCAAGTCGCTGAAGATGACCCATTTGCTCTGTTTGTTGAGTGGCACCACGTCCGCCTTGGCAAGCATGGCATCTATATTTCTGAAAATGAGCTTATTTCCTATTTTGATTTTCTCGGCCATGGACTAGGTAAACCGCAAATTTACGGTTTTGGGCGACCGATCAGATTACCGTGATGTTACGTTTTTATTCCGCGTATGCGAATGAGATGGTGCCAAGCGCCAGATCAATATCAAATGTCATCAGATTGGTGGCTTTTGCAGAATAGCTGCGATTGACGTACACATTTTTCTCTACCATTTCGAAATCTTCTGACATGCGAATGCCACAAAAAGGTGATTCTTTTACATAAATAATGACAGGAGTGCTTTTGGTAGGAATAAGCACGTCCAACGAGCCTGCACCTATTTTGGCATTGCACCTTACCTTTTCGTTATCACACCCTCGGAAATCCAGTTGAGCTGTGCCAAACCCTATATCAGCCATGTAGGTGTTGGCGCGTGAATTACCCAAATATTTGGTCTGAATGGAGCCCATGTCTGTTTTCACAAAGAAGGTATCCATCTTGATAAGGTTGCGGCTTTCGGGCTGATAGCCTACGGTCACGTTGGCACTGCCAGTATTGAGCCAAAGCTTATCTAGCTTGATGTTGCTCAGATCCACTTCGGTGTTGCCCACTCCATATTTCATATGAAAGCGATACACTTTTTCATTGTTCACAAGGATTTTCCAGTAATTGCCATGCTCCTCCTTGGTTTTTTTGGCCATCACAAACGTGAAGCCGTCTCCAAAACTGTGGCTGTTGAATGCATTGAGCTCAAGAGACGCGTAGCAGGTCTTGCCGGAATACTTGGTCTTGAACGAAGGGTTGATGCGCTCCAGATCGGGGTTGCCATAGATCACCATGGGATCTGTTTGCTCCGCATAATTTTTCACAAATGAATGACCGGTCGCCGCTTTCAGTGTGAAATCGACGGTATCATACTCATTTGACTGCTTGAGCGTATAGAATTTTTTAAGCTGGGCATAGGCGCCTGAGGAAATGCTCAGACACACGACAACCACTGTAACCAACCGCAACATGAACACCTTTACGATAATGTGATCGCTATGTTACACAGTTTTAACGGGCTAGAAAAACTCTTTCATCTTTTCAAAGAAGGACTTTTCCTCTTTTGATGGATCAGGCTTGAAATTTTCGGATGTACGCAGGTTTTCGAGTATCGCGCGCTCCTCTTTTGACAGTTGCTTGGGTGTCCATACATTGACATAAATCAGCTGATCGCCAATGCCATAATTGTCAATAGACTTCACGCCCTTGCCGCGCAGGCGCAACACTTTGCCACTTTGTGTACCCGGCTCTATTTTGATTTTCACCTTGCCGTCTAGGGTAGGCACTTCTACAGACGAACCTAACGCTGCATCTACAAAGCTGATGTGCAGATCAAACAGCACATTGTTGCCATCTCGCTGGAAGGTGTCATCTTCCGTTTCTTCCACAAGAATGAGTAAATCGCCGGGTATGCCACCTGCCACTTCATTTCCCTTACCCGACATGGATAGTTGCATCCCGTCTGATACGCCTGCGGGTATTTTGATCGTAATTACTTCTTCTTGCTTTTTCAGGCCACTGCTATCAGTTCCGGTAGCACGTGATTCCACTGTTTGGCCGGCTCCACCGCACGTAGGACATGTGGATGTAGACATCATCTGTCCGAGCATGGTATTCATGACACGGCGCACCTGACCGGTTCCATTGCAAGCCTGGCAGGTTTTGAATCTGGTGCTTGGATCCACGACCAAGCGGCTCACTTTGATTTTCTTTTCTACACCGGCAGCTATTTCCTTGAGGGTCAATTTCAGCTTGATGCGCAGGTTGGTTCCTTTGCGCATTCCACGTCTGCCGCCACCTCCGCCTCCAAAGAAGCTATCAAACGGGCTGCCGCCTCCACCACCGAAGATGTCGCCGAACTGCGAGAAAATATCCTCCATGCTCATGCCGCCACCGCCATATCCACCACCGCCGGAATTGCCCACACCTTGGTGCCCAAACTGGTCATAGCGCTGACGCTTCTGTGGGTCACTCAGCACCTCGTACGCTTCTGCTGCTTCTTTGAATTTATCTTCTGCCGTGGGATCGTCGGGGTTTTTATCGGGATGGTGCTTGATGGCCATCTTGCGATAGGCCTTCTTTATTTCTTCAGCAGATGCCGATTTGTCTACCTCCAGTATTTCGTAAAAATCTCGCTTTGCCATGATTACTGTTTTGCTCCTATCACCACTTTCGCAAATCGGATCACTGTCTCGTTAATAGCGTAACCTGGCTCTACCACGTCCACTATTTTGCCTTCCAATTTGGGGTCGGCGGGTATCTGAGTGATTGCCTCGTGCAACTCCGGATTGAAGTCATCGCCTTGCTGTATCTGCATGCGCTTCATGCCTTTGTTTTCTAATGCCTTGCTGAATTTTTGTTGGATCAAATCCATTCCTTCCTTCACCGAGTCGATGGTGGCTTTTTCACTTTGGGCTGACTGACTGGCACGCTCAAAATCATCAAGGATGGGAAGTAAGTTTTCCATCAAATCACGACTAGCCGTGGCGATGAGTTCCATGCGTTCTTTGGCCGTACGCCTTCTGAAATTGTCAAATTCGGAATACAGTCGCAAGTATTTGTCTTTGGCCTCTGCCAATTCATCTGCAGCATGTGCCGCCGGATCGGCTACTTCGGTTGGCTCTGCTTGTGTTTGGGATTCAGCCATTTCTTGTTCGTCTACCAACTGTTCTGTTTCCTTGCTCACTTCTTCGTTGTTTTTAGTATTCTTTTTCATCAATGATCAATTCACATTGCGCATTCGCGGCGCAATTCTCAACAATATTGCCAAAGGATTTTTTGTGTCATATTGGCAGAAATCCGTACACCTGCGATTAGTTATTCAGCAATTCCCAAATGCGGTCTTTGAGCTTCGCAATGCCTAAGCCAGTAACACTAGAAATGAAAATGTGCTCTACAGGTGGTAATTCTTTAGTCATTTCGGCTATCATGCCCTCATCCAGCATATCTGCTTTTGAGATAGCCAGTAGCCTCTTTTTATCAAGCAATTCAGGATTGTGTTTGGCCAGTTCGTTCAGCAGAATGTCATACTCTTTTTTGATGTCATCCGAATCGGCAGGTATCAAGAAAAGCAGCATCGGATTGCGCTCGATATGGCGCAGAAAACGCAAGCCAAGTCCTTTTCCTTCGGCCGCTCCTTCAATGATGCCGGGAATATCGGCCATCACAAACGAACGATAATCGCGGTACTCTACAACACCTAGATTGGGCGTAAGTGTGGTAAATGGATAATCGGCTATTTCGGGCTTGGCGGCTGAAACGGCAGACAAAAGCGTTGATTTACCGGCATTTGGAAAGCCCACAAGTCCTACATCGGCCAAAATTTTGAGCTCCAGAATGACTGTTTTTTCTACACCTTCAATGCCCGGCTGTGCATAGCGCGGGGCTTGATTGGTGGATGTGCGAAAATGGAAATTGCCCAAGCCCCCTTTGCCACCGGGCAGCAGGATTTGCTCTTCGCCATCTTCTAGTATTTCAAGCATCTTTTCACCCGATTCTTCATCGCGTGCTACTGTGCCGATAGGTACTTCTAGAATAACATCTTCACCATCACTGCCCGACGACTTCTGACCGGATCCGGCCACTCCACTATCTGCCTTGATGTGCTTGCGGTACTTTAAGTGTAGGAGCGTCCATAGTTGGGCATTTCCCTTTAAAATAATGTGCCCTCCGCGACCACCATCGCCACCATCAGGACCACCCTTTGGTACAAATTTTTCCCTACGAAAATGAACAGACCCTGCTCCGCCATCACCCGAACGGCCATAAAACTTGACGTAATCAATAAAGTTGGATTCCATTAGACGTGGTGCGCATCAAGCACCTTCGTGATATCTATAAAAATGTGATTGATATCGCCAATGCCATTCACGGTGCTCAACCTCCCTTGTTCTTTGTAATAAGGCAGCACATGTACTGTCTTGCTGAAATATTCCTGAATGCGTCGTTCCAGCTTGTCATCGGCATCATCTACTCTGTTTTCCAGTTCTTTTCGCTTAGCAATGCGCTGGCGCACTTCTGTCTCTGTCACCTCTAGCTCCACCACCGCATGTATATCCGTGCCAAGTGATTTCATCAGCTCGTCTAGCGCCACTGCCTGAGGCACGGTGCGCGGAAAACCATCAAACAAAAAGCCACTGGCTTGCGGATTTTTCTCCACCTCCTCGCGTAACATGGCGATGGTGATGTTATCCGGCACCAACTCGCCACTATTCATGATTTCCTTTACTTTCTGACCGAGCAAGGTGTCATTTGCGGTGTGCCATCTGAACAAATCACCGGTGGAAATATGAAAGAGGTTGTATTTCTCAATCAGTTTGTCACTTTGTGTCCCTTTGCCGGCACCCGGAGGGCCAAATATTACGATGTTGAGCATTTTGGATGATTAAGCCGACAAAGATAATTCAATGTGGTTTAGTTCCTAGCCTAGATCCAATCAGCCAACCGACGGCTCTTCTGTTCATCTGAATGCCTTTCAAAATAGTACGACTTACAAAGCGTATCTACACCTAAATTCGCGTCAACAATCGGTCATGGACGAAATCTGGAAATACCTGTCTGTATTTTTTCTCAGCAGTCTCAAATTCATTTTTGGCCCTACGCTGGGTAATTCATACGGATTTCCGGCGGTGGTCACGGCTTTGCTCACGGCAGGTGGTATGATGGTGCCGGTGTATTTACTCACCTATGTGGGCGATCGGTTAAGACATTTCCTTGAGCGCTTTCGATCGAAGAAACGCAAGGTGTTTTCCAAAAAAAGCCGTCGATTTGTGCGCATCTGGAAGCGCTACGGCATCAAAGGGGTGGCCTTTCTTTCTCCTATCATCCTCACACCCATAGGTGGTGCTTTGGTAGCCAATTTGTTTGGCGGGGAAAAAAACCTGATTATTCGCTGGTTCTGGGCAAGTGCACTCTTTTGGGGGTTTGTGATCACACTGGTGGTGAAATATGCCTATTGGATTATTCGGGAGATTGCGGTTGTCTAAGCAGTTGAATATTTTTCAACCACCGCTCATTTAATTTTCTACATTTGTAAAATGCTTAGAACCATTTTCATTATTTCCATACTCCTTTTGGCCGGATGTAAAGGAAATAAAGCCGCTACTGCCGCTCAAACAGACATTTCAAAAGAAGCCTTGACTACTACGTGGCACTTGCTGTCCGTAAAAGATTCGCTCAAAATATTTACATCAAATGCGGAAGAAGTGACCCCTCGCAGGGGGTTTGAAAGCATGCGTTTTGAGGCTGATGGCACCTTCTCGCGAACGCTACCCGGTCCTACCGACCGACCGGAAACCACTCAAGGCACGTGGGAGTGGACATCCGAAAATGAATTGACAGTAAAAATAGATGGCACTACGCTAGCGCTTCAGATCAGCAAACTATCCACTTCCCGATTCGAATTACTTACCCAAGATTAACCGCACATCTTATGCGTATTATCCTCACCCTAGTTGCCTTGCTAATGGCCTCAATGTCATTCAGCCAAAAAGCAAAACCAGTACAAAAAACACAGAAGAATCCATTCGTTCATACGCAAAAAGCGCCCGTTCAGCGCAATTGCCACACGGTGGAAATGGAAAATAAGCTGCAACAGAAATACCCCAATCGCCTGACGGAGGAGGCTTTTGAAGCCAAATTCCAGCAGCAATTGGATCAGTTCAAGTCGGCGCGAATAGCCAGCGAGGAGTTGTACCAAATCCCAACGATCGTGCATGTGGTGCACAATGGAGAAGCAGTAGGAGAGGGCGCCAATATCTCTGCGGCGCAGGTGTATTCGCAGTTTACTGTACTCAATGAAGATTTTAGGAGGATCTTCGACACACCAGGATACAATGAACATCCGGATGGTGCCGATATATTTATTGAATTTGTGC
>CAZPST010000062.1:0-11834 GCA_964589185.1 uncultured Roseivirgaceae bacterium | reverse complement strand
CGTCCACCTGCACGTAGTTGATGGCGGGTTTGCTGTCATTGGCCTCATCAAAATGTGGCAGCATTTCGAGTTTGCCATTGTAAAAATGCTGATTAGAAAATTCGATCAGCTCCATTGACCGACTTCTGTAATGTCCTTGCAGTGCTACTTCGGGCACGTATTTTTTGGCCAGATTCAGCAGCGAATCAATCTCCAATTCGGGTATATCTTCCTCACTTTCTTCGTCCCACCGCACCCGGTAGAGGTCGTTGGGTTTGAGTTGCTGATCGTCACCAGCCACCACGATTTGCTTGCCCCTGTACATGGCGGGCAATCCACGCTCGGCAAAGCACTGCGAAGCTTCATCAAATATGACCAAATCAAAAATTGGCTCCATGGGGAAGAGGGCAGAGGCCGACTCAGGGGACGTCATCCAGCAGGGCAGCAATTGGAACAATTCTTCCTGATACGCAGAAACTACACGCCGAATGGGCCAGATGCGCCGCTTTTTGGTCACTTGATGGTGTAGGTCGCGGTAGGTCACGCGGTTATTGAGGCGATTGTATTCTACCCCTGCATACGTTCGTTCGCGTGATTTCAGCAGTAAAATGTTCCTACTCACCTGCCGCTTCTCACGGTTGGCTTGCTGCAGTTCGCTGGTCAGTTGATCCAGCCGCTGCGACGATACCGATCGCAGCACAGGATATTTTCCTTCAATATGATCGATCCATGCAAGTGCCAGGCTGTTGTGCAGCAGCCGAATGCTCGCGAGTTTCGATTCGTAATTTTCAGTCAATTTCTCCACCATATCGCGCTCGGTAGTGGTGAAGCCATCTCTGATCGTGTGGTATTCCACCAATGCGTCAAATTCCTTCGTGAGCATTTTTTCAGCATCTTTCAGTTCTACTTTGCCCATCATCAACGCCCGCAACTGTGTGTCGGTGAGGTATTTCATCCATGGCTGGATCATCGGCGGCACATCATCGAGCAGCTTCATGAGGTGCTTCACCCGGTTGATGTAGTCGTGCAGTTCGTACTCGGGAGCCGAGATAAATTCGGGTAGCGAACGGATGTCATTGCGAATGCCAAAAGCGCGAATGGCCTGCTTCATTGAGTAAAACCACGACTGCATGTCGATCTTGCGCATCTGCTGGGGAAAATCCACCATCCAATCGGTTTGGGCAATTTCCGAATGAAAATGCTCCATATTCAGCCGATTGTCTATCCGATCCAGCAGCACATTGAAGCCTTCATCGTTGCTTTTGAGTTCGTTGGCCACCAGCACCCGCGTGATGAAGACTTTGTCTTCTGAAGTCATGCGCCATTTGACCCAACTGAATAGCCCTTTTCGTGCTTTGATCGCGCGCTCCAGTGCCTCCTGAAAACGTCCCAATTGATCGAATGGCAGGGACATCTCCGGTCCGGCACCCTTGAAGCACGACATCATGCCCAGTTCCAGTCGGTTGATCGTTTCCAGCGGATCTTTTGGTTTTTTGTGAATGAGCGTTTTGAAGACATGAAAGACACTCTCATCATCCAGTATTTCTATCAGCGAGTCAAATTTTTGTCGCTTAGATAGAAAATAGACGATGGATTCATAGTCCATCTTGTGGCGCGTGAATGCCTTGGCTCGTTCGTCCAGAAACGTTTGAAATTGGGGCAATTCGTGCACGATTTTTTTCATCACGGAAAAGTCACCCGTGCTGAACGCGGCGAAATTTTTGCCATGTGCCCAAAAATGCGGTGATGTTTCGAACCGCTCGAAGTAATCAAGGTAGCGGCTCAGCTGCTGCTCAAAAGCATGCACGGCCGTGTAAGACAGGGTGCGATATTCCTGATTGAGCGAGACAAACGGTTGGTTGGGACTGGATGACAGGTAGAGTTCCTTCACCGATTTGCCGCATTCTGATTCATCAAACAGCGCTTGTTTGAATTCATCCAACTCCTCACTCAATTGGTCGATTTTGCGGGAGGCTTGCTGAAATTGGCGCTCCAGATAGATGGCGTCCAAACTATTGTTTTGCACTTGATAGCCGTCCAAAGATTCAATTTGGCGTGCCACCTGATCAAAGATGGACTTGCGGTCATTTTTGAAATCATGCACCAGCCCGATGAAGTCATTGAGCCCTTTGGAGCGTAGGCGATCCCACACCACATCCAGTGCGGCGCGCTTCTGGCACACCAACAGCACATTTTTCCCCCGTGCGATGTAGTCGCTGATCATGTTGCTGATGAGCTGCGACTTGCCCGAACCCGGAGGGCCTTGGATTACCACCGATTGTCCTGCCTTGACCATGCGCAGCGCCTTCTCCTGAAAGGCATCCATACGGAATGGGGTGAAGGTGTTTTCTTCACGAACCCTGTCCGACATTTTCGTTTCATGATCGGCGAGTGCTTCGGAGAAAAAGTCCATCATTTCTCCGTCAGGATTGTGCTCCAGTAGATGTAGGTAATCCGGCACCAGATACGATCCGGCTTGTGGAAAAATGCCCAGAACAGCCTCCGGATACATTTTCAACACGCCCGGTTTTTCACTTTCTTCCAGTTGCGCCTTGCGGTAGTCAGTGAAGGCTTTGAGTTCGTCGGTAAAATTCTCTTGATTGAAATTCACCTCTACCTGACTGTTTTTGAGCAATTCGTAGAGCTGCGTGCGGAATTGCGTACTATCTACCTGATAATCATCCACCACCTGCTCGATCAGTTCTTCGTCCAGTGTCACCTGATTGTAATAGGCGTAGGCAAGAAGGAAGGTCTTATTCAGGGTAGTGTTCACGTCTTTGCGCCTCACGAGTAACCATTTGCCGTTTTCTTGTGCCAATTCCACCGGGAAAAAGATCAGCGGACACCTGATGAGCGTGCCGTCTGCCAGTTTGCCACGGATAAACGGCCACCCCACATACAGGTCTTTTGCGCCACGCTCCTCAAAGATAAATTTGTCTATTCGCTGGATTTTCTTGAGCTGACGGCTCATCACATTGGCTGATGCATCGCGGCTGTCCATTTCGGGACAAAGCGGGATTTTACTGTCGTGCGCTATGAGCCCTTTGATGATATCAAAACTGGGTTTGTCTAGTGCGAAATTCAGGTCGTGGATATCGATAAACTGATCCGAAATAAGGCGTAGGAGCAGCAGCGATCGGTTATTGCCCGATAGATTGGTGAGTCTGCGGAGGTAGGATTGAAGGATTTTTTGCATTGCAAGCGCCAGGTCAGCTCAATGAGAAAGATAAGGGGTTAATTTTTTATAGAGGCTGTCGCTCATCACTTTAATGCCCCGCAGATCTTCCGGCCGCTCGAAGTTACCATGAACCCGACGATAGTTGATAATGATCCGCGCCATGTTGTAATCGATGTAGGGGTGGCGTACGAGTACTTTTAGCGAGTCCGTGTTGATATCAATCGGGGTGAGGTTTGGTACCAGTGTGCTTTGTGATTGTATCTGGGCGATGACTTCTTTCTCTAGCCCGTAGATTTCGGAGAGTTGATCATACGAATGAAAGCCGCCGAGTTTCTCACGGTATTCCACAATGCGCATGGAGAGCACAGGTCCGATCCCGCGGATAAGTTGCAGCTCTTCGGGCGTGACGTTATTGAGTTCAAACTGATACGGGGTGTCTTCAAATGTGGGGCGATTCCGTGTTTCGGCCACTTTTTCCTCCCGCTTTTCTGCTGTGATTTGTACATGCGGAATCAATCGCTCACGCAGTTCATCATTCATCCCATAGATTTTGCCAATGTCCTCCGGTGCTCGAAATCGACCACCTTTCTCTCTGTATAGGGTGATGCGTTTGGCAATCAATTCAGGCACTCCCACCTGCACCATTCGTTCGAGACTGGTCGTGTTGGGATCAAACCAACCACTGATGACAGGCGCATCGCGTCGTTCTTCCAAAAGCGAAGCAGAAGCAGAAGCAGAAATGGAGGACGTGATCTGATGGTGCCACTGAGTGACATCCGTTTGGGTATTGACCACTGGAGCATCTGTTGCCGTTCGTGGCAGCACTGCGGCCACTATCACAATCATGAGTAGGGTAATCATCCCATTTGCCTCGGTTTTGGAGAAACCTAGCGTGTCCATCATAAGCTTTCGCAGTATGCGCAGCGGATTCATAGTATTGCTGATTAAAATCAGGGATTAGGGTGTATTTTTTTTAGCCTACCACTTGGAGATCGAATATCTTTGAGGCTCGATTTTTAATCTATGGAGCCACAGTTTCGATGTATTGGGATCAGCTATGTTGATACACCGTTAATTTTCAGAGAAAAATTAGCGTTTCAAGAACATTCCACCAAAACTTTTCTCAAGAAACTGAAAGAGGTATTGGGCGTGAGCGAGGCGCTGGTGATTTCTACATGCAATCGTACGGAGATATATTACACCTCAGCTGATGTGGCGACACAAGACGTGCTGAAATTAGTGTGTGTAGAGAAGGGCATTGCATCGGCAGAAGTGGCCGATTTCTTTCATTCTTTTGCGCACATAGATGCAGTGGAGCATTTGTTTCGCGTGAGTTTGGGGTTGGAGTCAAAAGTGCTCGGCGATATTCAAATAATCAATCAGGTGAAGCGCGCCTATCAATGGTCATCAGATGAAGGTATGGCCGGGCCGTTTTTGCATAGATTACTTCACACCATCTTTTTTGCCAATAAGCGTGTGGTACAGGAAACGTCCTTTCGCGATGGAGCCGGTTCGGTGGCGAGTGTGGCCGTGTCATTGATCAGCACGATTGCCAATTTGGTCAAAGATCCAAAAGTGTTGCTCATCGGAACGGGTGAGATTGGACAAAATGTGCTCGAAAATCTACAGGACTCGTATTCAGATATCACATTGATCAACAGAAACAAGGAGCGTGCACGCGCACTGGCCGAAACAAATGGCTATCGACTTGGTGATTTTGAAGCGCTGGATCAGGAGATAAATGCAGCAGACGTGATTATAGCTGCCGTAGCTGCGGATCATCCCATCATTACATGTGAGCAGCTCCGAGCGTCACTTACACAGAAGCTATTCATAGACCTGTCTGTGCCAAGAGCCATCCACGAAAATGTGGAACAAGTGCCCGGCGTGATGCTCTACAATATTGATCAAATAGAAGAAAAGGCATCTGAAGTATTGAAGGTGCGCGAGCAGGCGGTGAATGGTGTGCTCAATATCATGGACGAAGTGATGAGTGAATTCCTCAATTGGTCGCAAGAAGCTACCGTTTCTCCTACGATCAAATTGCTCAAGGAAAAATTGGAACTGATCCGTCAGGAGGAGTTGGCACGCTACCTCAATAAATTGCCTGAAAAGGAGTTTGAACGATTGGATGCCGTCACCAAAAACATGATCCAAAAGGTGATCAAATTACCCGTGCTGGAGCTCAAAGCTGCCTGTAAGCGCGGTGAGGCCGATACGCTGGTAGAAGTACTCCACGATATTTTTAATTTGGAACGCATCGCCACCAAAAAATCCTGAAGTTTTCAATGAAATGGACTGTGCTGCTGATGCTGGCTTGCTTGCAGGCCACTGCACAGGCAGACTATGTCATTTTTGAATCGGGGAATTTCAAAGGGCTGAAAAACAGCGCCGGACAGGAAATAGTACCGCCCGTATATGACGATCTGGGCTGGACAAACGGCAGCCGCCTTCCAGTGGATCAATTGATCGGCTACCAGGAAAGGGACAAATGGGGGCTGCTCTCCCTAGAAGGTAAGCAAGTGACACCTGCCACCTATGACAAGCTAGAAGCGCTATTGCCCGGGATATTCAAAGTGGCCATCAGAGGCAAACTGACCAATCGGTATTTCTATGGGTTGGTCAATGAAAAAGGGAAGCTGCTGCTCAACCTTGATTTTTTTGATATCGAACTCACAGGTGCAGCGGTGGTGGTGACCACTTACGAAAACAATGTATTCAGAGAAGGTGCCTATTCCCACACACTGACGAAAGTTGCTGAAGCGAGATATGAAAAAATTGACGTGCGAGGCAATGTATTGATTGCTCGCCTGCCTTCCGGCTATTTGGATATTTTGCATGCCAACGGCAAAGTGCTGGAGTCCAAAATAGAGGAGGCGACTGTACTCAAGGATCAAATAATCACACGACGAGCCGGAAAAGTAGGACTGATTACGGCCGCAGGTGAGGTAATACATGCACCTATTCACAAGGCGGTAGACGCAAATGGAGCCGTGCAGCCCTTTCCACGCTGGACGGTGCAGATGGGCGCACAATCATTTGACATTCGCTGTGACTCGCTACAGGCCGTGGGTGCAGATGTGTGGCTCTTGCATTTCAATGATCACAATCAGCTCTATTCTCGCACCAAGACATTTACAGATGAGGGCTATAGATTGATTCAAAGGCGAGATGGCATTGCCGTCTTGCAGTCTGCGAGTAGCGGTGAATTCAGTGCTGTCAGTGGTCTTGGCGAAACGCTCGTGACCAGTCCCGATTCCATATATTTTGACGGGCATTACTTCATGGTTCGGGCGGAGAAGCAGTGGCGCGTGTGTCACCGATCGGGCAAGCAGGTGCTAGACAAAACCTTTGAGTCTGTGCAGTCGCTGAGTGGACAATATCTGGGCGTGAAAAAGTTTGGCTATTGGGCCATTTTGGATGGAATCAACGCCACCGTATCAGATTTTCGGTACGATTCCATTGCGGCGGTCACGGGCTTTCGTGCCATCGTGAAATATGTTTCTAAATGGGGAGTGCATCATCCTGAGCACGGCTGGCTCATTGCGCCTGATTTCGATGAAATCAGCATAGCAAGAGATCATTTTGTCGCACGAAAGGGACGTGGCTACCATTTATTCGATCGGGAGGGTAAATTGATTTTTCAGACCATCGATCAAATCATTCCGGCGAAGGATTTTTTTATGCTTCGCTATGGGCAGAAGGTAAGTGCACTGGGCGCACATGGTCGGCCGGTAGCCAATACTGAATATACTTCGGTGAGCAAATGGGGGGACCATTTTGAACTTCAAAAGGGAGACACCACTGAGCTGTATTCGCCGAGTGGGCGGAGGATTTTAAGTGCCGCAGATCAGGTGCAAGATGTTGGAGGTTTTTCTGAAGGCTATTTTCTTATTAAGAAGGGCGATAGGTATGGATTTGTGGATGTGAATGGCAAATTGCGCATTGCAAATAGGTATGACTCGGCACAGTGTTTTTCAGAAGGACTAGCTCCTGTGATGATCAATAGGAAGTGGGGGTTTGTTGATTTGGCTGAGAAACTGGTCATTCAACCCTATTATTCGTGGGTCTCGCCTGTTCAGGATGGGTTGATTACTTTTCGGTTGAATGGCAAATATGGGTTGTTGAATGCGTCTGGCACTGAAATCCTTGGTGCCACGTTTGATGCGATTGAACGCACACCGCATGGCAATTACATTCTCAAGCACACCAATGCGATGTATGGTTTTGCGGATGCAAAGGGCGTGCAACGACTTTCTGCCAACTTTCAACTAATCGAAGATATGGGGGCAGGCACATTGCGGATCATGCAGAATGGCGTTGTTGGCCTGTTCGATTATGCGGGAAAAAGTACGATTCCGCTGCGGTATCAAGAAATCAGACTGGGGCAGGAAGCAATTTATCTCAGACAAGCCGATTAGTTCGAACTGACCTCATTGCCCCCATCCAGTTTCATAATGAATGAAAACCGAAGGGTATCACCTAGTGGGTGATTTTGCTCCTGAGGGATCAAGTACGAAAAGTCCACGCCGAACACCTGATAGCGGAAACCCACACCTGCCGTGTAGTACTTTCTGTTTCCTTTGTTTTCGTGCTCATTGAAGTAGCCGGCACGTGCAGCAAAAATGTCGCGGTACCAATATTCCACTCCGAATGAATACATCAATTCCTGCATTTCTTCTGAGAATCCACCCGGTGCATCACCAAAGGAACCAAATGTGCCGCTGAGTAAAGGACGATCTGGATCTTTTCCGGCTGTTATTTCACCGGTATCTGGGTCACGCGTAGGCGGTGTTGGCACCAACAATTTATTGATATCCAAGGCGAACGTGATGCTGTTGTAAGCGTCAATATTGGTTGTGAAGGCTGTACCCACGCGCATATTGCCCGGAATAAAATCTTCTTGGTCTTCGGTGCTGTAGCTGAGTTTTTGGCCAATATTGGAGAGATTCAATCCAAAGGCCATTTCAGAGTTTTTTCCTCTGAACATAAAAGGTTTTTTGTAATACACGCCCAAATCAACGGCTATACTGGTGCCTGCTTGTGCGCCTTGTGCGTTGTTTAGCTGCCCGGTAAGGTTAGACCAAATAAAACGACCCGCCACACCAACGCTTAAGTTTTCCGTCAGTTTTCGAGAATAACCGGCATCTAGCGCCAACTCACGGGGATTTTCTATTCCCAAGTCTTCTCCTTGATCTCCTGTAAGAAACAACTCACCCATATCAAAGTAGCGCATGGAAAACGCGATTGCTTGCTGTTGATCCAATCGCTTGTAAAATGTCAGGTAGTTGAGTGACATATCGTCTACGATATTGCCAAGCCAAGGCGAATAGGAAAAGGATGCACCCATATCGCTATCGATGAAGGCCAACTTGGCAATGTTCCAGTGCATACTGTAGGCATCAGGGCTGGTGGCCACACCTGCGTCACCTAGGGCTGAAGCACGACTATCCGGGGCAAAGTTCAGAAAGGGTACTGCCACGGTAATAGGATTATTGTCCTGTCCAAGGAGTGTTTGTCCAGGATTGCCTCCTGTCTGAGCGAACAAAAATGCCGGCGAAAGAGCCAGCAACACGTAGAAAAATTTCTTCATCAAATTCGTAAAATTCAAAGCGGTCAAAGATAACCTAATTCCCTATAACCAATCGTCCTGATAGCTCTCTTAGCGCACCGTCTGCCGTACTTCTGATCGACATTTTGTATACATACATGCCGTCTTTGGGTACACGACCCGTAAAGTCGAGCGTACGTATCACCGTGCGCGGACTGTACAGCACCAGTTCTTCATCTACCCATATGCGCTCACCTTGCATGGAGTAAATCACCACTTCCACGCGCAGCGATTCGCCTTCACGGTCATGGTCAAAACTAAAATTGGCAACAGTTCGAGCTGGGTTCGGATAGGTCTTTACATTAAAGGTTTGTAGAATCGGTTGGTTCGAAACTACGAAATCAACTGCTTTGGTTACCGGATTATTGTATACATCTGAGCCTTTAATGAGGGCGGTGTATCTACCTGGGTCAAGGTCGTTGAGCGGATACACTACTGCACCTCGTGTGAAATCATCCACATTGGCTGTGTAGTATTCATTGAGTTCGATCAGCTGGCCATTGAGATCGAGGGTGATGCCTCTATCAAAACCCGAGTTGCTGATATTGATACCGCTGGCGTCTTCAAACCGTGCCACCAGCACTGCTCCGGGCCCCACTACATCGCCATTTCTAAACGATGGCTCATTGAGATAGACGTCCAGTGCAGGAGAGGTGGTGTCTTCTGCCGCGTCCTTATTGGTGCCACCGATCAACAGATTTTGGGTCATAGCACCTGCGTCTTTGGCGTTGGTTTCGTCCCATGCATACATACTCAGTCGTCCTTGTAGATTTTGATAGCTGATGTTTTTCGGCGCAATGAATTCGATGCTGAATACACCATTAGTCACCGTGGCTTCACCTCTGAAAAGCGCATTGTCTTGTTCGGCATACTCCATAGGCGCGCTCTCTTGTCCCTTAGTGATTTTCTGCACTGGAATATCAAACAGAGTCACTTGAATTTTACCGGTAAAATCGGAGACTAAGACACCATCTTGCCGGATGCTACCTGTCAATGTCACCAAGCTGAGTGCGGAAATAGGTGTCGGTTCGGCATCCTGAAATTGATCAATCTCAATACTGTACTCGGGAAATCCCGGACGCATCATGGGATCTCCCAGTAGGGCAAAGTTTCGATTGACAGCTCCTTGCAGGCCGTTGTTTTTTGTGTCGCGCAGGATGTCGCCCAAGCGGCGTGTAGGGTCAGTGGAGGCATTGACCAAACTGGCGTGAAAGGCCTGATTCAGGAAAAAATTGGTATGCGCAAAGACCAATCGGGTGGTGGTAAGTAGGGCAATTGCTCCCTGTTCGCGCACGAGCAGATTTTCTGCACCTGAATTGCCCAAATCGTCGTATCGACCAAACTGACATGTGGCTGTAACGAAAATGGGCAGTTTCTGAAAATTGCGCAAGCGGAAAATTTCTGAACTACTCAAAATCTCTTCATCCATCCATTGGAACTCATTTCCATGCCCGATGAAATTGACAAGCATTACACCTTCTTCAATAGCCTTGATGATGTCGCGGGTGAGATCAGGGGCACGTTCGGAAGAGGGTAAGATAATTTGTTCATATGCATCTAGATACAGCTTGCGTGTGTTCAGTCCGGTTCCTTCTTTTACCATATCAGACAATGCCTCGGCATGCTGCCCGTGGATATTGCCATCACCATCATCGGCCACATAGATTACGCGGTTGCGCCAAGGGCCAAAAGTGCTGGCACTGGAGCTATAGCGAATGATTTTGTCCACCACGATGCGTGCTTCGTCTTGGGTACGCGCGGGTATCCGTCCCACCCCGATTTCCATGGTATGGTCACCGCCCGAATTCTCAATCCACTCACCTTCATTTTCCTCCAAAAACCCAAAATAATCGTCTGATGAATAGCTGTAGATAGGGTGAAACGACTCATAGGACTGATAGACAGGTACGAAATTATTGTCCACAGCTTGCCTGTTTTTGTAGTCATAGAATGCATCCCCGAAGAGCAGCAGGTAGTTCAACTGTCCGCCAGTGCTGTAGACATGCCGTGCATAATCACGCAGGGCACTTACATCTTGCCTACCCGATGAAAATTCGTTGTACACCTGTCGTGTCGTCACAACAGCTATTGCCAGACCACTGTGAGCAGTATGAAAATCTGCCAACCGCTGAGCCTCTTCCAAGAAAAGCGGATGCGAGATAATGATGCCATCTACAGCTGTGGTTGATTTGATGGATTGATTGGGTACTGTGCCAAATGGTACAGGTGCAGAAAATGTATTTCCGGCAAACGCCACGAACTCCTTCATGGTTGAGGTACTCGTGCTGAACACGGCCGAACCACCACTTATTGCATGCTGGATCTTCACAGGGGCAAGGGGGTCAGTCACATCCCAAATGGCAAGATCAGTAGGTGCATTGGCAATCTGGAAACTGGAAACAGCATTGTCCAAACTGGCTACCGATCGAAAATGAATTTGACTGCCGGAAAATGTAAGTGCCCGTGTCACTTGTACCGATACCCAATCTACATACCCAATGGATGGCGATCCGCTTGGCTGAAAACTGATGGAAACAGGGATGGAATTAGCCGCACCCGTGAGTGGATAGGTGCCGTATGCGGCAGTGCCTTGACTATTGTATTGACCTCCGGGCATGGCGGCTATTGGGAGCGTACCTGCCAGTTGGCCGTTTATGGTCAGTTGCATGGTGCACGTGTTTGATGATTGTGCACCAGCGTACAATTTGGCCTCATTCAGCGAGAGCACATTGGAGGTTGAGAGGATAAAATTGGTAGACAGACCCGAAGCTGACGACAGCATTTCCCCAAACCACCTGCGTCCGGAACTCAGCAGATTGCGTGCATCTACTTCATGTATCAACACATCGTCAAATGAGGTGATTTTTTCGGGTTGTTCAGCTTCACTGGCCACCGTGGCTACTCGTTCGCCCGGCAGGCCACCAAATGTGATGAAATAATAGGTGGTGTCTGAATAAATGTTCTTTTCATACGAAAAACCTGAAGTGCTCCATGTGAGGCGGTCAGGGCTATGGCCATAGAAGATGAAGTATTCATTCGTCTCAAATGAGGCATTTGCATTGCCTA
>CAZPST010000061.1:0-11954 GCA_964589185.1 uncultured Roseivirgaceae bacterium | reverse complement strand
GCATGGATGTATTCGTCGGCGGCTTCTAGGATTTTCTCTTCTTGATTTTTACTCACGAAGGTTTCGGGCGCCCCGTAGGCTGTATTTGTACGCAGTTTCACTTCCACAAATACAAGCAACCGATTGCCCAGCAAGGCAATTATATCCACCTCAGATCGGCCGGAGCGGTATTTCTGCTCCACTATTTCAAAGCCGAGCGATTCCAGATGTGATACCGCCAGTGATTCGCCTGTATGTCCTTTTTCTTTGCTCATCGTACCAAAGATATTTTAATTCCAAAGTTACATTTCATAAAAAGCGGTGCTTGCTCGTTAAATTTACCGTACGTTTATTCCCACATATGAAGCCCCTCTTCTCGGATATTGAAAAGTACATCAAGCAACTGCCCAAGACACATCCGGTACCGGCCAAGCGCCAGGTGATCTTGCGTGCCATTGCTGAATTTATCGATAAAAAGCATCAGAAAGACGAACTAGCCGAATTAGTGTTCATCTGCACGCACAACAGCCGTAGGAGTCATTTGGCACAAGTGTGGGCTACCATTGCCGTGCATTACCACGGACTGGAAAACGTGATCTGTTTTTCAGGTGGCACGGAAGCCACGGCCTTTCATCCTAACGCCATCACAGCGCTGGAGCGAGCCGGCTGTGTGGTGGACAAAACGGGCGGCAAGAATCCGGTGTATCTGGTGAAATTTGCCGAAAAGCACAAAGGGATTCAGGCGTTTTCAAAAAAATACAACGACAAGTACAATCCAAATAAAGGCTTTTGTGCCATCATGACCTGCTCCGAAGCGGATGAGGCGTGTCCGGTAGTGCTGGGTATGGAGAAGCGGATTACGCTTACCTACGAAGATCCCAAAATAGCCGATGGTCAGGTGAACGAAGGACAGGTGTATGATGACCGATGCGCACAGATCGCCATGGAGATGTTCTTCATGGTGGGGCAGATGAGTACCTTTACTTTCCGTTAAAACCCCCATTTTTCCGCTGTTATTACTTCATTTTGTGAATAGCTTGCAAGGTATATTTTTGCACCTTGCAAAATAGAACGAGACGATTATGGAAACGGAAGTGCAGATCAATCCTGAGTTAGTACGAGAGCATCAGCAGAAAATTCAACTGGTAAAATCAGAAGTGGCCAAAGTGGTAGTGGGGCAAACCCGCATGGTAGACCGCCTGCTCATAGGGTTATTCACTCAAGGTCATATTTTGCTGGAAGGCGTGCCGGGTATAGCCAAGACACTTACTGTAAACACCCTTGCTGACGTCCTTCATCTCGATTTTCAGCGGATTCAGTTTACGCCAGACTTGCTCCCATCTGATTTGGTGGGTACTATGATCTACAACCAGAAGAAGGCTGAATTTGAAGTAAAAAAGGGACCCATATTCGCCAATATGATCCTAGCGGATGAGGTAAACCGATCACCTGCCAAAGTGCAGTCGGCCTTGCTAGAAGCGATGCAGGAAAAAACCGTTTCTATTGGTGAGACTACCTTCGAATTGGACAGACCTTTCTTGGTAATGGCCACACAAAACCCCGTGGATCAGGAGGGAACATACCCACTACCAGAAGCGCAGATGGATCGTTTCATGCTGAAAGTATTTGTGCAGTATCCGTCAAAAGATGAGGAACTGGAAGTGATGCGCCGCATGGCCAATCTATCCTTTGAGCCGGATGTGCAGACAGTGCTGACGAAAGAAGACATCTTCTCTATTCGCAATGAAATCAATGCAGTGAAGGTATCTGAGGCCATAGAAAAGTATATAATCGAATTGGTCTATGCCACACGTAATCCTAAAGACTACAAAATGGAGCAGGAGGCACAGTACATCCAGTTTGGAGCTTCGCCACGTGCATCAATTAACCTCAACCGTGCCGCCAAGGCTGTGGCCTTCTTTGACGGTCGCGATTTTGTATTGCCTGAAGACATCAAGGAAATAGCCGATGATGTGCTGAACCACCGTATCCTGCTCAATTATGAAGCAGAAGCTGATAATGTGAATACCCACGACATCATCAAAAGCTTGCTTTCGAAGGTGCAAATAGGGCGGTAGTTAATCTTGGCTTAACACATATAACCCAGCCTTTACACTAGGCCACCATCTTTAACGATTTGATAATTCCCCTTGGGGAGGTAGTTAACATGCGCAACCAAACTTTGCGTCAAGAAAAACTATGACTTCAATTTATCAAATCATGAAAAAATTCTCTTTACTAGCTGTTGTATGCGCAGGAATTATCTTCCTGTCTTCTTGTGGAGGCGATGAGCCCACAGGACCAAATACTGATCTGAATGTAGTTACTGAGAACATCTCAGGTGATGTCACTTGGACAAATGACCGTGAGTGGATACTTGGCGGAAGAATAACTGTACTCTCCGGTGCTACACTTACTATCGAGCCGGGCACAGTAATCAAAGGACAGGCCGGGACAGGTTCAAATTCTACGGTACTTCTTGTAGCTAGAGGTGGCACCCTTATGGCCGAAGGAACTGCCGAACTTCCAATCATATTCACATCTGTTGCAGATGAAATCACAGTGGAGGATGTAGCTGCAGGAAATTTTGCCAGCCCAAATCTTGATCCTGTATTGAATGGACTTTGGGGGGGTGTAATCATCCTTGGTAATGCGAAAATTTCAGCTTCTAATGATAACGGTGACCTTTCTCAAGTGCAGATAGAAGGTATCCCTACGGCCGATACCAATGGACTTTATGGAGGAAATGATGACGCTGACAATTCAGGTGTAATAACTTATGTTTCTATCCGTCACGGCGGTACACTTATCGGTTCAGGTAACGAAATCAATGGACTTACACTAGGTGGCGTAGGATCAGAAACCACCATTGATCATATCGAAATTGTAGCAAACCAAGATGATGGAATCGAGTGGTTTGGTGGTAGTGTGAATGTTTCAAATGTGGTAGTGTGGAATGTGGGTGATGATGGAATTGATACCGATCAGGCATGGGCTGGTACATTAGACAATTATATTGTAATAACTCCTGCCGGACACTGCTTCGAGCTAGACGGTCCTGAAGGAACATACGGTGAGACAGAAGGTGTGGCTACTATAAAGCATACACTCCGAAATGGAACTGTGCTTGCGTCAGACGAAGATCGAACATCTTCTGACTTGATCAATACGGATTCTGATTCAGGTGTGATTTTCGAAAATTTATTCATCACAGGCATTGCCACCGGACAAAAAATTAACCGCGTGAATGCAGGTGGAGTTTCGTTCAGCGGTGTGGTACTGGACGTAGTATCTGAAGAATTGGGTAATTACTTACCGGATGGCACAGTATTACCTGTCACTGGAATTAGCGCAGCAAGCACAGGCACTAAAGCCAATGCATCTGTCTTTGGATGGACATGGGCATCAGAAGCCGGTGCACTTACAGGTCTCTAAAAATCAGCATACTACTTTTTCAAAAGCTTGCTCTCTGTATAGGGAGCAGGCTTTTTAGATTGTGAAATTAAAGTCAAACAACCCCACCGCAGCAGGCGGTGATTCCAAATAGTTAATAATTAATTGAATGAAAAAAAGAGTTAAACAGGCGATACTCGCTATCGTCGTATCTATTCCTGTATTTGCCATGGCACAAAAGGGCAATATAAGAGGAACGGTCATTGAAGATGCCACAGGTGAGCCTATGATCGGCGTGACGGTGCTCATCAAAGGTACCACAACAGGCGCTGTGACAGATTTTGATGGAAAATTTGATATATCTGCTGATCCGGGCACGTATGATTTGCAAGTATCTTTCGTATCGTTTCAGACGATAAATATCACCGGATTACAAGTAGATCCGGGCAAAGTCACCCTCATCGATCAAATCAGATTGCTCGAAAATGTGGATGTGCTCGAAGAGGTGGTCATCACAGCGGAGGTCATCAGAACGACGGAGACGGCTCTCCTCACAGTAAAGCGCAAGTCAGCCAATCTAATGGATGGTATCTCAGCGGCAAACTTCAAACTGATGGGAGATGGAGATGCCTCTGAAGCGGTGAAGCGCGTGACGGGTGTTTCAGTAGAAGGAGGCAAATATGTGTACGTACGTGGATTGGGCGATAGATATACCAAGACCATGCTCAATGGCGTAGATGTGCCCGGACTAGACCCTGATCGCAATAGTCTTCAGATGGACATCTTCCCTACCGATTTGATAGCCAACATGGTCGTGCTTAAGACGGCTGTTGCAGAAATGCCCGCTGATTTCACAGGAGGAGTGGTGAATATCGAAACCAAAGATTTTCCTGACTACCGTGTACTGGATGTATCTGTAGGAGTAGGATACAATCCGAGCATGCACTTCAATAGCAATTATCTGACTTATGAAGGTGGCAAAACGGACTTCTTAGGCTTTGACGATGGCTCACGAGCACTACCGGATGCCGCGTATCTTGAAAATATTCCTTCACCCATTAGTGGCACACCATCACAAGATGTCAATGGCTTCCTGAATGAGTTTAGCCCGATACTGGGAGCGCAGCAAAAGCAAAGCTTCATGGATTTTAACTTAGGCATTTCATACGCCGATCAGAAGACCATCAAGGATGAGCGCAAGCTGGGTTACATTTTCTCCTTGACGTACAAAAACACTACAAATTTCTACGATGACGTCACGTATGGTGAGTACCAGCGATTCATTGACCCAGATCAGTTTCGCCTCAGATATGCTACTATTCAGGAGGGTTCATTGGGGGAAAATAATGTACTCTTAGGCGGTTTGGCTGGTGTAGCACTCAAGTCTGGCAATAACAAGTACAAACTCACCTTGATGCATTTGCAAAATGGTGAGAGCAAAGCTGGTCAGTTTCGAATCATCAATGATGGAGAAGCTGTTGGACAATCCGGATACATTGCCACATCAGACAACTTGGAGTATAGCCAGCGCGGCTTGACCAACCTGCTATTGAATGGTGAGCACTATAATTCAGATGCTACTTGGAAAATGGACTGGAGAGTTTCCCCTACCTATTCCAAAATCCTAGAGCCGGATATTCGACGAGCAGCCTTCACGTTAGAATCTACAGACACGGCCTTCTTTGCCGGAGCGGGTGGAAACCCAAGTCGCATTTGGCGTGAATTGGATGAAATAAATATTGCCAGTAAAGTTGATTTTACACGCGAATATGAAATGCTAGGAGCCGGAGCAAAGTTGAAATTTGGAACCAGCCATGTCTTCAAGTACCGTGACTATGAAATCCGAAGCTACGATGTGCAATTTTTTGGTGCTCAGCCTGATTTTGGATATGATGCAAACAACGTACTAGCAAACAACAATTTGTATCCAAACGGAACAGTCTATTACTCATCGGGTAACAATGATCCTAACCCGAACGAATACCAAGGCAATGTGCAAAATATCGGATTGTATGTGTCAAATGAATTCAATGTCAATCCGGACCTGAAAGCCATATTGGGCTTGCGAGCAGAGAAGTATGTCATGCGCCATACCGGGCGAGATGTGGAGTTTGCCAACACCGGAACCAATGGAAATAATCTGGCCAATGACATTGTCTTGAATTCACTGCACTTGTTTCCTTCGTCCAACCTTATCTATGCGCTGAATGATGAACAAAATCTTCGATTTGCCTATTCAAAGACCATCGCGCGTCCGTCTTTCAAGGAGCTTTCCTTTGCTCAAATCCTCGATCCAATTACAAACCGTATATTCAACGGCGGGCTGTTCGAATACAGCGATTGGGACGGAAATCTACAAGAAACCTTGATCGACAACTTTGACCTCCGATGGGAAATGTACAAGGACAAAGGGCAGCTATTTTCAGTAAGTGCATTTTACAAATTCTTTGAAAATCCGATCGAATTAGTTCGTATTCCTGAGCAGCAAACAAGCACTGAATATCAGCCGCGAAATGTGGGCGATGGCTCATTGATTGGATTGGAATTCGAATTCAGAAAGAATCTTGAATTTCTGTCTGCATCACTGACAAATTGGAGCTTGAGTAGCAATGTGACTGTGGTAGAATCGCGCATTGATATGACTGATGCGGAATTCAACCCGCGAAAACAGTACGAAAAGACAGGTGAAAACGTAAAGGATACCCGTCAGATGGCCGGACAAGCACCCTACATTATCAATGCAGGACTTGCCTATCAGAATCATGATAAAGGAATGGATGCAGGCCTTTTCTACAATGTGAAAGGACCTACGCTTTGGATCGTAGGCGGGGGCTTATTTCCCGACATTTATGCTCAGCCCTTTCACAGTCTCAATTTCAACATGAACAAAACATTCGGTGAGGATCGTAGATCAGCACTAAGCGTAAGTGTGAGCAATTTGCTCAACGATGTGCGCGAAGAAATGTACACCGGTTTTAAGGCTGCCAACCAACCGTTTACGCGGTTTAGTCCTGGCACAGCCGTGAGTGTCGGGTACAAATATTCATTCTGATAATTATTTAACTATGTAGGAAAGTAGGTCGCAGTTTGCGGCCTATTTTTTTTGTTCAGTAATGAGCGCCGTTTTAGATCTTCCTAATCCTCTCAATAATAGCCGCCCGCTTCCCTACAAAGTCCATCCATTCTTCCCAATTAGTACCGGCCGTTTTGGTTACGGATTTCTCTAGCTCCTCTAATTGCTCCTCGTAGTGCCGCAGATAGTGCCACCGCTTGAAATCCAGCAAGAGTGCCTTGGCTTGCTCTTGGTACTTTTTCTTTTCTTCTTCCGTCATGTTGTCCACTTTCAGGGCAAGCTTAAACGAAATTGGTTTGCTCGTTTCTTCACCTGTTTGGGTATAAATGACCACCGCTTTGGAATCATTCGTAGCAGGAATTGTTACTTCATAGTGTGTGCGCTGGTTCAGAGGCAGGGCAAATCGCTTGGCATATTTCCACCAACTCAAGCGGACATTGTCAGAACCAAAATCAAATGACGTCACAAATCCTTTTTCCTCTTTGTCCGGTAATGTGAGTGTAGCTGAAGTGATTTTTTTGTCAAATGATTGCCCAACGCACATCACCGAAAAAAGTACCAAACCGTAACCAAAGAATTGCCTAATATTGATCATGCCGTCAACCTGAAGAATGGAAGAATTGAGACTCCTTTTCATTTGTATAGTTTTCATTGTCAGGTTGAACCTTCGAGAAACAACAGGTAGTAGTTAAATTAAATTATGGGTTCAAAGATATTAATCACAGGAGGAACCGGACTTGTCGGGACCAAACTTACCAAAGCCTTACGTGATCGTGGGGACGAAGTTTGCATACTCACCACCAGTGCCGTGCGTGCCGAGCAGCCGGATGCATTTTATTGGAATCTCAAAGATCAATACATCGACCATCGAGCGTTTGAAGGTGTGAATTACATCATTCACTTGGCAGGAGCCAGTGTGGCAGACAAGCCTTGGTCTGAGAAGCGAAAGAAACTCATTTACGACAGCCGCATCAAGAACACCAATCTGCTCTTCGAACGATCAAAAGGCTACTCGATCAAAGGAATCGTAGCGGCATCTGCTGTGGGTTTTTACGGCATGGACACAGGCGAAAAGTGGCTCAATGAAGCCGATGTGCGAGGCACTGATTTCCTCTCCGATGTGGTGGTAGATTGGGAAGAAAGTACCCGACAATTTGAAGAGCGAGACACCCGAGTGGTTATGTTGCGCATAGGCATTGTGCTGTCCACAGACGGGGGCGCACTGAAGAAAATGATGCCTCCGTTCAAATTTGGTTTGGGGGCACCTATTGGCTCGGGCAAGCAATGGATGAGCTGGATACATGAAGATGATTTGGTGGGAATGATACTATTTTCGCTAGACAATGAAATAGCAGGAGTTCACAATGCCGTGGCGCCTCATCCGGTCACCAATGCGGAATTTTCGCATGCACTTGCCAAAGAATTGGGCAAACCCTTTTGGTTGCCCAACGTTCCGAGTTTTGGACTAAAATTGGTTTTTGGAGAAATGGCACGTGTGGTGTTGGGCGGCAATCGGGTGAAAGCCGACAAAATCAAAAAGGCCGGATACGTCTTTAAATTCAATAAAATAGAGGAAGCTTTGAGAGATTTATTAAACCCGGATGACGAAAAACTTCATTAAATATAGTTTTTGTCAGGGTTTAACCCGACAAAGCGTAGCTTTCGTCGGTACTTTAGATAACTTTTTGCCTATAGCAGAAATTGGGTTAAACTAGCAGTATGACAGAGAATCAAGACATTACGCCCAAGCAGGAGGAAGCCATCCGACGGGCGTTGAAAGAGAGAGATTGGAGCGAAATCAAGAGCTCGGACTCATGGGCCATTTTCAAGGTCATGTCTGAGTTTGTCAATGGCTTTGAAAAACTATCGAAGATTGGGCCATGTGTATCCATATTCGGCTCTGCGCGCACCAAAGAGGACAATCCCTACTATAAGATGGCCGAAGAGATTGCGGCCAAGCTCGTACGTCACGGATATGGTGTAATCACCGGTGGTGGGCCAGGCATCATGGAGGCGGGTAACAAAGGCGCCCGTTCAGAAGGTGGTCGCTCGGTGGGTTTGAATATTGACCTGCCGTTCGAGCAGCATGGCAACCCGTTCATAGATCCGGATAAATTGATCACCTTCGATTACTTCTTCGTGCGCAAAGTTATGTTTGTGAAATATTCGCAAGGATTCATTGTGATGCCCGGTGGTTTCGGTACATTGGACGAACTCTTCGAAGCGATTACGCTTATTCAGACGGATAAGATTGGCAAATTTCCTATTATCCTAGTGGGTAAGAAGTACTGGCAAGGGTTAATGGATTGGATACAAAATACCATGATCACGGAGAAAAACATCAGTGCAGGTGACCTCAATCTGATACATATTGTAGATGATGCCGCGGAGGCCGTGAAAGTGATTGATGATTTCTACAGCAAATACCTACTATCACCAAATTTCTAATCAAAATCGTAGTTGAGCCAAGAGGTAGAAGCATTCGCAGAGGAGCAAATAGAGATTTATGGGGCGCGCGAGCATAACCTCAAGAATATCTCATTGTCCATTCCCAGAAACAAACTGGTGGTGATCACAGGCATCAGCGGCAGTGGCAAATCATCGCTGGCGTTTGACACCATCTATGCCGAGGGTCAGCGGCGCTATATGGAGAGCTTTTCGGCGTATGCCCGCAGCTTCATTGGTGACATGGAGCGCCCCGATGTAGACAAGATAGACGGGCTCAGTCCGGTCATTTCCATCGAACAAAAAACTACCTCCAAGAATCCCCGCTCCACGGTAGGCACTGTCACTGAGATTTATGATTTCTTCCGTCTGCTCTATGCCCGAGCCGGTGAGGCATATTCCTATTTGTCAGGCAAGAAAATGGTTCGTCAAACCGAAGAGCAGATTGTAGACATCATCTTGCGTGATTTTGATGGAAAAAAAATCAGTTTGCTAGCGCCAATTGTAAAGGGTCGTAAGGGTCATTACCGCGAGTTGTTTGTACAAATCAGAAAATTGGGATTCACTAAGGTGCGGGTGAATGGCGAGCTAGTGGAACTCGTGCCCAAGATGCAATTGGATCGATACAAGACGCACGATATTGAGATTGTTATTGACCGAATCATTCCGAAACAGGAGGATTTCACCCGACTCAAGCAATCCGTTCAGACGGCACTCAAACATGGAGAGGGCGTGCTTATGGTGCTGCAAGAATCAGGAACTGTGGCGCATTTTTCCAAAACGCTGATGGATCCCGAAACAGGTCTGTCGTACGACGAACCGGCACCCAATTCATTCTCCTTTAATTCGCCCTATGGTGCTTGTGAGGAGTGCAAAGGTCTGGGCGTGATTGAGGAAATATCGCGAGATGTAGTGATCCCAGATACCAAATTGAGCATCTCACGAGGAGGTATTGCCCCGCTAGGCGAATTCCGGGACATCTGGATTTTCAAGAAGATTGGAGCCATTCTCAAAAAGCACAAACTGAGTATTTCCACCCCCATCAAGGATATCCCCGAGGAGGTGATGCAAGTGCTGCTTTACGGTGACGAAGAGCCGGTGGCCGTGCGCTCGGTGAAATATCCGGGCACAGATTGGAACACGGTGTTTGAAGGAATAATTGGTTTTCTAGAAAAGCAGCGCGATCAAGGCACGGACAAAATACAGGCGTGGGTGCAGGATTTTACGGACATACGAGTGTGCCCTACCTGCCAAGGTAAACGCCTAAAAAGGGAGTCGCTTCATTTCAAAATAGACGAACGAGACATTGGCGAAATAGCCGACATGGACTTGTACGCCCTGAGCCAATGGTTAATCAATCTGGAGGATCGATTATCTGAAAAGCAGCAATTGATTGCCAAAGAAATATTGAAGGAAATCCGCAAACGACTTGGCTTTATGCTTGATGTGGGTTTGAATTACCTGAGCATGAATCGCCCCCTCCGCACACTATCAGGCGGTGAGGCTCAGCGCATACGATTGGCCACTCAGATCGGCACGCAGTTGGTGAATGTGCTCTACATTCTTGACGAACCAAGCATCGGACTGCACCAGCGCGACAATGTGCGGTTGATCAATTCGCTCAAAGACCTGCGCGACTTAGGCAATACGGTGATAGTAGTAGAGCACGACAAAGACATGATGCTGGCCTGTGATTACCTTATAGACATTGGGCCGGGTGCCGGACGACATGGAGGACAGATAGTGGCGAGAGGTGCGCCGCAGGAATTTATCAAAAACAATACGACCACTTCGGCCTATCTGAATGGTGATAAACAGATAGCTGTGCCAACCACACGTCGCGAAGGAAACGGTCATTTTCTAGAACTTAAAGGAGCTACAGGTCACAACCTAAAGAATGTAAACCTCAAGTTGCCGCTTGGCAAAATGATTTGCATCACGGGTGTGTCCGGTAGTGGCAAATCCACGTTGATACACGAGACACTCTACCCCGTACTGAAGCGACATTTATATAAATCGCATACCGATCCGCTTCCTTACAAAGAGATCAAAGGATTGGAACATCTGGACAAAGTAATTGAGGTGGATCAGTCACCCATTGGACGCACCCCAAGATCCAATCCGGCTACCTACACGGGCGTGTTCACTGACATTCGGGCGCTTTTTGCCGAAATACCCGAATCTAAAATCAGAGGCTACAGCCCTGGTCGGTTTTCATTCAATGTGAAAGGCGGCCGCTGCGAAACGTGCCAAGGCGGAGGCATGCGCGTGATTGAGATGGATTTCCTACCCGATGTGCTCGTACCGTGCGAAACGTGCAAAGGCAAGCGCTACAACCGTGAAACGCTGGAAGTGCGCTACAAAGGCAAATCTATTTCCGATGTGCTAGACATGACCGTGGAGCAAGCGGTGGAGTTTTTTGAGCATTATCCCAAGATTGTCCGCAAAATCCGAACCCTCAATGATGTGGGGCTAGGCTATATTTCGCTTGGTCAGCACGCCACCACCCTATCCGGTGGAGAGGCGCAGCGCGTGAAACTGGCGACAGAATTATCCAAGAAGGACACAGGGAGCACATTCTATATCTTGGATGAGCCTACGACAGGTCTCCATTTTCAGGATATCGAACATCTGCTGGAAGTGCTAAACCGCTTAGCGGATAAGGGAAATACGGTCTTGATCATAGAGCACAACATGGACGTGATCAAAGTAGCCGATCATGTGGTGGATGTGGGGCCGGAAGGAGGACAGGCCGGAGGTCAAATCATTGCCGAAGGAACCCCCGAACAAGTGGCCAAAAGTAAGGCCAGCCATACGGCTGTTTATTTGCGGGAGGAGTTGAAATAAAAAGGCCACCCGATGGGGCAGCCCTTTATTTTGAAATAAATGATCAATTTGTCCAGTATTACTTTTCTAGCAGGTAGTATGCATCTCCGAGGTAGTCAAACATAAAGGCACTCTTGGCGATCAGTTTGTATTCAGATTTTTCCATTTTGTTGTCCTCAAAACTGGATCTCAGGATTTCCATTACCAGATTTCCTGCTGCATCGAAGATTTTTACTTT
>CAZPST010000060.1:0-11981 GCA_964589185.1 uncultured Roseivirgaceae bacterium | reverse complement strand
AGAGAGACTCTTTAAATCCTTTTGGTAAACTTTCCGCAAGACTTGATACTTCTTTTTGTTCATCAAAAATATCAACACAACTTGTGCCATCATTAAGGCAATAAATATGAAGGCAAATAGAGCAGCCATGTCTTATAATTGAGTGTGAAATACAATTATAACATGACCCAGTTAAAGTGATCTTGTAAACTGATGTTTTATCAATACCTAGCTAAATTTAGATCCATTCACACCATCATCTGCATCCATCGCATCAGCAGCGTAGCGTTTTCTCATGACGTAAACTACGTGAAGCAACTTCCGTCATGGAACCCTCTAATTTTACAGTATAGAGGCTTTTGACTCGTATTTTCACATTCGCTCCCCACGCCTCCACACTTCTTTCGGCTGCATCATCCCCTGATGATACAGTATTTCTCGATAGTCGTTGGTCGGAAATGCAAGTATATCAGCCGCATGTCCTCCTTGTATTCTACCCAAATTGTTCTTGCCGAGTGCTTTTGCCGAACGGAAAGTGATACCCGCGAGCACTTCTGCGGTAGACATTTTTTCATAAATACCTAGCAACGAAGCTTGGGTAAGAAGGTCGCCCATGGGTGCCGAGCCCGGATTCCAGTCGGTGGCGATCGCTACACTCGCACCTGCATCCAGTAATTTTCTGGCAGGAGTGAATTGCATGCCCAATCCCAACGACGCACCAGGCAATGCCACAGCCACCGCGTCTGATTTAGATAAAAGAGCAATTTCTTTTTCGCCGGATGCTTCCAAATGATCGGCGCTGAGAGCGCCTAACTCCACTGCCAAAGAACTACCTCCCGCAGTGAACTGATCGGCATGGATGGTGAGATCAAAACCCATTTCTTTTGCTTTCATCAAATACGGTCGGGCAATGTCTACCGGAAAGGCCGAAGGTTCAATGAAAGCGTCCACTCTGGTGGCCAAATTTCGTCGCTTCAGCTCAGGAAGGATTTCAGCTACTACATGATCCAAATAAGCGGTTTTGTCCGTGAACTCCTTTGGGCACACATGAGCGGCCAGGCATGTAGCAATCAAATCGGCCTTCACCTTTGACCGTGCTTCTTGTACCACTTCCAGCATTTTTAGCTCGTTGACATAGTCCAGCCCATATCCACTTTTCACCTCCATCGTGGTGATGCCTGCTGCCACTTGTCGATTCACCCGTTCAATAAATTTTTGAAGCAATTCTTCTGTAGATGCTTCACGCGTTTTTCTCACCGAATCAAAAATCCCCCCGCCCGATTCCAGGATCTTTTCATACGATTCGCCACGCATTCGCAGCGCATAATCGCCTGCGCGTGAGCCGCCCCACACCATGTGCGTGTGGCAATCGACCAGTCCAGGCATGCCCACAGCCGTGTAGGGTATTTCTTCAATATCATCAGCCATGTATTTCAGGTCTCGAAATGCCCCGATCTCAGTGATGTATCCATCTTGGATAAGTATGCCTGCTTGGGTTAATATCTCCAATTGGCTATCGGAAATGACGCCTTTGACAGGGAGATCGCGCATGGTAATAAGTTGACTGAAGGGGCCGATCAATTTAGAATGTGACATAGGCGAATGGTATGGCCTCAAAATTGTATATTCAGCCGCTCTAAACCTATCCATTATGCGAAGAATCCTTTTACCTCTCTTTTTTATTTCCATTCATCTCCAGTTATTAGCGCAGCAAGGCGGACTTGGGCTGGTGGTAGGTATTCCACAGAATGAGTTTCGTGAGAGCACACGTGCCGAAGGGTATGGGCTCAATTTATATGCACTTTTTCCACTTGGAACGGAGGTGATCAACTTCGGCGGGCAAATTGACTATATGATTTATGGGTTAAACGCTCAGAACAAGACGTTGCGGGCAGATATCACTTCGGGCAGCACAACGATTGGTTCATTAGATATCCCTCTTCGGATCATAAATACGAATAGCATTTTCGGGATGCACGCTATCATGCGTATCACAGCGCCCACAGAAGGTGTTCGTCCGTATTTTGAGGGCCTATTTGGCTTTCGGTACATCTCCACATCCACGCGAATAGAAGACAATTCTGATAATGGTTTTTGGTCGAATAATGATGACGAGGATGATAATACTATCGTGCGAAAGACCAATCTAGGTGATTTCGTGATGAGCTATGGAGGAGGCGCGGGGTTACAACTGAAAATGGGTGAAAACGCGTATCTCGACTTGCGCGGCTATTACCTCCTAGGAGGCAAGGCACAATACTATGATGCCGACGATACACGCAAATGGACGGTGGAATTCACTGACCTTTCCACTAACTATGATCCTGACAATCTAGACCCCAATGATTTCTCGATAGCAAGCCAACCAAAAGAATCTACCACAGACATGCTCATGGTGCAATTGGGTGCAACGTTCAAATTTTAGCATTCGTCGACTCTTTTTTTTGCACAATTTAATTGTGAACCCTACCTTTCCTCGAAATTTTAAGATTGATGGATAAACCTAGGGTAATAAAGGATTTCGATGCACTAGATGTGACAATACAAGAACAGATCAAACTGTTTTACCCGGAGGGTTTCCAAGATCACTTGATCCGTTTCCCCAATAAAGAAGGTAAGCTCATTTCGGCACTTCCATTCGAAACAGAGGAGAAGTACTATTTGGTACGAATGACCATCGCGCAAGCACAGGAAATCATCGAGGATGATGATGATTATGATGAGGATGGCATGCTGCGCGAAGAAGTGAAAGACGAATACGAAGAAAAGTATCCCGGAGAAGAAGAGGAATCAGACGAGGATTAACATTCAAATAAACACGAACGGCTACAGGCCATCATATCTATGTCGGCTAAAGAAAAGAACTTCCCGCTGTTCGTTGATTATCTCAAACAGTTGGTTCGCTACCCGTCGGTAGTTGGATTTGAAGAACCATTCTTTCGGTTTTTGGCGCGCGAACTAGAGGAAATAGGCGTAAGTGTGAGTCGCTACCACGGTGTGCTCGTTGCACAAGGCACTGCTCCCGATTCTGCCTATTTATCTGCTCATGTGGATCGGCACGGGTTGCTGTGCACTGGTCCGCGCGAGTTTCAGTACGCGGCATTCATTGCCCAAAACAAAAGCGAGCAAACAGGCAACTCAACCTCCGAGCAGATGATGATCAAGATTGCTGATCGGTTTGCCGGAGAAACGGTGCACGCCTACGAACCTTGGTCGGGTGGCTATATGGGCAGTGGCAAAATCCGTGATGCCTTTATCAATGAGCGGGTAAATAACCTCTTCATGGTAATAGATGGGCTGGATCATCTCACTGCAGGTATCCCAATAGGGTATTCAGACCGGGTGAAAATGGAGCACGGTCATCTATCGGCGCAATTGGACAATGTGCTCATGGTAGCGGTGATTGTGTATCTCTATTCGCAGGGATACCAAGGCACTGCCTTTTTCACAGCCCAAGAAGAAGCCGGTAGAAGCTGGCGCTATTTGGCTGAATGGTTCAGCAGAAAGGGATTGAAAACACGAAAATTATTGGTGCTCGATACGAGTCCATTTGGCACAGAAGAAGAAGCTTTTGCCCAAGATGTGGTACTACGGGAAAAAGATGCAACGGCACCATTCGATAAAGAAATCACCAAGAATCTGGAAAAGGCCTGTAAAAAGCTGGGTGTGAGCACCATCTACAAAGACAAGTTCATCGATAAGACCAATGCGGCACGATTGAAGAAAGGAGAGAAAGAATTGTCTCTAGGCAGAACTGAACTTGGCAGACTCATTGAAGCCACCAATGGAAATGTGACCGGCACCACGCTGCAAATACCCACGATGGGGTATCACACGTCAAACGAGACAGCCACTGTGCAGTCTGTAGAAAATACTATCAAATTGTTGAGAGAAGTTCTGAAGGATAGTTTTTGATCACCGATCAAAATCCGTCGGCTTTCCCAGATACTCGAAGACATCCAACTCTTCTTTGAACTCGGTGAGTCGAATGTGTATTCGCTTGTACGCTACATGACCTAGAGGCAAATGCACCGGCGGATTAGGTACTTCTGTCAAATTAATCATCGCCTTAACGGCTTTCACCGGATCACCGGGCTGCTGTCCATGGCGGTTGGCTATATCGTCCATGTTCTTGTAAGCGGATGGCTCATAATCATCGATCGTTCGTGCGCCAAACGTGGCGGATGGCCCTGCCCATTCGGTTTTGAAAGGGCCGGGTTCCACATTGGTCACGTGTATGCCCAAATGCTTCACTTCTCCCGCGAGTGCCTCGCCTATTCCTTCCAAGGCAAATTTGCTTCCGTTGTAAATACCCACTCCCGGAAATCCATTGAGCCCCGCAATAGAAGTAATGTTCAGAATGTGACCAGAGCGCTGCTTCCGCATGTAGGGCAGTACCAACTTGATCATACGGATGGCACCAAACACGTTCACGTCAAACTGGCGTATGATTTCGTCTTCCGGTACTTCTTCAATGGCACCCATGGAGCCGTATCCGGCATTGTTCACCAGTACATCTACACGTCCATGTTTTTGATCAATGACGCTTTTAGCAGCATCAATACTCGCTTGATCTTGCACATCCAGCACAACAGCCGTCACGAGGGTGGAATCAACAGCCTCTAACTCGGCTATTTGTGCTTCCTTTCGCACGGTGGCGATTACGGCATCTCCGCGATGAGCCAATTGATGTACAAATTCTTTCCCAAATCCGGTGGAGCAACCGGTCACGAGCCATACTTTCTTAGTCATAATCAATTTCGTTTGTTCACTAACACGGCGTATCTATTGTTTGTTCAGGTTTGTATCACTCCCACGTTCATCGGGCGCTCAATAGGTGCATGATTGGCCACTTCTATTCCAACAGAAATCAATCGGCGCGTTTCTAATGGATCTATCACACCGTCCACCCACAAGCGAGAGGCAGCATAATACGGACTCAACTTGGCGTCATACGATTTCTGGATTTCTTCCAAATGTTTTTGCTGATCTTCCTCCGAAATTTCCTTTCCTTTCGCTTGCTCAGCAGATACCTTTATTTGGAGTAAGGTTTTGCCTGCTGCTGCCCCGCTCATGACGGCTATTTGAGCGGTAGGCCAAGCAAAGATCAACCTTGGATCATACGCTTTGCCGCACATGGCATAGTTGCCTGCACCATACGAACTGCCAAGTACAATACTGAATTTGGGCACGACTGAATTGGAAACGGCATTCACCATTTTTGCCCCGTCTTTGATGATGCCTCCGTGCTCTGATCGGCTACCTACCATAAAACCATTTACATCGTGCAGGAACACGAGCGGAATTTTGCGCTGATTGCAATTCATAATGAATCTAGCAGCTTTGTCGGCTGAATCCGAATAGATCACGCCTCCCATTTGCATTTCACCTTTTTTGGTGCGCACAGCCTTGCGTTGATTGGCCACTATACCCACACTCCAGCCGTCTATGCGCCCATAGCCACAGATGATCGTTTGGCCATACAATTCCTTGTATTGTTCAAATTCCGAGTCATCTACCAGGCATTTGATTACTTCCACCATGTCGTATTGTTCGTTGCGATTGGTGGGGAAAAGCCCTAGAATGTCCTCGGGATTTTTGGGTAGAAGGGAGGGTTTTCTATTGAATCCGGCGGTTGCAGGTTCACCTATTTTATCAAATATTTTTTTAATCGCATCTAGGCAGGCCTTGTCATCAGGAAATTTATTGTCCGTGACGCCCGATATTTCGCAATGGGTGGTGGCTCCACCGAGCGTTTCATTGTCCACATCTTCACCAATGGCCGATTTCACCAAATAGCTACCGGCCAAAAAAACCGATCCTGTGCCGTCTACGATCATTGCTTCGTCGCTCATGATAGGCAAATACGCGCCTCCTGCCACACAGCTACCCATGATAGCCGCCACCTGCACGATTCCCATAGATGACATCACGGCGTTGTTGCGGAATTGCCGACCGAAATGCTCCTTGTCCGGAAAAATCTCATCTTGCATGGGCAAAAACACACCGGCACTATCCACGAGATAGATGATAGGGAGACGATTTTCGATGGATATTTCTTGGGCACGCAGGTTTTTCTTGGCCGTCATTGGAAACCACGCACCGGCTTTCACGGTAGCGTCATTGGCCACTATCACGCACAAGTTGCCTGAAACCCGTCCAATGCCTGTCACCACTCCAGCTGACGGGCAGCCGCCCCATTCCTCATACATGCCATCAGCAGTGAAGGCACCTATTTCAATAAAATCTTCGGAATTGTCCAACAAATAATCGATACGCTCACGGGCAGTGAGTTTACCTTTTTTGTGATGAGCAGCTATTTTCTTTTCACCACCACCCAGTTTCACTTGAGCTAGGCGTCTGTTGAGTTCGTAGACGAGCAGTTGGTTTTCGTCTTTGTTCTTGTTGAATTTGATGTCCATGCCGTGGGGTTAATGTGCATCAAAGAAAACCAAAAACGACGAGGTTGGTTCAGTCTTCCTTCAGCCCTTCCAGCTTTTTGTGTTTTCTGCCAAGCGGCCCCATGAAATCTTTGGGGTAATTGTTGAAATGGATGATGAGCTTGTCCAAATCAAGCATGGTCTTGTTGAGCGTGTTGTAGAGCGAGTCATCGGTCATCAATCGCCCAATGGTGCCATTTTCGTTTTTGAGCGAGTCAAGCGTTTGATTAATGTTTTTGAGCAATTGATTTGTAGAAGCCACGGTGGCTTTAAACTCGGTATCCTTCAGCGAATCGGAAAACACCTCTAAGTTTTTCATAGTGGCTTCCAGTGGCTTCAGCGATTTGCCCAGATCGGTGATGATGGTATCGATCTTGCTGATGGCTTGCTCTACTTTGTTGTCATTTTGTTCTAACACAAACCGAATATCCATCAGCACAGTGTCCATATTTCCTACAGCGCTTTTCAATGATTCGCCAAACCCCTCCATGCCCAAGAGGATTTCGTTGATTCGGCGGATGGTCACTTGTATGTTATCCGTGATTGGCTTGGCACTTTCGAGCATTTCCGATAGCCCTTTGTCCACTTTAGCTATGAGTTGAGAGCCGGGCTCAAGTGCTGCCTTGTGTGTTTTGCGATAAATGATGATGGCCTTGCCACCCAAAAGGCCGTCGCTGGTTAGTTCGGCAATGGTGGAGTCACCTAGTTCGATATTTTCTTGAATACTAAGCTCTACCAGCACATTTCCTTTCTGAGGTTGGAAAAGCACATTGCTCACCCGCCCGATCTGCACACCCTTGGTTTTGACCACACTGCCTTCTGTGAGGCCGTCGGTATTGTCATACTCCACAAAGTAGCGATTGGTCTTGGCAAAAATATCTGTGCCCTTTAGGTAATTGAACCCGTAGTACAGGAGCACACCTGCAACGATGGCAATCAGGCCTATTCTAAACTCTTTTGACACGTCCGAAGGTTTTTGGGTTAATTGGAAGATTCCATTTTTTCCTTGTAAGTGCGAACAGCCCTGTAGATACCCGAAGCAATGTACACTTGGTTCAGTTTGTCGTTCAGTTCTTTTTCTTCCTTACTGTTGCTAAGATAACCCGTTTCCACTAATACACTCGGCATGGTTGTTTGCCACAGCACCCAGAAAGGCGCCTGACGCACGCCTCGGCTATTTCTGCCCACACGCTCTTTCATTTGCTTCTCTATTTCGGCCGCTAGCATGAGGCTGTTGTTGAGATGGGCACTTTGGTAGAGGTTAAAGAGAATATACGATTCGTCAGATCCCGGCTCGAATCCCTCGTACTTGGTTTGATCTTTTTCCAGCAGCATCACACTATTTTCACGCTTAGCCACATCGAGGTTTTTATTCACTTTGTCGAGCCCCATCACGTAGGTCTCCGAACCAAACACAGCCGTATTTTGAAAGGCATTGCAATGAATGGAGATGAACAAATCAGCTGCTTTTTTATTGGCCAAATCAGCCCGCTCGTGCAATTCAAGAAAGGTGTCATTCTCCCGCGTGAAAATAACCTCTACATCAGGCATATTCTCTTCGATCACCCGACCGAGCTCCAAGGCTATCTGTAAAGCCACATTTTTCTCCTTAGAAAACTTACCGGATGTACCCGGATCATGACTGCCATGTCCGGCATCAATCACAATGCGCCGCACTTTATAGGCTACAGGTCCTGTGGGGTGAAATGAAAATAAAAAGAAGACGGAGATTGTGAAAAGTACAACAATATTTCTCATATCCGTTCGATGCTTTAATGCACCCAAAATGGGTAGCTTTGTGCAAAATTGTCAATTTTTTGTCTAATATCTAAATCCGAAGCAGGCTTGAGGAGTTTTGCTTTTTTTGTTTCCTGGATTCTAGCGAGCTATTGTTCTTTCGGGCAAAACCCCGTTGAGCCAAAACCATCGGCCAAAACCGACACTACTGCGCTGAAAGCCCCTGCTGCTGCGCCCGACTCAACTTTGGTGCCAGTTGATTCTATTCCTGTCGGCGAAAAGAAAAAATATGCGCCCTCTAGCGATATAGAGACCACCATCAATTACAACGCACGTGATTCCATGTTTTTTGACCTCAAAGGGCAAATGATGATCATGTATGGTGAGACCCATATCGATTACGGATCGATCAAGCTGGATGCCGAACGTACGGAAGTGGATTGGGTCAAGCGAACGATTAAGGCGGATTTTGTACAAGACTCCTCCGGAACTAAAATAGGTAAGCCGGTCTTCACCGACAATCAGGATGTGTATGTCACCGATGCGATTATTTATGATTTGAAATCGCGCAAGGCGCAAATCACGGGTGTAGTCACTGAGCAGGATGGCGCATTCATGCATGGCAGAAATGTGCGCAAAAATGAACTGAATGAAATGTTCATCACGGGTGCGCTCTATACCACGTGTAATCTGGGCGATCCCCACTTTTTTATAGAATCAAAGCGACTCAAAGCGATACCGGGCAATAAGGTGGTATCGGGTCCTTTTCACCTTAAGTTCAGAGAAGTGCCTACACCACTTTGGGGGCCATTTGGGATGTTTCCTCAGCCCAAGAAAAAAGCGAGTGGTATCGTGATGCCTATCTATGGCGAAGAGCAGCGCCGCGGCTTCTTCCTGAGAGATGGAGGATACTATTGGGCGGCCAGTGATTATATGGACTTTCGCTTGACAGGAGATATTTATTCGAAAGGTGGCCATGCACTTAACTTTAATCAAAACTATGTGAAACGCTATGCCTATAGGGGCACGCTCAATTTCTCGTACACCAAAAACGTAATAGGCACGCTGGTGAATACAGCCGAACAAAACTCGTATTGGATACGATGGAACCACACTCCGCAGAGCCGGGGCAATTCACGATTTAGTGCGTCAGTTTCTGCCGGTAGTTCGTCATACAATGCCAACAACAACTTGGTTGTCAATGATTTTGAGCGCAGCATTACCTCGCAGTTTTCGTCAAACATCAGCTACAGTACTAAATTTCAGGGTACGCCCTACAGTATGACGGCCAATCTACGACACTCTCAAAATGTGCAGACTCAGATAGTGAACCTGACTTTGCCGGAGATGACCCTCAATATGACGCGGATTTATCCCTTCAGGAATGTAGGCAAGCCAAATTCCGCCTTAGCTAAACTCAACTTGAGTCATACGTTTTCAGCCAAAAACGAATTGACAAATGCCCCTCGCCGGGGATTCAATTTCGATGTGGCCAATGAATTTGATGATGCACAAGACACAATTGTATTCAACAGTGCCAATTTTGATAAAATATTAGATCGATCTAGGTTGGGAGCGCGGCACAGTGTGCCCATTTCCACATCCTTGACCGTGATGAAGTACTTCACACTGACGCCCTCATTTAACTATGAAGAATTGTGGTACAATCGGGAGTTGCAATTTACGGATTATGATCCCTTGGCTGGCGGTGTGCGTGTAGATACCATTGATGGCTTTAGCAGAGCCGGAAGCTGGAGAAGTAGCGCCTCATTGAATACGCGCTTATATGGGCTATATCCGATAGGATGGAAAAATATTCAGGCTATTCGCCATGTAGTCACGCCAAGTGTTTCATTCAGTTACAATCCTGATTTTGGAGATCCTCGCCATGGGGTGTATTCAGATGTGATCATTGATGAAAACGGGCGAACACAGCGGTTGTCAAAGTACGAAGGCTTCATCTATGGGTCTCCGCCGGGAGGAGAGAGCCGCACTATGTCATTTGGGGTGACGAACAACATGGAGATGAAGGTGCTCGACAAAAAGGACACAACGGGTGTTTCCTTCAAGAAAATTAAGCTATTTGATAACCTATCGGCTAATTCGGGGTACAACTTTGCGGCAGATTCATTCAAACTAAGCAATATCTCCCTCTCAGCGCGAACGAGCTTTTTCGAGAACAAATTGGCCATACAAACGAGTGCTTCTTTGGATCCCTATATCTATCAACTTATCTCCCGCACCGAAACTGCTACGGGCACACGGGTGGTGCAGCGTAGGTTGGATCGCTATGCGTGGAACAACGGGCAAGGGCTTGGGCAGATTACGTCGATGAATACATCCATCAATTTGAACTTGCAGGGAAAGTCAAAATCAACCGCTTCGCAAAATCAAGGTAGATCGGCGGGTGATAGAGGTCAGGGACAGTTTGGTGAAGATCCGTTTAATCCTGATCTGGCCGAAACAGAGGAGGAGCGCGAAATCAGAGAAACGGTGCAACATATTCAGAATAACCCCGATTTGTATGTGGATTTCAACTTGCCTTGGAGTCTTCGCACTACCTATACCATCTCGCGTAGCAAGCGGGGATTTGAAGAGGTCGCCGTGCGCCAGAGCATGAACTTCGGCGGATCGCTGGGGCTTACCGACAAAACACAGGTAACATTTAACTCGGGCTATGATTTTGATGCAAAAGAATTCACTACCACCCGCATTGGTGTACACCGTGATTTACATTGCTGGACATTGGACTTCAACTGGGTACCCTTCGGAACGTACCAATCCTATTTCCTCACCTTGCGTGTCAAATCGGCAATACTTCAGGATTTGAAAGTGGAGAAGAAACGCAGCTTCTTCGATTTCTTCGGGAATTAGGTGTTTAGCGACATTTAGCCAGCGCTTCCTTCAATCGATCAAGGGTAGGTGGCTTCTGAATGAAATCCACATACTCAATATCATAATTGTTCATGATGTCCTCTGAGTGCCCCGAGACGATAATCACTTTGGGTTTGAAATCCACCAATTCCATGAATTCAGGGCCTTCCAAGCCGGAAATGTTGATGTCCAAAAATAGGATGTCCGGTTTCTGACGCTCAATATTCAACACAGCGTCCGTGGTGCCGCCAAACGTGCCCAAATGATGCACATCGGGGATACGCTCTAGGTATTTTTGCAAAAGGAGTGCAAACTCGGGGTTGTCTTCGACAATTATGTAGCTCAAGCTAGCCATGCTTCTACTTCTTCTTTAGTTGGATTTTCAACGTCATTTAACTTCATTTTTTTGCGCATGCCGCACACATCATTATGAAGCTTGTTCAAGGTTGCTTCTTTCAACGAAGCAATCGTAAGGTAACCTAATTTTTGTAAAATTGGAATCAATTCCTTCCTGATTCCGGCGGCCATATATTCTTGATCGGTCGCATTAGTAACCCGTCGTTCAGGTCTCATTTGTGGAAAGAATAAAACATCCTGAATGGAGTGCGAATTGGTCATGATCATAGATAGCCGATCTATCCCCACACCTAGTCCTGCCGTAGGGGGCATTCCGTACTCCAAGGCACGCAGAAAATCCTCATCCAATGTCATGGCTTCCTCGTCACCACGTTTGCCTAGTTCCAGTTGTTCCTCGAAGCGCTGGCGCTGGTCAATCGGGTCATTTAGCTCGGAAAATGCATTGCAAATTTCTTTGCCATTGCAGATCGCCTCAAATCGTTCAACCAAACCTTCTTTACTTCGGTGCTTTTTGGCCAATGGAGACATTTCCACCGGATAATCCGTGATGAAAGTTGGCTGGATCAATTGGCCTTCACATTTTTCACCAAAAAT
>CAZPST010000059.1:0-12017 GCA_964589185.1 uncultured Roseivirgaceae bacterium | reverse complement strand
AACCTCAAGAATCAAATCAATTAGCCGTATTTTAAAATCGAACTCAGGTTAATAGCTGTTTCATCGTCTCGTCAATTTCATGCAATGACCCGGTTGAACACATTTTGGTTGGAATGGACAAGAGCATTAGTAATTGGAGTGATGCGTCCATGCCATTAAATGACAAACTAAAATAGTAACACTAGCAAACTGAATTATTGACACTAGCAAACTAAATTATTAACACTAGTAAACTTAATAACTGAGACTACACTAATTTGGGTATGACGGCAGATCATTTTTGGATGGGCAACTTTTGAACGGGATTTGAAAATCGCCTTTATCTGCTTCACCGACATCACCCCAGCGGAAGATGCCGGAGGCCGCTCGTGTCAGTGCGCTTGGAAGCGCCAGACACGTAATTGACCGATCACAATAAATTACCCCAATGGCTGTGATCCACTGTGAGCCACATACCATGGAATTAGAACAAGCAGCTTGTGCAGCATTTGACCATCAATTATTAATTCGACTAACTATTTAGGGGTACGATTGACAACCATCACCTAAAACCTATTCAAAATCACAAATGCTAAATCATGCTTATTCGATCAATACACTTTTATCTTCCAATTCTATTGCTGCTTGGCACAAGCTGCACGATTCATCAATACGTGAGTTTTGAAAGTGACTTGCCAATGAATGATGGGGGTTCCTTTGTAAACATAGAAGACTCATTAAATATCACCTACACATTTCGGGATGCAAATACCGTGGTAATTGAGCTAGAAAACACATCCAATAGATTGGTGTATGCCGACTGGAGTCGATCATCCATAGTATTCAATGGGGAAAGCATTCCCTTCAAGGATGAAATTTCTAAACTAAATGGAACAGCAAATACGACACAGATCGTGAAAGGGAGTACATCCATCGATTTTGAAGGCACAATCTCTGAATCGAGTACCCGAACTTATATACCACCAGAATCGAAAGTATCACGTGCCTTTTCAAAATTGCCAATAGCCTACACAAAAAACCTTCGAAAATCCCATCCATTTGAACCCATTCTACTACCTTCTACTGCTAAAAAATATTCGTTTTCTGAAAAAAATTCATTGAACAATATTCGCAGCTATATTCTCGTGGTTTCGGATGACGATTCAAGCGTTCTGGAGATCAAACATCAGTTTTGGATGGCGACAATTGTGGAAACAATGGATGGTAAACTAAGAAGTAAAGGAAATCAGCTTAAAGAATCTAAACTGACTGCCACAGGGGTGGTTTTGGCTTCAGTTGTAACAGTTATTGCTTTGGGACTTGAGGCAACAGAGGATGAGTGACAGAATCTCATTTCTTTGCTAATCAATCTGATCAACATTTTCTGTAAGACATGGCTGTCCACAGATAAAGGGATTTTCAAATCCGGGTCAAAAACCTGACAGGTTTCTTGCAGAGTGGTGAATAAAACCTGTCAGGTTTGTGCGGCGCTTCATTCCCTCAGAGTCACTCTAGCTTTGGCTAGGCGTGGGACAGGACTCTGAGTAGTCGACATTGCTCAAGATATCTAGAAATTTGTAAGATTGGAATTCTCAGAGTCTCGTGCCAATGACTCTGAGGGGTAATAGCCAATTGTTACTATTCAAATTGAACATTAAAGTGGTTAATAATTCTGTTAACATCCGGAGGTACCGGTTCGTGCCTCCAAGTCAGTTCATTAGTTGCTAAAGATGGAGAAATTGCGGTTCCAGTTCGATGAGACATCCAACCACCGAGTCCTGATTCTCTTGAGCCAATACAAATCGAGTCATGAACTTCAACTAACTCAAAATGAGATTCTAGAATTTCAGGTTTGAGGGCAATGTTAGAAGAAATGTAACCGCTAGGGACACTTGGGTAATACAATGCGTCAACTCCATAATCGGGATGATTCGTGAAAAAGTCCGCGAAAACTGCGCTGAAGATATATTCGATTTTGTTATTTGGATTGACTGGGGCAATGAAAGCCTCAGTTATGAACTTATAAAGTTCACTTACAAGTTTTCGGACATTAGAATCCAGTTGACCTAATAAATCCGCATAGTTGTTCCAGTCATCAAAATATTGAGTAGTTGACGTCATGAGTTCTTCCTTGTGAAATATTGGAAGATGGGAAATTCTCATTCCTTGTTTCTGTTGCCAAAACGAAGTGGTGTATAAATCGCCAATTTTTGGTTTAGTTTCTAGTGCTGTAGCCAACATTCCAAATCCTCCATAGAACATAGATGTTCCTGGCAAATTAGCTCTATTATAGTATAAGTTTTTGGCAACTTCAGTCGGTGGATATTTGATTTGAGAGATGTTATTAAGTCGCGCATTCTGTTTGTCTTCTCGGACATATTTATTTATGACTACTCGTTCAAATGGTTGGCCAAAATGAACTGTTGTACTAAGGAATGGGATGAACCCCATGAGACCTTCTAAGTTTTGTTTTATAAATTCTTCCGTTTGAGGATTGATGGCTGACCTTATATTAAAAAGCTCTTTGAGAACTCTGATCTGGTTCATATAGAACATTGTATCAGCATTACTTAATTTAAGATCGCGAAGGTCGTTTGGTTCAGGCATGAATTTTCAAGAAACTGGGTGGTGGGTACCAACAGGATATGCAGAACCCTTTCCGCATATCCACATTGTACTATGACCAATTTACCTTGTTTTTACTATCTGTGAATATCCATGCGGCAAATAAACCAGCCCCGATCGATTCCGGCGCGTAGCAAAGGAAAGAGCGGGAGTACAGTCCCTAAACTCCCTTGATGTCTCGCTACTGACGCTACGGTCAGCACAAGTCCAAAGAAAGTCACAACATCAAGCCGCCAGTTTGGCAAACTTTAGCTTAAGCGCGCATGCTGCGGCCTTGGGGCATCTGGTGCAGTGCACGGCCTTCTTCTTGTACTTCTTGCAGCACTTCTTTTTCAGCTTTTTTTCTTTGTCTTTGCTCATGGTCAATAGTTGAGTTGGAGGGTGAGGTACACGGTGCGGGGCTCGGAGGGGATGATGCCCGGGCCGGGGTAGCCGGTGGCGCGGCGGGTGAAATACCACTCGTTGAACAGGTTGTTGATGCCGCTCTCTATGCGGAAGTGGGTGCGGGCATAGGCCAGTGACAGGTCCCACACGTGATAGCCCGGTATCTCACCGATCACGCCGCTTCGATTGTCGCCTTCTGTTGGGATGCGGGAGTTTTGCGCATCTGTGTATTGCTCGGATAGGTAGGTCATTTGCAGGCTACCTTGAAAATTCTTGCGGCCGAAGTTCAGCCCTGTTTTCCAGTTGACTTGCGGGATGAATTCCACGCGGTTGCCGGTCACGTTGGTTGCTTCGGTGCGGATGTATTGCGAGCCGGTGAAGGCGGCATTCACAAACCAGTTGAGTCGTGCCTCGGGCAGTTGTGAACCACCAAGCGCCAGCAGGTTGAGGTCGCCGAAGAGCTCCATGCCGTAGATAAATGCCTGCCCGATGTTTTTGCGCACTCGGTTCGCCCGGTCGTCCAGTATGATGCCGATGCGGTCATTGTAGAAGAGGCCAAAGGCACTCACGTCGTAGCTCAGCAGGTCGGCGTTTCTGCCGCGCAGACCTAGATCAGCAGTGAAGCCGCGCTCATCTTTGATGTTGGGGTCTACGACAAAGGTCGGGTTGACCGTGCGGATATCGGAGAAGGTGACGGAACGGTAATTCTGCGAGAAGTTGGCGTAGAGTTCGCGCTCGGCGGTGAGGTCATAACTGGCACCTACGCCCAGTAGCAGAAAGGAACGATCGAAGGTGCGGTTGTCATCAAACTCTTGGTTATCGATCGGGTTTCCGGCATTGTCAAAATTCACCCGTGTGTAGGTGCCGTCGCTGATCGTGCGGATCTTCTCGAACCGGAAGCCCGGCGTGACGGACAGGCGGTCGGTTAGCACAAAAATATTCTCCCCGAAGAAGGCCAAGTTGGTATTGGGGAATCGGAAGGAAGACTGATTGGGATAATCGGGATAGGTGGCACGGTCAAACTGGAAATTAGCGCCTGTACCTTTGTCACCGGGCCCTTGCACAGCGGTATTGTTGGAGACGAATAGCTTGGAGCCGATCAAGATCACACTCTCTCGACTACCCAGACCGTAGCGGGTAAGGAATCGCCACTCGGCACCATAGTTTCGGAATTCGCCTTTGATCAAATCGCGGGTGAAGATGTAGTCGCCGTTTTCATCTGTGGGGTCTTCTTCGGCCACCGGATTGCCGTTTAGATTGGTCGGATCGCCACGGAAACCAAGGGCGTATCTGTGCGCATTCAGGCCGAAAAACATCAGGCTGGTTTGGGTCTGAGTATTGAACCGATGCTCGATTTTGGCGGAGGCCAGCTTCCAATCCACTTCAAACCAATTGCGCTCGCGGTTGCTGAAGTTGGGGTTTTGGTGAAACTGTTCGTCCGTGAGGCCGCCCGGCTGCTGGGCGAGGTAGTTGAGGTATGTCAGGTCTACGGAGAGGGTGGTTTTGTCGGTGAGTTCGTAGTTGAGATTGGTGAAAATATTGTTGGAATTGAAGTCCGAATTGGGTCGGAAACCATCGCCTTGCTTGTGGTGGAAGTAGGTGTAGTGGCTGAACTTTCCCACCGTGCCGCTCACGCTATTGAACGACGAGAAGAAATTGAACGACCCAACGGACTGACGCGAAACGAGCGCTACTTTTTTCTCAGAAGGCGCGTGCGTTTTGAAATTGATAAGACCACCGAACTGCGTGCCGTATTGCAGGGAAGCCGCTCCGCGCACCACTTGAATTTCGCGAAGTGCTTCTGCCGGAGGCGTGTAGTAGCTCTCGGGGTAGCCGAGCACATCGGCGCTGATGTCGTATCCGTTTTGGCGGGTGTTGAAGTTGGACGAGCGGTTCGGGTCGAGTCCGCGACCACCCACGCTCAGTTGGAGCCCCGCATCTCCACTTTCGTAGATATTCAGCCCGACCACTTGCGCATAAATTTGGCGGGCGTTGTTGGATGATTTGTTGGCTATGACATTGTCCAAAAGAATCACCTCGCTCTTTTTACCTGCATAGATGGCAGTGCCTTCCACCGGATTCAGGTGCTTCAATTGAAAGACTTTTTCGCGCTCCTCGGTGATTACCACTTCTGACAAATCGGTGCTCAGGCGGACGAGTTTCAATTCAACAGTGGTGTTGCCCTGCACATCCACCACTTGCTCCAGCACCTGAAAATCGAAACTGAACACGGCCAGTGCGTACACGCCTTTTTCTTGGACTTCCATGGAGAAATTGCCCGATTTATCAGCCGGAATGATCTGATCGGTGGTGCGATTGTAAATCTCGGCGTTGGGAATACCCCGCCCCTCATCATCCTGCACCTGACCGGAAATGCGGTATTGAGCCAACAGCGGAAGGCCTAAGAGCAAAAGCAATATGAGATTACAAGCCCTTGATCTCATCGGTGAAAGGTAAAATCCATGATTTATGACAAAATCCCTCTTGATGCGCCAGTAGGTTCACTGTAGGGTCAATATAACGTGTGCTCAGGCGGCCATTCAGCGCCACGTAGCTTTCCACATATATCTCCAAATTCTTGTGCCCTTGCGAGGCAAAGTGATCCCCGAGATGGTGGGCATATTCCAAAATAAAATCGGGCTGGAAGCTCATTTGTTTTTCTTGCAAAGGCGTGAGAAAATCCGCATTGTTTACGGCGAATGAGTTGCCCGATTGGGCATCTACCACCTTGAACTGCGCATATCCGGCTTTCTCCATGAGCATCACCCGCCACGAGAACCGGAAGCCTTCTTCCGTCCAAAATAGCTCACCGGGATACAGTACATTTCGCCATGGAAGAGCCAACTGAATCACGAAGAGTACCGCAAGAATGCTTAGGGTGAGTTTGCGAATGAAGTCATTTTTGAATGACCAAATTCGACTTGAATCAACGACGGATTTTCCCATTTTGAACCATCGACTGATGGCGTCCACGATTCGCTCATGGAAGGACGCATCAAAGAAAATAAGCGTGCTCACAATCATGATGAAGGGGAACATGCCAATGGGAAATAGGATGCGAGTGAGTATATGAAAGACCACCACCAACACAAAGGCTGCCATGCGTGTGCGTTTCCAAAAGAGCAGAAAGGGAATGCTCAAATCATAGATGGCACCTGCCCAAGCAAACCCGTAGATCGCCCATGCTTGATTCATCAAAGAACCAATGACGGGAAGGTCGGTTTTGGTGGCAAGCCAGATTTTCAGCGGCATGGCTTCTATCAGCCAATCGGAGTTGAGCTTGGCCAATCCCGCATAGAAATAGACGATGGAGAGCAACAATTTGATGGCATCAATCGACCACTTAGGCACCTGATCGAAGGAGGCCTTTCGGGCATCTACAGAGAAGTAAGCTGCTGCCGGGAGGAAGATCATTACAAAACTCAGCACACTGATGAAATAGTAGTGATTGAGGTACGTCGTTTTGTCCATCAACTCGATGTAGGTGAAGCTGAGGTAGAAGGTAATGATGGCGAGGCGGTATTTGTAGCCGATGGCCACCATGAATGCCGAGAGGCCACAAATGGCAAACAATAGGTAGGTGTATTCGCCCAGTGGCTTCACCCATTCGAAACCATAGTAGGAGAAAAAGAACTTCGGCTGAACGTAGAGTTTGTCAATCCACCCCAATGCCCAAAAACGCACAATGCCGGCCAGCATCATGAACCCAAAGAGGATTCGAAATACGGCCAGCGGTGCAGCTGATGTGTATCGGTCAATATAGTGGGTGCGCCTGTCCATCAATCGCCATCGGCATCTATATAGTCCACATTGATATTGAGCGCTTGCAGCATGTCCACTTTCATCAGGATCACGTTGGCTTGCAGCTCGTCATAGGTCTCCAGCATGGCGGTGTTGTTGGCATTCACCTGCACGGCAAAGTCTGCATTGAGCGTGGCAGCCATTACTCGACTGTCATCGAATTGTGTATCGATAAGATTGGCCAAATCTGCTCCTTGGCGCACGGCATTGAGTTCGGTCAGATAATCATCCAAACTGAGACCATTGGCCGATCCGTCAAAGTGAATGCCGTTGAAAAATGCCTGCACAGCATTTAACGCTTCATTGAAAAGAACTTTCGAATGGCCGCTGTAATAGGCCTCCACCCTGTCCGGCAATGGATTGGTAGAAAACACACCTGCAGGAATGCCCACTTTGCCGGCGCGCAGATGCTTTTCATAGTAAAACATGAAGTCATTGACCAATTTGTTCACCGATTCAGTAGCTGAAGAACCGGATCGGCTCACAAATGTGTCGCGGTAGCCATTATTCCAATCGTCCAATACGCTCTGAGACAGACTCAGCATGCGGGCGGAAACATCCTCAAGGTATTGGCGGTATTTTGCACCGTCAATTTCGTGGGTAAAGAAGGCCACAATTTCTTCATCTGTTTCAGCTAATCCGTGAAGTAGGTAATCCAGTGCCGGAAAACCTTGCTCATCCTGTCTATTTACTGAACTGAGATCATACGTGCCGGAAAGCAAGGTGGTCGTCATGTCAGCCACATTAAGTGGATACACATTGGTGTAATTGCGCAAGGTGATTTCTTCGGCTTTGCCTATTTCGTACATATCCACCCACTGCCACGCTTTGTATGCATCCAGCCAAGCTGTGCGAAGGGTGGCCAAATTGTTTATTGTTGGTGCTGTGTTGAATGTGCTCACGGCCGCATCCATCGTTTCGAGCTTGCTCACATAGTTTTCAAAAGCGGGAATAACAAGGTTGTCTGCCCAATTGGCCAGCATACCCGCTCTATCAAATTGATCTTTAAAGACCCCATCGCCTTCCTTGCTGCCACAGTTGGTCAGGAGTAAGGGAGCCAGAAGTAGTAATGCTAATTTTTTCATTTTTCTATGTTTCGTTTTAAGCCCGAAAAGAGACCACCGAAGCAGTCTCCTTTCGCTAAATCATCACTATTTGTTTTTTCAATTCGCACTTGCAGCCTGTGCCACAGTGAAGCCAAATGCTGTCGCTATTGTTTCGCTCGTCATTTGCAAGTCCGTAGTTGTTACATCCCAAAATCCGCGGTTGTCTCCGTCAGTAGGATAGATGGCATCAATCAAATCTTGCACCTCCGTACGGGTGAAATACGGCTCACCAGTGTTTGGATCTTGGGTGAATTGTAAGCTGTATACAAATCCAAAGCCTTCAGACAATTGGTGGAAAGCATCTGCATAATCCGGATTTGCAGCTTCCAAGAGCGTCTTGCCGCGTTGCAGATAGTATACGGCCCGCACAGCAATCACTTTTGACACATTTTCTTTGATGATTTTAATCTGCTGATCGCGCACATTGTATCGGCCTGCTACGATTGCAGCTCTGCCCAGTTTGAATGCATTGAAAATATCCTCAGCGATGGTGTTGAAATCAGGATCAGCATTTACTTGACCGATGTAGCGATTCAGAAAGTTGTCATCTGATCCGATGGTGGCATTGGGATTAGACCCATCTGCGGAAGCACCATACAGATAGCCATATGCTTCGTCCCATTTGTGCTCCATATTCGTGTAGTTTTTGCCAGACTCCAACACTTCGTTGGAGTTGTCTTCTACATTCGTTCCGGCATCTAGCACGAGTGTACTTAGGTAGTTATTCAGTGCCTGATCGGTCATCATGGCACCTGTCAGTCCTTTGGCAAATGCCTGATTGTATTCCAAGCCGTTAGAATTGAGGTAGCGCGTGGCTCCTCCTCCTGACTGCTGAAGAAAGCCAGCCGATCCGGCGGACGCATCTGCTGCCCAATTTGGGAATACTTCATTGGCCTGTCCGGCTATCCAACTGTCAAAATCAGCCTTAATAGCTGCAGCGTCGGTTGCATTTGCGCTGAAATAGTCCATAGATGCGGCGACTTTGCTTCGCACATTTTTATCCGAGGCATTCAACCCTTCTCCTGCAAAGTCACTGTTTCCTTGTTGATGGGTAAACATGGCATCAATGGTGGCCTCATCCAGACTTGAGTTTATCAAGGCGCTTGCTATTTCAGTTGCCATTGCAATGCGCTGCGTTTGTCCGGTGAAATCAACAGTTGATACACCATCACGTTCGAATGTATAAAATTCCGGTTCTTCGATAGTTGGGGCGGGGTTGTCGTCAGTACATGCTGTCAAGGAAGCCGCCACCATCAACATCCCAACCAATTTCCAATTCCAATTCATATAGTACAGTTTAGTTATTTAGATTGATTTTAAACAATGCAAAATTGGGTGCGGAAATCGGTCTGCACAATCGCTATCGGTAGCGGATTTTTCACTAGCTAGTGGTAGCTACTTTTCACTAGTAGTAGTGAGTGGATGCGATGATTTGATGATGGGATGATTTGAGAATGACCTCTCGCGTTCACTCATTTGCTGAAGAGTACGGGCAACCCGAGCACCGCATAGCTTCGGAGATAATTTGATCTTTCTGGTCCGGACATTGGTGTATGGCACATGCCAACTGCTTCAAGAATGCGTCATATGTTTGGTAGCGCATCCACTGAGCACGATTTGTTCATTCATCTTACGCATGGGATACAAAACACTGGTTAGCTCCAGTCAATGTCAATCGCTAAAGGTCGTCAATTTGCGCTCACCACAGGTGGCGATGGCCTCACTAGATGTAGTGACATTGCCTTAAGAGTTTCACTATTTATAGGCGTTGCAAAGCCGCCACAGGGCTATGACCTTTGTACTCCAAATCTACACCTATGACTCGCATTCTCGCTTTCATTGCATTGGCACTCGTTGCAGCTTCATTGACCGTCACTTTGTGGCCAAAGCAACAATCGTTGCAACCCACAGAGACAGATGAATATCCGATACTAGAAGCAATGGGCTACTATCAGCGGTTTTCGCACAAGTTGTGGCTGGCATTGGAAAAGAAGAATTGGGAATTGGCTGAATTCTATGCGCACGAATTGGAAGAAGTCACCGAGGAATTTGTGAGTTCGGGTGTGGTGGATGAAGGATTGGAATTGAGTACGTATGCCCAGCAGATTCTAGATCCGGCCATTAAGGATATGGATAAGGCAATTGATCAAAAAGATGAGGTATTGGCCGATAATTCGTATCGAGCCTTGGTGAATTCGTGCAATGCCTGCCATACGATCACCAAGCATGCCTACATCAAAATCTTGGTGCCGGATAGTGTGCGACCATACAATCAGGATTTCTCCACTCAACCGTAATTACGCAAGCTTCGTCATCCCACTTTCCACTGCATATACGATCAGTTCGGCGGGGGATTTCAGGTTGAGTTTTTTCAGGATGTTTTTGCGGTGCGAGTTAATGGTATGTACACTCAGCGACAGATTGTCTGCGATTTCTACCGTCCGCTGACCTTTGATGATCAATTTGAGAACTTCAAATTCACGCGGCGAGAGATCGGCGGGTTCGCACGTCACTTCTTCGGTGCTTGGTTGCGTAATCACCTGATCCAAAATGCGATTGCAAAAGAAGCGGTTGCCAATGGCGATGGCCTGTATGGCATTTACAATCTCCATGCGGCTGCACCCTTTGGTCACGATCCCACGGATACCCATATCTAGCATCTGGCGAATATGCGGCTTGTTATCGTGATTGGTGATGACCAACACTTGAGGAAATTCATTCTTGATAATTTCCAGAAGCAGCGTATTGAGATCTTGCTTTTGAGCTTCGTAATCCAGAATGATGATATCCGGATGATGCTTAATAATGGCCTGACGCAAATCTTGCGAATGCTCCACCACCTCCACTAATTGTAGATTCGGATCACTTTCTATAAAGCGCACCAAACCTTCACGGGTAAGGTATTGGAAGTCAGACAGAACAACTTTTATTGGATTCATCTATTTAGAATCGATCTAAACTATGCAAACGTACGCTCTAAAACGCAGAGCACAAAACAAACAGTTCCCGCAAATCACTAGTAGGGTTTTTCACCCCTTCAATTACATTTGATTAAAAATAGGATAATTATCATGGAATACCGCATAGAACATGACACCATGGGCGAGGTAAAAGTACCCGCAGACAAATACTGGGGTGCGCAAACCGAGCGCTCACGCAACAATTTTAAAATAGGTGCCGACCGTAATCTGATGCCCATCGAGATCGTGCGTGCATTTGCTATTTTGAAGAAATCAGCCGCTGAAGCCAATACCCAATTGGGTGTGCTTTCCAAAGAAAAATCTGACCTGATAGGCAAAGTCTGTGACGAGATTTTGACAGGCATGCATGACGATCAATTTCCGCTTGTGGTGTGGCAGACAGGCTCTGGCACACAATCAAACATGAATGCCAATGAAGTGATAGCCAGCCGCGCACATGTACTCAATGGCGGCTCGCTGATGGATGATAAGAAAGCTATTCACCCAAATGATGACGTGAATAAGAGCCAAAGCTCCAATGATACCTTCCCTACGGCCATGCACATTGCAGCCTACAAAGTGGTGGCGGAGCATACCATACCGATGGTGAAAAAACTACGCGACACGCTGAAGAAAAAATCAGATGCATTTCAGGGCGTGGTTAAAATCGGGCGAACGCACTTCATGGATGCCACTCCGCTCAGTTTGGGACAAGAGTTTTCCGGCTATGTGTCTCAACTGGATCATGGCATCAAAGCGCTAAACAACACCTTGGCTCATTTATCAGAACTTGCGCTTGGTGGCACGGCTGTGGGCACTGGTCTCAATACACCGGCTGGCTATGATGTGCTGGTGGCAGAAAAAATCGCGAAGCATTCGGGCATGCCCATGCGCACGGCGGACAATAAATTTGAAGCCTTGGCCGCTCATGATGCTATTGTGGAGACACATGGTGCATTAAAACAATTGGCCGTAAGTCTGATGAAAATTGCCAATGACATTCGCATGCTGGCATCCGGTCCGCGCAGTGGCATTGGGGAGTTATTGATTCCCGAGAATGAGCCCGGCTCATCGATCATGCCCGGCAAGGTGAACCCTACCCAATGCGAGGCATTGACCATGGTGTGCGCGCAGGTGCTTGGTAATGATGTGGCCATCTCCA
>CAZPST010000058.1:0-12098 GCA_964589185.1 uncultured Roseivirgaceae bacterium | reverse complement strand
GTCGCCTATTTATTATTCCATGTATTCGCCAGTATTTTCATGGGTGATGCGTGCAGGGGATGATCTGTAGGCTTGTTCTTTTCTCTTGCTCGATCCATTGTCAATCGCGCCATGAGGTAGCATATGGTCGACTCGGCCCCTTGATTAAGATTTATATTTTCTTTCTCCATGCCGTCGTGGCATCCGCCTGTCGTTGGATTGTACATGAGTTGGCACAGTTCATTGTTTCCCAAAAACCAACTGAAGGCTATCTCCATTTTCTCGCCGTAATAATCTGCCGGGAATTCTTGGTGAAATTGGTAGAGTGACTCTATGGTATATGCCACATCTACGGGCTGTTCGCCACCGTGCCGGTCTCGCTGACTACCCTTGTGCATCCAGCCATTGTTAGATATTACTTTTATGCGCGTGTCTGTAAAAATTTGTTCCAGCAAAAAGTCAAATGATTCCTTCGCGATGTTCTTGAATACCACATCACCTTCTTTGTTTGACAGGTAGGCATAGAGCATCGCCTCCGGAAGTACGCTATTGCTGTATGTTAGGTAATTTTCAAACCAATGCCAGCCATCTTTGCTGGTGTCTAGGTATTTCTGGGCAAGCCGGGTGGACAGCTTGTGTATGATGTGCTCCACGTCGGTTTGTGTACAGGTGGAATTATAGAGATAGAGCCCCTTGATACAGAAGGCAATGGCTCTGGGCGATTCGAATTGTTGTATTTCTTGCAACGCCGCACCTAAGCTGAGTTGTGCTTTAATGATGAAACGGTAGGGTAGGATCTGCGCATGTGCTAATAGGGTACCTAATGCCCAGATAGCTCGCCCATTCGAATCTTCCAAATTCACCGTTTCGTTCTGTTCACTTTCGGTGCGGTTGATATTCATGTAGTTGAAAAAGAGGCCGTCCGGTCGCTGACACGCGCAGACAAAATCCAAGTATTTCTCTATGAGCAGTAGGTCTCTGCTGTCATTGGTCTCTTTCAGATGCATACACAGGGCTACTAATGCACGGGCATTGTCATCCAGTGTATAGCCCGACGTGGTGTCCGGCTCTGCTACATTGGCAAACTGAATGATACCGTCACCCTTGGTGAGACGCTTGATATGTTTGAGTGAAATTTCAGGGAGATTCAACGTGATGGATGTGTGTGGCAAAATGGACTGAAAGAGTCGGGTGTGTTTGGCGGCCACATTTTTCCATTCGCTGGTTTTGGACGATTGAGTGGCATTTAGGCTCATGCTGGTGCAGCGCTTTTCATCTGATAACAATTGGATGAGCGCTTGGGAGGTTTGCTCGGGATTTTCAAAATCCACCAGGATACCCGTCTGGTCAGTGAGCATTTCTTTGGCATGAGGGATGCCCGTGGCGATGATCGGGCAGCCGCAACTCATTGCATAGGCAAATGTGCCGCTCACGGCTTGGTGGCGGTCTTTTGACATGAACAGGTAAATGTCCGTCATCTGTAGCAAGTCCAGTAGTTCATTTAGCGCGATGTATTTATTAATGAAATGCACATGCTCGTTTATTTTCAATTTACTTACCTGGACACTTAGCTGCTCCCGATACATTTCACCTTCTTGTTTGATGATTTCGGGGTGTGTTTTTCCTATCACCAAATACACTACGTTCTTGAATTGTGCCACTACTGCCGGCAGTGCGGCTAGGGCTGTCTCTATGTTTTTATTGGCCCCAATGAACCCAAACGTGGTGACTACTTTTTTGCCTTCCAATCCATATTTGCGCTTCAGAGCGGGTACATCTTTGGTTTCCACAGCATGCGTACCATGCGGAATGACATGTACTTTTTCTTGGTCAATAAGATATTCGTCTATCAATATGCGGCGTGCCGAATGGGTCATCACTATGAGTGCCTCTGCAATATTCGCCATGCTTTGTATGATGTGCTTGTGGCCGTTACCGGGTGAGGGCAGCACGGTGTGAAGGGTGATAAGCACGGGCTTGTGAAGGGTGTACAGCAATCCCATCAGTGCTTCGCCATAGTCACCGGCAAACAGCCCAAACTCGTGCTGGATGAAGACCATGCCAATGTCATCGTTTTGGTTAATTTCTTTCCCCAACCAGATATACTCGTCCAGTTGGTTGGAGTCCAGTTGGTAGATGACTTCCTCAGGATAGTTGGCCAACGGCGACCCATTATTCAATGCGCACACCTGCAGTTTGATGGACGGACTTATGTGGCCTTGCAGCGATCTGATCAAGTCTTGACAATACGTGGCTATGCCGCATTCGCGTGGCGGATAGCTTGAAATCAGTAGTATCTGATTGGAGGCTGATCGGTGGTTTGTCATTGTTTGGCAGTTTTGAGTTCTGTGAGAAGAGCAGAAAGGCTGACAGATGCCGTACCGATCCGTTTATCAGCAGCACCATAGTGAATGTAGAGCGTATCGTCTTTGATCAATGTGCCGGTAGGGAATACCACGTTTTTGATGACACCATATTTTTCCCAATCCTGTGTGGGGGAGAAGAGCGGATAGCTCAAGCGGCCTATTTCTTTGGTGGGGGCATCCAGATTCATGAGGGCGGCACAGGCATGGTACACGTACCCGGCCTTGGTGTCTTCCACACCGTGATAGATGAGCAGCCAGCCGTCAGCCGTCTCTATAGGTGGGCAGCCTCCGCCAATATAACTGGCCTCAAAGGGGAGCTTGCCCGAGAGCACGATGTGCTCCTTGATATTGACCAAATAATCTTTCCAGAATTGGTAACTCAAATCGGCGAGATCATCAAAATAAACGATCTGTATATCCGGAAAAATGCGGTGAAGGAAGGCAAATTTTCCATTGATTTTGCGGGGGAAAAACATTACGTCTTTATCCCAAATAAAGAATTTGTTGCGTTTCTCTGCACCCGTGTGCTCATCAAACATTTTGATGAAACGCAAGTACTTGTCGTTCAGCCCGTCACAGCTTTCGATGCACGATTTGTATTCTTTGAAATTGATTTTTGGTGTAATGATGCCTTTTCGCTCGAAGCTTTTGAGGTCTTCAGATACCATCAATGCACCCAGGGCATTTTTGCCGTCATAGGCTGTGTAGGTTAGGTAAAAAGTGCCATCTATCTGCACTACCCGTGGATCTTCTACCCCATGAGATTCATAGGTCTCCATCGGGTAGATGAGCGGCATTTCATCACGGTATTTTATGATTGTGGGTGAGGAGAGTGTGCAATGACCAATGCTAGAATAATTGGCGTGATTGGCGGCCCGATAGAGCATATGTATCTCGCCATTTGCTTCTATGGTGGCTGGGTTGAGTACGCCTCCATTTTCAAATTTGTGTTTGGTAGGCTCTAGTAAGACGCCCTCTTTCGTTACAGATATCATTTTGCTCATTTATTTTTGAAGGCCAGTACGTATAAGTTGCGACGATCAAGCGCAATAATGAGTCGGTAGAAGGGCGACTTACCGATAGTGTATAAGGCTCGAGATAAAATTGGCCAACTCGGCGTATTTTACTGTTACATTTTAGATTGAATAGTTTATACAAATCACAGGGCGGCTGGATCTGAATCTGCCGAAGATGCGATGAATTAATCCACTCAACACCTTAGTGTTTTGGTGCCTAATTCTTGGAGTGATGCATTGAATTCGTCGGGCATTTCCAGGTTGCACAGATGTCCGGCAAGTGGAAATGTGGTCATCCATGCGTCATATATCCGTTCGTTCATCAATCGAGATGCAGCAAGAGGTGTGATACGATCTTCTTTGCCGGCAATAAGCAGCACGGGGACGTATATTTGGTTGAGTATGCTACATGTTTCATCCCGACACATGAGCGCCCGCAGGGTTTTGATAAGTGACTCTTGCGAGGTACCATTTATCATTTTACGTATGTTGTCAATGTCATTTTTTCGGATGACATATGAACCTGGAGCGAATAGATGTAGGATGCTGTCATCAGCAAATTGTTCCGTGCCGTATAGCTGTATGTCTTGCATGGCTTGCATGCGTTTGGTTTTCATCTGAGTAGAATCATCAACACATTGAGTGTTGGTCAATACAAGTCCGCAGAATCGCTCCGGCCATCTGCTGACAGCATTCATTGCAATATAGCCGCCCATGGAGTGTCCACAAAGTATGGCACTTGATATCTCTAAGTGATCCAAAAGACGCATCATGTCCTCGGCAAAAAGCGCAATGGAATATTCGCCTATTCCGGCGCTTGTTTCACCGTGTCCACGTATGTCAAAAGTTATTACCCGAAATGTGGCTTGCAGTTTTTCTACTTGATAGTCCCACATTGATTTGTTCAATGGAAACCCATGAATGAAAACAAGTGCATTGGGTTCATCCGGTCCTTCATCTGTATAGCTTATGTCTAGACCATCTAAATGTACCAAAAGATTGGAACCAGTAGTGCGATTGATAAGAGGTGCTACCATGGTTGAGCCAATCATTACATTTTCAGATTTCCCCGACATTGAAATTGTTTTAATTATAATACCGTAGGATGGCTCACTTGGACTTTCGCCGGGTTGCCACCATCATCCGCCCATTTGGCTAGTGTTTTGTCATCTGCCTTTTTGGTCATACTGACTGGCTTTTCCGGTGGTTTAGTTTTCTTTTTAATGCGCGAATCCGATGAGGGTATGGGATCAAGCGAGAGATACTTTTTGAGCATTTGACCACCTTGCTCCATAGCCGCAGACGTTTCGCTCAGATGAGCAAGTGCATTGAGCATACCAAAATCGTGGATCATACCATTGTAGCGCACGGTTGTCACAGGTACATCTGCTGCATTGAGCATGCGTCCAAATGTCTCCGCTTCGTCACGAAGCACATCGTTTTCAGCCACTTGTATCAGGGTGGGGGGCAAGCCGATTAACTGTTGGATGGTGGCTTGCATGGGCAGTGCATAGATATCGTTATGTTGCTCCATTTTGGGCAGATACATTCCATACATCCACTTCATCATGGCAGTGGTCAGGGATCTGCCTTCCCCGTATTTTTGGTAGGACACGCGCGTGAAATTAGCATCGACCGTGGGCCACTGAAGCAACAGACATGCTATGGGCGGTCCACCTTTGTCTTTGGCCATCATGGCAGTAGCCAGTGCCATGCTGCCACCGGCGCTATTGCCGGCCAATGCCAGTCTGGTACAATCTAGATTAAGTGTTAGACCATGATTGGCCAGCCACATTACGGTACCATAAATTTCATTCAATGCTTGTGGAAAGATGGCTTCCGGCGTACGAGAATAGTTGACAAATACGCACGCCATACCTGACGCGATAACCAGATCTCTTACAAGTCGCTTGTGGGTAGGAAAATCACCTAAGACCCAGCCACCACCATGTATGAATACAAAGACGGGCAGCCTGTCTGGGGCACTGTCAGGCCGTATGACATGAAGTAATATCCCATGTCCATCCACCTCAATGGTTTTTTCAACAATTTGAACACCTGACATATCCGTTTCGATGGACGATTGCGCTGTTTCAAGTGCCAATCGGGCTTCCTGAATAGGCAATTTCTCCATCGGTTTTCCACTGCCCTCAGCTAGCTTCAAAAAAGCTCTGACTTGAGTGGAGATATGTGTATCCGTGCTGTAATCTGATGCAGCAAGAGCGGGTTTGTATGTTGCGAGAATGGACATGGAATAGTGTGTGGTTAAGGATTCATTGCAATTGTAACCACACCAAGATCTGTGACATTACCGACGGTCACGTCAATACCATCCAATGAAGAGGATTGATAACCTGTGGCAGCATTGAAACTCACTGAGTACGATCCGGCAGGGACACCTTGTAGAATAAATCGACCTAATTCATCTGTAAATGATGACGCAAGCGTATCTAATCCATTGATAACAAATATGGCCGGACTTGCCTCGTGAGGAGTCACCGTGCCGCTTATTGTGCCGGATGTGGCTTCTGTGATCAAGCGAATGACGGGCTTCAAGCTATAACCTGAGTTGTTCTGGATGATCGATTGTGCAGCGTCAAAATCCAAAAGGAGCGTGTAATCCACACCGTCCTTCAGATTTGCTTGAATATTCAATTTCAGACCGGACTGCTGCGCACTAGGCGTAGCTAAGCCCCAGTTGACATCATCTACACGCACGGAGTTATTTGACCCAAGGATTAATCTGATTTGAGATAGACGACCACTGGGCACTTCGCCGTTAGCAAGTAGCATATCTAATCCATTGGTGAAGTCGAGCAGGTTGTAGACGCCAGATTCTGTATCAAGCGCTATCCATCCGCTTTCGCCATTGTCTGTGCCGCGTTTCACTTCCACACGTTCAATTTCGATGTTTACTTCTTGAAAATCGCCGGGAGCATCTGTAAGGCGGACATTCAATTGAGTTATTCCGCCTGTATCTTCTTTACCGCAAGAAGCTAGCGTTATTAGTAGGGCAGTAAAACCAACTATTCCGAAGAACATTGATAAACGTTTGCGGAGTATATTTCGATCCGATTTCATAATCATTTTGTTTAAATTTCGTGAAGTACAAAATTCAACTTTTGATTGCCCCTATGTATTACACAAAACATGCGCAGTATTACACATGTCACTGATTAGATTTGAATCTATGCCTAAGCAGAATTAGTATCTACCACCTCCGCGTATAACGCGAAAAATTACGGCAATCACTGCGATGACCAACAAAATATGAATGAAGCCTCCTGTGCTGTAACCGAGATAGCCGATAGCCCAAAGAATAAGTAATATGACGGCTACTATGTAAAGTATGTTTCCCATGATCTTATGTGTTAAATAGGTGTTTAATTTGATTGAATTAAAATTTAGATTTTCTTAGGACGGAGTAGGAGTACAAGTCCGCCCACGGCCATGATGCCCACTCCTAAAAATGGAGACCAGTCAGCCGTGTGGCTTTCGTTTTGTGTTATTTCCACGTTACCGAAATCAACTACTTTTTTCCGAGTCATGAATTGAAACCCGGAAAAAAGCGTGATCAAGAGGCCGATGACAAGCAGGATGAGGCCTAGCCTTTTCATCAGACTAAAGCACAAGTATCAGTATGATGATAATCAGAAGCAGCCCTACGGAAATAGTCACTGTAGAGTCCATTCGCTTTAGTTCGCTTTTTATCACACGAATTTCAGCACGCAATTCGTCTTTTTCAGCTCGGTTGAGCTCCGATTTGTTCATGGCAATAATTTCATCCAGTCGTGTGAGCAACACAGTGGCTTCCGGAGTGACGGCCGTTGATTCGATGGGCGTTTTTGTATTGGCTTGTGAAGGCACAGCAGCAAAAAGTAGCGCTACGGTGGCCAATGATAAAATCAATTTTTTCATGATTGTACAGGGTTGGGTATTTCGCATCTGGCGAAGCAGTGTGAAAGTAATTTCCACTGTACAAAGGTTAGTTAGATGAATACCAAGCGGGTTACATGCGCACCGATGATAGTTACATATTTCACAGGTGAGGAAGGAGATAATGGGAACTGATTGACTTACTGCATTTCCTTCTTGTATATCCCCATCATCCGGCTGGCAAATACAAAATCGTCTAGTTCTTTCACACCGGATTTGATAATAGTGGAACTGTCGCCTACCCATAGGTTTTGACCTTTGTAGATAAACATTACTTTGTCGCCAATCTCTAACACACTGTTCATGTCATGTGTCACCACCACGGTGGTGATTTTATACTCGTCTGTGATTTCTTTTATTAGATTGTCTATTCGAATGGATGTCTGTGGGTCTAGCCCTGAGTTGGGTTCGTCACAAAAAAGGTAATTGGGTTTGTTTACAATGGCACGGGCAATGCCCACACGTTTTTTCATACCGCCGGAGAGTTCTGATGGCATTTTTTTATTTGAATTGGCCAAACCCACTCGTTCTAGGCAGAAATTTGCTCGGTCTTGCTTTTCCTCTTTTGACATGTGCGTGAGGATATCCAGCGGAAACATCACATTTTCTTCCACCGTCTTGCTATCAAAGAGGGCACCCCCCTGAAATAGCATTCCAATCTCGCGGCGTATCTCTGTCTGCATCTCTTTGTCTGCATGCGTGAAGTCTCTGCTGTCGTAGAGCACATTTCCATGATCGGGGTGTACCAAGCCTACAATGCATTTGAGCAGCACACTCTTGCCTGTGCCTGAAGCGCCAATTATGAGGTTGGTTTTACCCTTGTCAAACGTGCCACTGATGTCAAACAACACTTGCTTGTCGGCGAATGATTTTGATATGTTTTGAATTTCAATCATGAGGGTATCAGGAATTCAGCAAACATCACAGCCAAAATGTAATCAGCCACGAGGATAGCTATGCAACTACTCGTCACCGCATTGGTAGAGGATTGACCTACTTCAAGTGCACCTCCCGACGTGAAGAAGCCTTTGTAGGCAGAAATGGTAGCCACCAAATACCCATAGGTCACCGCCTTGATGAGTGCGAAAAATACTCCGAACTCATTGAATTCTAATTGGATACCCGAAATATACGCCTGACCGGTCACTACGCCGGTGGTCACTGCTGTCCAATATCCGGCGAAAATGGACGTGAAGCCGGATAGAATCACCAACATCGGAAACATAAGCACCGATGCGATAGTTTTGGGAAGTACCAAATAGGATGTGGCATTGATACCCATTACTTCCAGTGCGTCAATCTGTTCGGTAATGCGCATGGTCCCAAGTTCACCGGCTATGTTGGAGCCTACTTTGCCAGCATATACGATCGCAATAATGGTTGGCGCTAATTCCAAAATCGTCATATCGCGCACCACGAGTGATACGATGGAATCAGGAATCAATGGACTTACCAGATTGTAGGCCGTCTGAATGGTGGTTACCGCACCCATAAACATGGAGACAATGAGGACGATGAAAAGAGAGTCATAACCCACTTTGATACTTTCGTCAAAAATCAACTTGATGTACGTGCGGAAGGTCTCCCGACGAACGAACAGATTGTGGATAAAAATCAGATATTTACCGAGGCTTCTCATGTCTCCCCCGAATGGGGTCTGTAGTTTTGCGAAAAATTAATAAAGAAAGCACCAACACCAAGTAAAATGACAAAATCAAATCAGTTAGTTGTTGTTTCTGGCGGATCAAAGGGGATCGGTCGTGCCACTATAGAGCGATTTGCATCGGAGGGATACGATGTGGTCACCTGCGCGCGCAATGAAGCCGAACTAGCCCAATTGAAAGAAGAGGTAGAAGCAACCTATGGCACCAAGGTGCATGTGCAGCAGTCCGATTTGTCCGACAAGCAGGACACGTTTCGTTTTATTGAGTTTGTAAAAAGTCAGGGTAGGGAAGTAGGTGTGCTCATTAACAATACCGGGCGTTTCGTGCCCGCTCCCATTCATACTGAAGAAGAAGGGCTGCTGGAATCCATGATCGCCACCAATTTGTACAGTGCCTATTATTTAAGCCGGGCATTTATTCCCGAGATGAAGGACAGAAGATCAGGCCACATTTTCAATGTGTGTTCGGTGGCCAGTATCAAGGCGTACCCTACGGGCGGTTCGTATTCCATTTCTAAGTTTGCAATCTACGGATTGTCCAAAGGCTTGCGAGAGGAGATGAAACCCTTCGGTGTGCGCGTGACATCAATTTTGCCGGGAGCGACCCAAACAAGCAGTTGGGATGGTGAAGATGTGGACGAAGGACGACTGATGAAACCGGAGGACATAGCCGAACTAATTTGGGTGTCGTTTTCGTTGAGTGCACGATCGGTAGTAGAGGATATCGTGGTGAGGCCGCAGTTGGGGGATATTTAGTGAAAATTGTATTAGTGATAAGTTAATCAGTGGGTAATGCCTGTGCGGAGGCTCACTTTAGGTAAATAGGGGTGCGGAGGTTGATTTAGTGAATAGTGAATAGTGATAAGTTAATTAGTGGGGTAGTACTTGTGCGGTGGCTCCCTTTAGGGACGCAAGGGGTGCGGAGGGATTTGCTGATTTGTTGATGAGATAATTTGATGATGGGGTTTCTAAAACATAATATTGAACGCCGAACTAGGAATCCGCGAAATCCCAAAATCTGCCTAATCCGTGATTCAGACAATGTGATTTGATAAAGACTAGCGTTTACCTTTGATAAATGATTACAGAGCAACAAAAGGAGAAGATTATTCAATTGACTGCCAAGTACGATCCATTGTATGTGGGGGTGTTTGGTTCATTTGCTCGCAATGAAAATCATGCAACCAGTGATCTGGATTTGTTGGTGGAGTTTCAAAAGGAGGTAAACCTCTTAGAGCTGATTGGTTTAGAGCAGGAACTCTCTGCGTCTTTGAAAATGAAAGTTGATTTGGTTACCAAACGTTCGCTTAACCATCTGATAGCGCCATATGTTCAGAAGGATATCATTCGAATTAGTTAGTGTCTTGAAAAATCAGAAAAATGAATTTAACAAAAGAAAAAGAGCGGATAAAAGCTTGGGTGGATTCAGCCGATGAAGAAACCATCGATTTGTTGAATCAAATACGTGAGGGCGAGCATGAAGCATCCGACTGGTGGGATGAACTTACAGAGGAACAGAAAGCTCAAATTGCTGAAGGGCAAAAGGATGTGGATGAAGGAAGGACGATTTCTCATGCTAAAGTTCTTAGGAAATTTAATTTCCAAAACCAAACAATGTAATGACCTACCACCGCCGCATCACCCGTGAAGTAAAAATTGGCAATACGCCCCTCGGTGGCGAGCAGCCCATTCGTGTGCAGTCCATGACCACTGTGGATACTATGGACACCCTCGGTTCGGTGGAGCAGACACTCCGCATGGTGGAGAGCGGGTGTGAGTACGTGCGCATCACAGCACCCAGCATCAAAGAAGCCGAAAACCTACGTGCCATTCGCGACGAACTGCGCAAGCGTGGATGCGACGTGCCCTTGGTGGCAGATATTCACTTCACACCCAATGCCGCCGAACTGGCCGCCCAGATAGTGGAAAAAGTGCGGGTGAATCCCGGCAACTACGCCGATAAGAAAAAATTTGAAGAAATAGAATACACAGATGCCGCCTACGAAGCGGAACTCAAGCGCATCGAAGAGAAATTTGCCCCGCTCGTGCGCATTTGCCAACAGCACGGCACGGCCATGCGCATCGGCACCAACCACGGTTCACTTTCAGACAGAATAATGAGCCGCTACGGCGACACGCCCCTCGGCATGGTGGAGTCTGCCCTAGAGTTCATCCGCATTTGCGAGAAGATGAACTACTTCGATATTGTCATTTCCATGAAATCCAGCAACCCGCAGGTGATGGTGCAGGCGTATCGCTTACTTGTGCAGAAACTCGACGAAGAAGGATTGCAGCCCTATCCATTGCATTTGGGCGTCACAGAAGCAGGGGAGGCGGAGGATGGCCGCATTAAATCGGCCGTAGGAATCGGCACGTTGCTGGAAGAAGGTCTGGGCGATACTGTGCGCGTGTCACTCACCGAACCACCGGAAGTGGAGGCACCAGTTGGCCGCATCATGGTCGATCGTTTAAAGAACCGTGAAGACAAAGTGAAGCTGCCTGAAGCTGCTCACAACCCGATCAACCCTTTTGAATACGCGCGACGACACACCATCGAAGTGGCCAATTTTGGAGCGGCCAATGTGCCCCGCGTGATTGCCGACTATTCGCACATCCGAGTGGAAGACAAGAAAGATTTGAAGGCCATCGGTCATTCATATCTGCCACAGTTAGACAAGTGGGGAATGAACGACATGGGTGCCGATTACATCTACTCAGGCAAAGATCCTGTGCCGTTTATGTTGCCAAATGGACTAAAGGAAATCCTCGATTACGGCGCGTGGCTCAAGCAATACGATCAAGACAATAAATATCCCATGCTCACGGTAGGCGCTTGGTCAGAAGCCGCCGAACTGCATCCCAAGCTCAACTTCCTGAAAATGCACGTTACCGACTTGGAAGCCACAGCGCAGCTCAAAGGCCGCACCGATGTGGTGATTGTGCTCACCACGCATTTTGACAATGCGCTGCTTTCATTGCGCCGTTTTTTTGTGGAATTGATCAACCAAGGTGTGGAGTTGCCTGTTGTCATCAAGCGATCATTCCCCAACGCCACTGACGAAGAACTCATGATCTATGCCGCTACCGACATGGGCGGTCTGCTCATCGACGGGCTGGGAGATGGCGTGATGCTGGCCA
>CAZPST010000057.1:0-12136 GCA_964589185.1 uncultured Roseivirgaceae bacterium | reverse complement strand
AACACATGGTGGTGTTGGTGCCTTTTTGGGCCATTTGGCCATTTGAGGCCATGATTTTGCCCAAACGACGCATGGCCAGCATCACGGACATGCATGAGGCTGAACAAACTGCATTCGCTGAGGCGATTCAATGGCTCACCATCCGTTATGATAATCTCTTCCAAACAAGTTTTCCGTATTCCTCGGGCATTCATCAGGCACCCACAGATGGGCAGCCGCATGACGAATGGCACTGGCACATGACTTTCTATCCGCCGCTGTTGCGCTCAGCCACGGTGAAGAAATTCATGGTAGGATACGAGCTATTTGCCAATCCGCAGCGAGATATCACACCCGAGTGGGCAGCCAAGTCGCTGCGTGAGTTGCCGGGCGTGCATTTCAAAAAGCAGGGGTAGGGATTACGCCAGATCGATCAGCACATTGCCGATTTTCTGGCGCTGCTGCACATACGCATAGGCTTCAGCTAGTTGCTCCAGAGGATAGGTACGGTCAATAAGTGGTTGGTATTTCCCTTGGCTCAGTAGCCGGTTCATCTGTGCTAGGCTTTCCTTTACGTTGAGCGGCACAGGGAATTTCACCTTTTGCTTGCTGAAGAGCGTGAGCAGCGGCAGGTAGATGTTTTCAGCTCCCGGACCCAGTTCAGATGAGATGTAGACGCCACGCGGTGTGAGCAGCGGTTTGCACTTCCTGAAATCACTTTTGCCAACGGCATCAAACACGTAATCGTACGTCTCGCCATCTTGGGTGAAATCAGTCTGCGTATAGTCGATCACTTTGTCCACTCCCAATGCACGGATGCGCTCCATCGTCTCGGTGGTGCAGGTGGCTGCTACGTACAAACCTTTGTATTTGAGCAATTGCACCATGGCCGAACCAATGCCTCCGGATGCACCATTTACCATGGCTTTTTGCCCCGGCTTCACCTGTACTTTATTGAGGAAATTGATGGAATAATGAGCCCCCTCGGCGCTGGCTGCCGCATATTCAAATGTGATGCCCTCCGGGATTTTCACCACACCCTCTTTCTCCTTGATACAGAAGTAGTGTGCGTACGATCCGAGCCCTTGATCATTGAATCCCCACACGCGATCACCTGCTTTGAATTGTGTCACTTGATCGCCCACCGCTTCCACGATTCCCGCAAAATCTGTCCCCAAATACGGCGATGAAGGCTTGAAGATGCCAATGAATAGCCGAATGGCCCACGGATAACCCGTCAAGATGCCACAGTCGGTGCGGCTCACAGTACTGGCCATGACGCGAACCAGTAGTTCATTGGACTTGGGTGTTGGTCTGTCGATTTCCGCGAGGCGTATCTGCTCGGGACCTCCATAGGTGGGGCGCATGGCTGCTTTCATGCCGTGCATGTACGGCAGGCGAGGGACATTTGTTTTATTCCTTGATCTTCAGGTTTTTGATTTCCTTTTGCAAGGCATCTAACTTCTTGTGCAGTTTTAGATTTTCCTGTTTCACAAACTCCTTCATGTGCTCTTCCTCTTCATGCAGTCCGGCCAACGTCATTTGGTTCATTGTATTCACCACTATGGCTATGAACACATTGAGTGTGGTATAGGTGGCTATCAAAATGAAGGTCACAAAATAAATAGCGGCATACGGCACACCGGCCATGATCGGTCGGGCAATGGCCGATGACCAGCTCTCCAGTGTCATGATCTGAAAGAGCGTGAAGAAGGACTTGCCCAGTGAGCCAAAATACTCCGGATACGTGACACTAAACAGATTGTAACCTACCACCGCGTAGATATAATACACTATGCCCAACAACACCGCGATCCAACCTATGCTAGGGATAGAATGCAGTAGCGACTCAATAATCAAGCGGAGCTTCGGCAGGCTTTTGAAGAGGCGAAGTGTACGAACAATCCGCAGTGCCCTGAACACCGTAAATGATCCGGCTGCCGGCAATATGGATATGGCGATGATGAAAAAATCGAAGACGTTCCAGCCACTTGTAAAAAAACGTCCGCGATAAATGAGGAGCTTGAGAGCGATCTCTATTGTAAACAGCACCAGAATGATCATATCGAAAATATCGATCAGGATGTCGTATTCCCTTACGATCTCAGGGTACGTTTCCAGTCCTATGAGGATGGAATTGAGAATGATGATGATTGTAATGAAATTTTGGAACCAAGCGGATTCCAGAAAGCCTCTCAGAAAGTGTTCTACAAATCGAAACATCAAAAGCTAATTTTTGGCTAGTGGAGTACGTCTCCATACAACGAGGCGCCAAAGGTAGATCGAAGAGGCTGATTCATAAAGGGTAATTTTAATGAATTTTTAATGTGCTATCATTTGCCAAAGGGACAAGAAAAATCCCCTCTGACACATCAAAGGGGACATTTTCAAATTACTTACTATAAACCTAACCTAATCTATGATTTCTTATTGAAGTACCACCTGCACGTTGAGGTTCAATTTCACCTCATCACCCACTACCACGCCACCGGCCTCAGTGACCATGCTCCATTGTAGACCAAATTCCTTTCTATTGATGGCTCCATTGATTTCAAAACCGGCTTTTGTCTGGCCGTATCCATCTACCATCTGTCCACCAAATTCCACCTTCAAGGTTACTTCTTTGGTGTTGTCGCGTATTGTCAACGGACCGGTGAGTTCGTAGTTACTACCTGATACTTTCTTGAGCGTTCCGTTAAACTTCAGGTGCGGATACGAGGCAGCATTGAAGAAATCATCGCTCTTCAAGTGCGCATCTCTGTCTGCTACGTTGGTGTCGATGCTGTCTACATCTAGTGTGAATGAAGCCGTAGCGCCATCAAAATCCTCATTTTCGCTCTCTATGCTTCCTTCGAATTTCTTGAACGTACCCGTGACCGTGCTTATCACAAGGTGCTTTACTTTAAACTGAACTTCGCTGTGAGTTGGGTCTATGGCCCAGGTTGTTTTTGTTAGTGTTTCCATAATCTATTGTTTGCTTTTTGTATTTAAGTATAAACAATAAATGTATGTACATGCATTTTAGTTCCATGGATGCCAATTTTTCTTCACAAAACTTTTTAGAGCGATTTCGTCAGGCTATTTATGCACCGTACTCGGGCTCTCGCCCTTACCTTGCGTCAGGGCTCCATCCCGGCTAGTTTGGCACAGCACCGCTAGTTAGTTGTAGAAGCGTCTGCGGTCGGCTGCATCATATCATACACCTTGTACAGCACGATGATTTCGAGTAGAATGGCCGGTATCATCACGAATAAACCAAAAAAGGCCAGAAAGAACGTGAGAAAGAAAAATCCAATGATTATTTCCAATATACCTGCTAGCAAAGCCGTGGTGCCAAGGACTTTTCGGAGCTGAATGAGCGCAATACCAAAGACGATATCGATACCACCAAAGGCCACAGCCTCGAATCCCTTGATCATCATAAATTCTTTGCCGTCCATATCAGAAAATACCGACAGGATATCGTACAATTCGATCACAGCCATGGAGCCGAGCATCAGATAGGCACTGATCCGCACGAGTGCATTTTTGAAGTATTTGCCCGATTCCACAAAGCCCAGCATGAAGCATACGAAAGACACCAGTATTAGTAATTTGACCGTGGTGTACAGCAACGGAAAATATGCCGGTGGCCCCTCAAAGCGCCAATTGTCCATGATCACCTCGGCAAATCCTATGAGGAAATACACGATTCCGCTGATCCATGCGAGTTGAAGTTTTCGACGCATAGCAGTGCGCTCGTAATTTTCTTGTAATGTCTGAAACTCATACTCTAGTGCCGAGAAAATAGCCCGAATGGTATAGTCGCGGGGTGTCACTTCACCGGCTTCTATGCGTTGCAGGGTGCGCACGTTAAGGTTGCACCGCTCCACGAGCTCCTCTTGCGTGAGCTTTTTCTCTTGCCGCAGGTTCACTATGGTCTGGCCGAGTTGGGGTTGTTTGAATGCGTCCATATGTTTTTTTTTGAGCAAGGGTAGAGTCCTTTGATTGCGGAGGCAAATTATTCAAAAGACTTCAACACGGCATTCACCCGACATTTTGGATTTGGGTGTTGAGATGTCAGTTGATACGGGTTTATGAATTTTTGGCTTGCCCCAATATCTTTCCCTTCCACATTACCATCAATGTGACGAAACCAACCACAGTGACAGAGCTCACAGGCATCAGGATAGCGCATACGATGGGTGAAAGTTGGCCAGTGACAGCAAAGGCAAGCCCAACGATATTGTAAAGAAACGACAACCCAAACGCGAAATACACGATAGTGATCACGCCCTTGGAGAAGCGTAATACTTCAGGCAAAGTGGCCACCCTGTCGGAGCGTAAAATGGCATCACAGGCCGGAGAAAACTGGTGAATATCGTCTGCCACAGCTATGCCCACATCGGCCTTCTTGAGTGCCCCTGCATCATTCAGGCCATCGCCGATCATCAGTTTTGAATCACGAATACCATCTATGTAGAGCAATTTGTCCTGCGGCTTTTGCTTGAAGGCCATTGCGTCAAAAAACATCCTGAGGCGACTCTTTTCGGCATCATTGTCCCCTGAGAGCAGATGCAGTCGGTACGTATTTCGCAAACCGGTGAGCATATCAAAAATACCCGGGCGATAGGTGGCGGCAATGGCAAAGTATCCTCGGTACCCATCCAAATACATATGTACATGCGATTCGTTGGTGTGCAGTGCCTCATGAACACCCAAGAAGGCTGCAGATCCCACTTTCACTGTTTGCCCATCAATTGCAGCCGCAAATCCACTGCCTGTTACCTCGTGAAAGTCCGCTACGGGAAATTTATCTCCTGCCGGTAACGCATCATGCACTACGCGGCTGAGCGGATGAGCCGAATTGCCAAGGGCAGATTTCAGAACCATTACCTCTTGTCCGACAAGCGGCGTACCCACAAAGCGTACATTGGCTTCATTTTGTGTGAGTGTGCCTGTTTTGTCAAATACAATTTCCTCAGCACGTGCCATGGATTCCACCACCTCGGCATTTTTCAGATAGAGGCCATGTCTACCATACACGCGCATGGCATGACCATAGGCAAATGGGAGCACCAATGCTAGCGCACACGGGCACGCCACAATGAGCACTGCTGTGGCGGCATCCCACGCCAAAGCAGGATCTACCAAAGACCAATACAGTCCACTGCCTACTGCCAGCGCCAAAATAATGAGCGTGAAGTACTTGCTGCGGCGGTCAATGAGGTTGTGAAGCACGGCTCGGTCCTTGGCGAATGAGTCTGAATTCCAGAGACTTGTGAGTTCGCTGTTGTTCACTTTCTTGTCGAGTTGTACCACCAATTCACCTCCTTTTTGTCGGCCTCCGGCATACACCACTTCGCCTTGTTCTTTGCGCACAGGATCAGATTCGCCCGTGACAAAACTGTAATCAATGGTGCCAGTGCCTTGCACAATGCGTCCATCAGCCGGAATGAGTTCGTCATTGTGAATGACCACCCAATCGCCTTTTTGGAGCTCTTTGAGGGAGCGAATAAATGGCTGTCCATCTATCAGACATGTGACAGACACAGGAAAATACGAGGCATAATCGCGCTCAAATGAAAGTGCTTGGTACGTTTTGCTTTGATACCATTTGCCGATTAGTAAGAAAAAAATCAAGCCGGCCAAGGAATCCATGTAGCCCATGCCTGTTTGTGAAATGATTTCCACAGCACTTCGTCCGAAAATGGTGACGATACCTAAGGCAATGGGCAGATCGATGTTCATGGTGCGCACGCGCACGCCTTTCCATGCTTTCACAAAATAATCACTGGCCGAATAAAGCATGACAGGCAAAGCCAAAGCGAGATTGATCCATCCGAATAAGCCTCTGAATTCGTCAGTGAGTTGAAACTGCGCATCTAGGTATTCGGGCATGCTCATGAGCATCGCATTGCCAAAGCAGAATCCTGCCACGGCTATTTTGATACCCAGATTCGATTTGATTTTCTTCTGCTTGCTATGATCCAAACTATCCAGCGACACATCCGGTGGGTAGCCCAATTGCGAAAGCAGTACGGCTACTTCTTTCAGAGAAATAGCTGCATGCTGAAACGTTATGACTACTTAGAGTTTCACAAAGTTGACCTCAGCACGTAAATTATGGGCATTCAATTTGGGCAAATGCTCCAGCAGGTAGATGCAGGAGCTACAATGGATGCCCGGCAAAAAAAACCGGACAACAGACAAACGCTCGTCATGAAAACGGAGCAGTTCGCGCTGTATGTCCGGATGGTTGAGGAAGTCGTATTTCTGAGCTGCTTTAGTGGCGGCCACCGATGTATTGGTGCGAGAAGTTTCCTTATAATGTTCGCCGAATGTACTATTGGTCAGTAGTTCGTTTACGGCCTTGCACCCATAGCAGCAGAAGGTGTGCTCGTGCGATACGATGCTGTCGTCTTCGCACGGGTCGCCACAGTGATGGCACACCAATTTTTCGTCCACCACCCGATCATTCATCTATGTCATAATTAGTTGGCACGACCAGCACGGGGATATTGCTCTGCTCCATCACGACGAGTGTATGTTTGCCCGGTGAGTTATCCGATCCGTGACTATTTACACCCATTAACACCAGATCGTACTTGTCTCTTTGTACAAATTCGAGTAGTGTCTCGTGCACATTTCCGGCCACCACAATGTTTGTTGTTTGCACTTTCTGCTCTTCGGTAAGCTCGTTGGTGATCACCTCCATATTGGTCCGTACTTTTTCCAACTGCTCAAAAAGTTCTTGGGGTACATTCTGTTCATCTTCGGTTGCGGCCGGATACACATGCAGCACGGTGGCAGTGGCTCGGTACAGGTGCGCGAGTTCCAAGCCTATTCTCATGGCCTTCCATGCAGATGGTGAAAAATCAGTCGGAATCAATATGGATTTGAACACTTCGGTTTTTATAATTCTAGCAAAAATAGAAGTGTCGAAAAATGAGAAACCTGACATCTATCAGTATATGCGTTGAATTTTATCAAAGATCATCAACAATTTCTCCCTAGGTTGGTTAGGTTTAACCACGCAAATTCCGATTCTCCTCATGCAATTGAACAGTGATTTTCTTACCTCCAAAAATGGACTAGAACTCCTCAGCAAACTCTTCCATAGTTCGGGTGAGGGCATCATGGTGTTTGATGGGCAGGGCGGTGTGACAGCCATGAATCCGCGTGCCGAAGAAATGTTTGGCTACAAAGAAGCCGAGCTAGCCGGACAAAAAGTGGAAAAAATAGTGCCTGCCGAGCATCGGCATCACCACGTGCATCACCGCGAAAAATATACCGCCAAACCCTCTATCAGGAGTATGGGCCTAGGACTGGATCTGCAAGGGCTTAAAAAGGACGGCACTACCTTTCCAATCGAGATTAGCCTGAGCTATTTGCAGCATGATGACGAAACGCTCGTGGTGGCATTTATTACCGATATATCGCTGCGCAAAAGACAAGAACAAACCCTAGCTGAGCAGCGCGAAAAACTGAAGGAGTATACGTCAAAACTGGAGGCAAAAGTAAAAGACCGCACCCGCGAATTGGAACACCTCAACATGGGCTTGCAGAGCCAAATACAAGAACGCAAACTAGCCGAAAATGAACTCAAAAAGAGTCTGCAAGAGCTGCGTAAAGCTGAAAAGGAAATCTTGAAGGCGCTTGATAGAGAACGTGAACTGAGTGAGCTTAAATCTCGCTTTGTGTCTATGGCCAGCCATGAGTTTCGCACGCCACTCACCACCATCGCTTCATCGGCCAATCTGATCAAGAAATATCCGGAGGCCGATCAACAGCCCAATCGCGAAAAACACGCAGATCGGATCGTGAATAGCGTGCGCAATTTGACCACTATTCTTAATGATTTTCTATCACTCGAAAAACTGGAAAGTGGAGCCGTAAAACTGCATGTGACAGAAATTCAGCTAGATGATCTGGTGCAGGAGATTATCCAAGAAATTAGCATGGTGCTAAAAAAAGGCCAACACATTGAATGCGACTGCATCGAAGCAGGTATGATCCGTACGGATGCCAATTTGCTCAAAAACCTACTCATCAATCTGCTATCAAATGCCAGTAAATATTCAAGCGAGGGTGCACAAATAGACGTGCGTTGTGAACCAACCGACAAAGGACTCCAAATTGAAGTGCAGGATTACGGAATAGGCATACCAAAGCGCGAGCAAAAGAATCTGTTCGATCGCTTTTTCCGAGCGGCAAATGCGGTGAACATACAGGGCACAGGACTGGGGCTCAACATTGTAAAAAAATACTTGGATTTGCTAGGAGGCAGCATTTCTTATGAGAGCGAAGAAGGAAAAGGCAGTACCTTTAGCATCAAAATACCAACAATACCCTCATGAGCCAACAAACAATATTGGTGATAGAAGACCAAGACGATGTGCGCGAAAACATCGTGGAATTATTGGAATTGTCAAATTACAAGGCACTATCAGCCTCCAACGGAAAAGCAGGCGTGAAGGCAGCCCTTGAAAATGCCCCCGATCTCATCCTGTGCGACATCATGATGCCCGAAATGGATGGCTATGAAGTGCTCTACCTGCTAATGAAAAATCCCACTACCAGCAGCATTCCGTTCATCTTCCTGACGGCCAAAACAGAAAAAGAAGATTTCCGCAAAGGCATGAACATGGGAGCCGATGATTACATCACCAAGCCCTTTGAAGAAATGGAACTGCTGCATGCCATAGAGCGCCGGTTGGAAAAGTATTCAGGACTCAAAAAATCAACCAATGCCGAAGATTTTGTGCGGGCAGCCGGCAAGTATCAAAGTATTCAGGCAGTATTGGAAAACCAAAAAACACGCAAATTCAAAAAGAAGGATATCATTTACCGTGAGGGCGATTATGCTTCCTATGCGTACATGATCCGAAGCGGAAAAGTAAAAACCTATAAGATCAATGTAGACGGAAAGGAATTCATTCACGACATTCTAACCGATGGAAGTTTTCTTGGCGAAAAGGCGCTCATTCAAGACAGTGACCGTACGGAGTTTGCCATGGCCATGGAAGAAACCGAATTGGTATTGATCCCCCGTCAGGATTTTCAAGATTTGATATTCCAAAACAGAGAAGTGTCCGGCCAGTTCATACGAATACTCTCCCTCAACCTAGCCGAGCGTGAGCGTGAGCTGATGGATATGGCCTACAACACCGTGCGCAAACGCACCGCTGATACGCTGGTGAAGCTCTACGAAAAGTACAAAACGGACGAACCAACCACTTCATTCAAAATCGCACGAGCCGATTTGGCCGGCATGGTGGGCACAGCCCCTGAGTCCGTCATTCGCATTTTGTCAGAGTTCAAGCACGACGGATTTATAGAAGTAGACTCAAGTGAGATAGTAATTCTACAGCCTGATAAGATTGCAAAGGTGAAGTATTAATGGAAAGGTTGGGCAAAAAGCAATAACCGGAAGTATGTTATATTCGTCATTCAGAAACCAAATAATCGTAACTTATGGGTAAGGCAGGAGGATACATTTTAGCGCTACTTTTTGTTTTTGGTGTGTTTTACGGCATCAAGGTATTATCTCCCAGCAAGCCTTTACCTCTTACCGGACAAGCTGTAGATCCTGATTTGCATTTTGGCAATTCGCGAACCTATTTTAAGGAAAGAGACTATGGTCGAGGGTTGGACAATCTGATCAAGGCCATTAGCGATATTCGTAAGATTGAGCGCGATCTTGATCCGGAGAGTAGGGCACTTCTAGAGGAATCTATTACTGATCTTGAAATCGTAAAGCGGGAATTAGAGCATGATTCGCTCGTAATCTCAGATATCAACATTTCGTACTCGGAGGCACTGAATGCGCTCACTGAAGCGGAAATAAAAGTTACCCGTGCATTGCTAAAGTCTGAGCACAGGCATGACGCCATGGTGGCGCTGAAGTATGGCATGATGCATCTCAAAAACACACTGAAATATACAAGTGGTGAGAAAAAGGCCGCTGAAATTCGCATTCATGATGAGATCAATGCCATTCTGAACAATCCAAACCTTTCAGATGATGAAATGATGGTGCAATTGGATCATATTATTGTCGAGCTGGATTCCTTGCTAAAAGACAATCTGCACACGCCCAAAGAAGATTCTATAGTAAACTAATGATCAATGTTCTGATTCTTTGCGGAGGCCGTTCGCCCGAGCATGAGATTTCCCTTCGTTCTGCGCGCAATGTGGTCAAGGCACTAGATACCGCTCGTTTCCGGCCACTCATTGTAGGTATCAACCACGCAGGCAAGTGGCTTCACTTGCCGACTATTCCGGAAGGAGTTCATCTTACCGATGGGGACGAAGTGAGTATAGTACCAGGGAGTCCTTCCATTATTCGAACCAGTGCAATAGCTGATTTTACCCCTGATGTTGTATTTCCGGTCTTACACGGACCAAATGGCGAGGATGGAGCCGTTCAAGGTCTAATGGAGTTACTTGACTTGCCCTATGTGGGGCCCAATATCTTGGGATCTGCCGTAGCTATGGATAAAGATGTGGCAAAGTCGCTCCTCATTCAAGCGGGTATCCGCGTGGCTCGTGGCAAATTAATTACGCCAATTAAGGGAGCCACGTATGACAGTCTGAGTGCAGAACTTGGACAGGTCTTGTTTGTAAAACCGGCCAACATGGGTTCATCCGTTGGGGTGCACAAGGTGCGCAACGCGGCACAATTTGATGCGGCTGTACAGGATGCTTTCCGGTATGATCGAAAGGTGATTGTGGAGGAAATGATCACGGGACGCGAACTAGAATGTGCTGTTATCGGCTGTGACGAAAACGTCCGTGTGACTACACCCGGAGAAGTGCGCGCCGAGGAGGAGTATTCATTTGATGAGAAATACAGTGAATCGTCTGTCACACAACTGGACATTCCTGCTAAAGACCTTGCACCTGAAACGGTGGAATTGCTGAAAGAAACAGCCATACGTGCCTATCGCGCCCTGAACTGCGAAGTGATTTCAAGGGTGGATATGTTTCTTACGGCAGAGGGAGATGTATATGTGAATGAAATCAATACGTTACCGGGATTCACTAGTATCAGTATGTATCCGGCTCTTTGGCAATATGAAGGTGTAACCTATACTGATTTGATCACGCAACTACTCGAATCAGCCATGAACCGTCATGCCAACGTGCGCCAATTGAAAAAGACAAGGCTCTGACACTGGATTGACTTTCAGTTAAATCCACTTAATAGGCTGTGTTTGGTGGGCTTTTTTCAGGATGCGGATGAAGGGAATCCACCACAGGAAGTCGTTGGTAATGAGCGTATAGAAGAATCCAAAAGGCACCTGACCTGAGAGGTAATTGACAAAGAAACCAATAGGGCCGAAGAGTTTGCCTAGCAAGCCAACCGCCACGATGGGCCAGTGTCGCACCGGATCTTGAGCCGCCCACCAATAGCCAATGCCATACACACCTATCACCATGCCCATGCCTTGCCAAACCATTGGGTGATTCATGGGCTCCATGCCCACAAGTGCAAAAAAGTGCTGAGGAAACAACACCACCCAAGCGCCCCACACGAAGTTATAAATGGCTGCTAGACGCAGCACATTTTTCATCCAATTCATAGCGTCAATTTTTTGTTGGTGATAGTACCGAAACCACAAACACCAATGTCCACAAAATGGTGCGGTACCAATTTGTTGCGACCAGTTCAGTGGCTGTTTGCAGCGGGGTTGTACTTGTTGCCAGTTCGTTGTGCAGGGGCACAGCAAATGCAAAAGTGTGTATCCAAATGAGTAAGAGCAGGCAAGCCGAAAGTGTATTTGTCCAATGTCGATGGCGAATGAAGGCATACGTGTGCAAGGCAGCCTGAGCCAGCATCAATGGCCCCACGATCAGGGTAATGGCCGTGGTATAGTCTGTATGCCAAGCAAGCAGATCAGTAGCGGAATAGTAGGTGAAGCCCGGATACACAATTAGTTGGGTCATCCAGATGAGCACCACCAAGCCAAAATCGATAACAGGTCTCCACTTCATAGGCCCGTGCGAATAATGAGTTGCCACCTAAATGCCCACATCCAGCGTAGCGTAAAGTTTGTAATCCTACTGAAGCGCATACGCGTACGAATCTCACCGCTGCGGAAGCCACGGAGTACGGAGATGCCCGCATCATTTTTTACCATGGTTGATTTGGAAAAGAGAGACGTCAGCAGGT
>CAZPST010000056.1:0-12255 GCA_964589185.1 uncultured Roseivirgaceae bacterium | reverse complement strand
AAGAAATCAAATGAACTGATAGCGCATTCGTATGCGGCTAATTTCGGCCTTCCGGTTACCGGATTGCGGTTTTTCACCGTCTATGGCCCGTGGGGGCGGCCGGACATGGCGCTGTTTCTATTTACCAAAGCCATCATCAACGATGAGCCGATAGATGTGTACAATCATGGCAAAATGATCCGCGATTTCACCTATGTGGCCGATGTAGTAGAGGGGATCGTGCGTTTGCTGGATCATCCGGCCACTCCAGATCCAGTCTGGTCATCTAAGGAGCCAAATCCGTCCACCAGTTTTGCGCCGTTCCGTATATTCAATGTGGGCAATCATTCTCCTGTGAATCTGATGGATTTCATTCATGCCATAGAAGACAAACTGGGCAAAAAAGCGCAAATCAACTACATGCCCATTCAACTTGGCGATGTGCCTGAAACCTACGCAGATGTGAAAGCGCTGCAAGCGGCCATTGACTACAAACCCGAAACCACCATCAAAGAAGGCATTCATGCATTCATTGAGTGGTACAAATCCTATTATAAATGAAGTCGGCCATATTGATCACCGGCGGAGCAGGTTTCATTGGGTCACATGTGGTGCGGCTGTTTGTCAACACGTACCCTCAGTACGACATTTTCAATCTGGATAACCTTACGTATGCAGGCAATTTGGCCAATCTCACCGATGTGGCCGATGCACCAAACTATCATTTTGTAAAGGGGGATATTTGTGATGAATCATTTGTACAGGCATTATTCGGCGCAAATGATTTCATAGGCGTCATTCACCTGGCAGCAGAGTCGCACGTGGATCGCTCCATAAAAGACCCGCTGGCTTTTGTGAAAACGAATGTCATAGGCACATTGAGTCTGCTGAATGCCGCCAGGACACATTGGGCGGATCCGGCAGGAAAGAAATTTTACCACATCTCCACCGACGAAGTATTTGGCTCCCTCGGTGCTACCGGACATTTCATTGAAACCACGGCCTACGATCCGCAATCGCCCTATTCGGCTTCCAAAGCATCTTCCGATCATTTTGTACGGGCCTATGGCAATACCTATGGTTTGCCTGTAGTCGTTTCCAATTGTTCCAATAATTACGGCCCGTATCAGTTTCCCGAGAAATTGATCCCATTGGCTATCAACAATATCAAAAACAACAAACCGATACCGGTCTATGGCACTGGTGAAAACATTCGGGATTGGATGTATGTGGAAGATCATGCGCGGGCAATTGATGTCATTTTTCACAAGGGCGCAATCGGTGAAACGTACAACATAGGCGGTGAAAACGAATGGACGAATATTGACCTCATTCGCCTGCTCTGTGAGGTAATGGACGAAAAATTGGGACGTACACCGGGTACATCGGCTCAGCTGATCTCCTTTGTGAAAGACCGTGCGGGGCACGATATGCGCTATGCCATTGACGCATCCAAAATCAAACGAGAACTCGGTTGGCAGCCTTCCCTTCAATTTGAAGAAGGCATCCGAAAGACGGTGGATTGGTATCTTAGCCATCAAGATTGGCTCACGGGAGTCACATCCGGCGATTATCTCAATTATTACAACGAGCAATACAAAGCATGAAGGGAATCATACTTGCGGGAGGTTCGGGCACGCGGCTGCATCCACTCACGTATGCGGTGAGCAAACAGCTATTGCCCGTATACGACAAGCCGATGATCTATTATCCCTTGTCCACCCTCATGCTGGCAGGCATTCGCGAAGTATTGATCATTTCCACACCGAAGGATTTACCTCTTTTTCGCACCCTATTGGGAGATGGCTCGCAGATGGGCTGTCGGTTTGTCTATGCAGAGCAGCCTGAGCCGAATGGACTAGCAGAGGCATTTATCATTGGCAAAGAATTCATTGGCAAAGACAGTGTAGCGCTCGTGCTGGGCGACAATATTTTCTATGCATCCGGATTTTCCAAAAAACTGCAAGGCTGTGCTAACCCAACGGGCGGAATCGTATTTGCCTACCATGTGCAAGACCCTGAGCGGTATGGTGTCATCGAATTTGATGCAAGCAACACGGCCATTTCTATCGAAGAAAAACCAACTCGTCCTAAATCCAACTTTGCTGTACCCGGCTTGTATTTTTATGACAACCAGGTGGTGGAAATAGCGGCTAACATCAAACCGAGTGCACGAGGCGAACTGGAAATCACCGATGTGAATAATACCTATCTGAACAAAGGCCAACTAAAAGTCGAAGTGCTCGATAGAGGCACGGCTTGGCTCGATACAGGCACCTTCGGATCGCTGATGCAAGCGGGCAACTTCGTGCAGGTGATTGAAGACCGACAAGGACTCAAAGTAGGCTGCATTGAGGAAGTGGCGTATAAAATGGGGTACATCAATCGAGAACAATTAATTGCTTTGGCCCAACCACTCGCCAAAAGCGGCTATGGCGAATACTTACTGAATCTGGTGAAATGAAGATAACACCCACTCCACTCAAAGATTGTGTGCTGATAGAAGTTGTCTCCAAAGGTGACGAGCGAGGCACGTTCATGGAGTCATTCAACCAAAAGCATCTTTTTGATGCCACAGGTATCCAATTTGATATCAAGCAGGTGAATTTTGCCATATCCAGTGCCAATGTGCTGCGCGGATTACACTATCAAGATGCGCCTTATTCTCAGGCCAAATTAGTGGGTGTCACCCGTGGCAAAGTGATGGACGTGGTGGTGGATATTCGCAAAGATTCGCCCACCTATTTGCAGCATTTCAAAACGATTTTGGACAGACCGAACCTTTTGCTATTGGTGCCACGCGGATTTGCACATGGCTACTATTCGCTAGAAAACGACAGCTTGTTCTATTACTTTGTAGACGCCTTTTATTCGCCAATACACGAAAAGGGCATTTTGTATAATGATCCCGCACTAGGCATCAATTGGGAATTGAATGAGCAACCCATCGTTTCAGAAAAAGATTTGAACCAACCCACCATGCCTCAAGTGGTAAACCAATTTTGACCATGACTAAAAAACGCGTATTGATCACCGGAGGAGCCGGATTTTTGGGATCGCATCTGTGTGATCGCTTTATTAAAGAGGGGTTTCATGTCATCGCTATGGACAATCTGTCTACCGGCGACATCAAAAACATTGAGCACCTCATGCCGCATGAAGATTTTGAGTTTCACAATTATGACGTGACCAAATATGTGCATGTGAAGGGTGATCTCGACTATATTCTGCATTTCGCCTCGCCTGCCAGCCCAATCGATTATTTGAAAATGCCCATTCAAACCCTGAAGGTGGGTGCATTGGGTACGCACAATTTGCTTGGATTGGCACTGGCCAAAAATGCCCGCATGTTAGTAGCCTCTACCTCTGAGGTCTATGGCGACCCGAAAGTGCATCCGCAAAACGAAGATTACTGGGGTAATGTGAATCCCGTTGGTCCACGTGGCGTGTATGATGAAGCCAAGCGTTTTCTGGAAGCAATGACCATGGCCTATCACAATTTTCACGGTTTGGAAACACGCATCGTGCGGATCTTCAATACGTATGGTCCACGCATGCGGCTCAACGATGGCCGAGCATTACCCGCATTTGTCTCACAGGCATTGCGAGGCGAGGATGTGACCATCTTTGGTGATGGCAGCCAGACACGTTCATTTACGTACGTGGATGATTTGGTTGAAGGAATTTACCGGTTGCTCATGAGCGACTATGCCTATCCGGTGAATATTGGCAATCCGGAGGAGATCACAATTGGCGAATTTGCAGAGGAAATTGTACGTCTGACAGGCAGCAAAAGCAAGGTCATCTACAAGCCCTTACCCGAAGACGACCCCAAGCAACGCAAGCCGGACATCACCCGTGCGCGCGAAATCTTGAAGTGGGAACCGAAGTACACACGATCACAGGGATTGAAACCCACGCTTGATTATTTCAAAAAGGCCGTTTTGGGTTAAAAGACCTTATCTTTGCGCCCTAATTTTCGATAGATGAAACAGTCGATAGGCGTAATAGGACTTGGGTATGTTGGACTTCCGCTAGCCGTGGAGGCCGGTAAGCAATACCAGACACTTGGCTTTGATATCAACACGCAACGCATTGCTGAATTAGCCAAAGGTCATGACCGAACCAAGGAAGTTTCAGCGGAAGAATTGGCCGGTAGCTCCCTGCTGAAATTCTCCGCAGAACTCGCCGATCTGAAAGCCTGCAATTTCTATATCGTCACTGTGCCCACCCCTGTCGATTTGGCCAAACAGCCTGATCTTACCCCATTAAAAGCCGCATCTCGCACAGTTGGACGTGTCTTAAAAAAAGGCGACATAGTAGTATATGAATCCACGGTATATCCCGGTTGTACCGAAGAGATTTGCGTTCCAATTTTAGAAGCCGAAAGTGGCCTCACATTCAATAAAGACTTCTTTTGTGGCTATTCGCCAGAGCGTATCAACCCGGGCGACAAGCTGCACCGTGTTACGGACATTCTGAAAGTGACCAGTGGCTCCACGCCTGAAAGCGCACAAGTGATTGATGGGTTTTACAAATCCATCATCACAGCGGGCACACACCTTGCTTCGAGCATCAAGGTGGCAGAAGCCGCCAAAGTGATCGAAAATGCGCAGCGCGACATCAACATTGCATTTGTGAACGAACTGGCTGTCATTTTTGATAAAATGAATCTAGACACCACCGAGGTGCTGGAAGCTGCGGGTACAAAGTGGAATTTCTTGCCTTTCCGTCCGGGGTTAGTGGGTGGCCACTGCATAGGAGTTGATCCGTATTACCTCACCCATAAAGCCGAACAGCTCGGCTATCATCCACAAGTGATATTGGCCGGACGAAAAATCAACGACAACATGGGGCATCATGTGGCCAATAAAGTGGTGAAAATGCTGGCAGGAAAGCAGAAACTGGCCAGTGGCTCCAAAGTGGCCATCTTAGGTTTTACATTCAAAGAAAACTGTCCGGACGTACGTAATACGCGTGTCATTGACATTTACCATGAGTTGAAATCCTATCAATTGGACGTGCATATAATCGATCCGGAAGCAGATGCCGATGAAGTACACCATGAATACGGCATTGACTTGACGGCCTCATTTGATCCATTACAGTATGACGCAGCAATCGTTGCGGTGGCACATGAGTCATTCAAATCATTAGATTGGCAAACAATCAGAAAACAAATTGCGGTCATTTTTGATGTAAAAGGACTGCTCAATCCCTCACTCACAGACGGACGACTTTAATGGAAAACATCATCCCTCACCATCACACCATCACCAAGGAGGATCGGGTAAAACTCCACGGATATAAGCCGCTGCTTATCTGGTTTACCGGCTATTCGGGCTCAGGTAAATCCACGTTGGCCAATGCGCTGGAGGTGTATTTGCACAATCAAGGCGTACCTACCTATTTGCTGGACGGAGACAATATCCGCACAGGCCTGAACAAGGATCTTGACTTTAGTGAAAACAGCCGTACAGAAAACATTAGGCGCATTTCGGAGGTGTCCAAGCTCTTTTTAGATGCTGGAGTCATCGTGCTCACTGCTTTCATTTCTCCATTCAAGAGTGACCGTCAGGCAGCTCGTGATTTGGTGGGTGAAGACAATTTTGTAGAAGTATATGTGGAATGTCCACTAGAAGTGTGCGAGCAGCGCGATGTAAAAGGGCTCTATGCCAAGGCCAGACGGGGCGAAATACCTAACTTCACCGGCATCACGTCTCCATTTGAAGAACCGGAAAAACCAACAGTGAAAGTGAACACGGCTGCAAACGAATTAGACGCTTGCTTGAAACAATTGATCAATAAAATAGTACCAAAACTGAAATAATGGGAAGCTACAATCTGACGCATATCAAAGAACTGGAAGCAGAGTCGATCTATATTCTGAGGGAAGTTTTCTCTCAATTTAATAATCCTGCCATTTTGTTTTCGGGAGGAAAAGACTCTATCGTGGTGACACACCTGACACGCAAGGCATTTCATCCGGGCAAGATTCCTTTTCCGCTCGTGCATATCGACACGGGGCACAATTTTCCTGAAACAATGGCCTTTAGGGACAAACTGGTGGCTGATCTAGGTGCACGGCTCATTGTAGGTTCTGTGCAAAAGTCAATAGACGAAGGAGCAGCTACAGAAGAGAAAGGCAAAAATGCCAGCCGCAATGCCATCCAAACGGTGACGCTGCTTAGTACCATTGAAGAAAATCAGTTTGATGCCTGTATTGGTGGTGCACGCAGAGACGAAGAAAAGGCACGAGCAAAGGAACGATTTTTCTCACACCGCGATGAATTCGGCCAATGGGATCCAAAAAACCAGCGACCTGAATTATGGAATATCTTCAATGCAAAGCAGCATCACGGAGAGCATTTCAGAGTATTCCCTATTTCCAACTGGACAGAAATGGACGTATGGCAATACATCATGGCCGAAAATATTCCGATCCCGTCGCTGTATTTTGCCCATGATCGTCAAGTCATTTGGCGCAGCAACACATGGCTACCCGTATCCGAATTCATCAAAATTCAAGAAGGCGAAGAGGTAGCGACCAAACATTTGAGATTCCGCACCCTAGGCGATATCACCATTACTGGGGGCGTTGAATCAGAGGCAAATACATTGGAAAAAATCATTGATGAAGTGGCATCTGCCCGTCAGACCGAACGAGGAAACAGAGAAGACGACAAACGATCTGAAACCTCCATGGAAGACAGGAAACGAGAGGGCTATTTCTGATCACAAAAGAATAAGAAAGTATGAATGGATATTTAAATATGGAATTGCTCCGGTTTACCACCGCAGGGAGCGTCGACGATGGAAAAAGTACGCTAATCGGGCGACTGCTGTTCGATTCCAAGTCGATTTTTGAAGATCAAATGGAGCAAGTGCGTCTGTCTAGTGAACGCAAAGGACTGGCCGATACCGACCTAGCATTGCTTACCGATGGATTGAAGGACGAACGTGAGCAAGGCATCACCATCGATGTGGCCTATCGTTATTTTGCCACGCCAAAGCGTAAGTTTATCATCGCTGACACGCCCGGTCACATCCAGTATACCCGAAACATGGTGACTGGCGCCTCCACGGCCAACGTGGCGCTTATTCTGGTAGATGCTCGCAAAGGTGTGATCGAGCAAACAAGAAGACACTCCATCATTGCTTCATTACTCCAAATCCCACACATCATTGTTTGTATCAACAAAATGGATTTGGTAGAATACAAGCAGGACGTGTATGATCGAATAGTGACCGAATATGAAGATTTCGCCTCAAAACTAGATGTTAAGGACGTTCGCTTTGTGCCAATAAGCGCCCTGAAAGGCGATAATGTGGTGAACAGAAGTACAAACATGCCATGGTACGAAGGTTCTACACTCATGTATACCTTGGAGCACATCCACATCGGCAGTGACCATAATCATATCGATTGCCGATTCCCTGTGCAGATGGTCATTCGTCCAAAAACCGATGAATTCCATGATTTCCGTGGATTTGCAGGACGTATAGCCGGTGGCATTTTCAAACCGGGAGACGATGTGATTGTACTTCCATCCGGATTTCCTACCAAAGTCAAATCTATTGAAACATTTGACGGACCAATCAAAGAGGCTTTTGCGCCCATGTCCGTGACCATGACACTGGAAGATGAAATTGATATTGGGCGAGGCGACATGATCGTGCGATCGAATAACCAACCACATCAGCTACAAGACGTGGATGTGATGGTGTGCTGGCTGAATCCAAAAGGGCCAAACCCGAAAATGAAGTACACGCTAAAGCACACCACGAATGAGGTGAAAGCAATGATCAAAGAAGTACGCTACAAACTGGACATCAACACGCTACACAGAAACGAAAATGACAAAAGTATAGGTGCCAATGATTTGTGCCGTATGCAACTGCGCACTACCAAGCCTTTGCTTTGCGATCCGTATAGAAAAAACCGGATCACCGGCAGCATCATCCTTATTGATGAAGGAACTAACGAAACGGTAGCCGCCGGAATGATTATTTGAGTATGAGTTTGAACCTAAACGAATTACTTAAAAAGGCAGAACAAGCCGCACGAGCAGCCGGAGTAGAAATATTGAAAATATACGAAAGTGGTGATTTCTCTATTGAAGCTAAAGCTGATAATTCACCGCTGACACTTGCAGACAGATCAGCGCATCATGCCATAGTGGATGTGCTGGCCGAAACAAACTTGCCCATTTTGAGTGAGGAAGGACGCTCCATTCCATATGACGAGCGTAAAAACTGGGACTATTTCTGGATGATCGATCCACTGGATGGCACCAAAGAGTTCATCAAAAAAAATGGGGAATTCACTGTGAATATTGCCTTGATTCACCAAAATAAACCGATCCTAGGTGTGGTGTATCCACCGGTATTGAATCAGATGTATTCGGCTATCAAAGGTCAGGGAGCCACATTGGACGGCACGAAGATTCACGTGTCCGGCAAGCGATTGACAGAGCCAGGGTTAAAAGCTGTTGCCTCACGCTCACACATGAGCCCGGAGACAGAGGCGTTTTTGGCAGATTTGAAAGATCCCGTCATGGTTTCGAAGGGCAGTTCATTGAAACTGCTCATGGTCGCGAGTGGCGAGGCTGATGTATATCCACGCTTTGGTCCTACAATGGAGTGGGACACAGCCGCCGCACATATTGTGGTGGAAGAAGCGGGTGGAAATATGCTACAAACGGATCAAAAGCAAGAGGTGAGGTACAATAAGCCTGACCTGCTTAATCCGTATTTTGTGGTGCTAGGTTATCGAGATATTAATTCTTAGTTTTTTAGAATAATAATATTTTTTCTTTCTTTTTTAATATTGAAAAAATTCATATTCTTGTTGCCGACCGATTCGTATGGACGTAATCTTCAGCATAACCACTTCGTTTCTGATCGCCTTTTCGGCGCTTCCGATACTTATTCGGGTGGCTAAATCTATCGATCTACTTGATGCCCCCGATCGTCGCAAAGTCCACATGGTCAGTACACCTTCATTGGGAGGAATAGCCATCTTTCTGGGATGCATGGTTTCGCTGGTCTTTTGGGTGCCCATAGCAGAATTGGCTGAAATCAAGTTCCTTTTATTGCCGCTGTTTTTTGCCTTTTTACTAGGAGTACGTGATGATATATCAAGTCTGCAAGCATTGGACAAACTTACCATTCAGGTTTTTGCTGCATTGCTGGTGGTGTTTGTGGCAGATATCAAATTTACAGGGCTATATGGATTGTTTGGCTTGACCCATCTTCCTACAGGCTTTGCCGAATTCCTATCCATTTTCGTGATCGTAGGCCTTACAAACGCTTTCAACCTCATTGATGGAATTGACGGACTGGCAGGTAGCATTGCTGTTTTCGTAATGGGGCTATTTGGGTGGTGGTTTTATGAAACAGGCTACTCTACATTGGCCTATTTGAGTCTTTCGTTCGGTGGAGCCACCCTTGCTTTCCTCTTTTTCAATTGGGCACCCTCCAAAATATTCATGGGCGATACCGGATCATTGGTACTTGGTTTTGCATTGAGCGCACTTATGATCAAGTTTATTGATTTGAACTATTTGCTGCCGGCTCGTCACCCATTCTTCATGCAAGCGCCCATTGCCATGGCATTTGCATTACTTGTGCTTCCAGTTTATGATACACTTCGGGTCTTCATCATCCGCTTTTTGGCCGGCCGATCACCCATGTCGCCAGACAAAAACCATGTACACCACATCTTGCTCAAACTTGGTTTGAATCACAGTCAGTCCACACTGACTCTTCTGTCGTTCAATATGACGGCCGTGCTCATCGCATATCTCTTGCAGCCAATGGGCAACAATTGGTTGTCACTGATCATTTTGGTCATGGCTGCCATGTTTGGCGCCTCGTTAGACTTCATGCTTAGGCGAAAAATCGCCAGCCTTTCAGACAATCGCAATAAGCCTTCGATTGCTTAGGTAGGTTTTATTCTCAACCGCTATGGATTTACCACCTCTCTGTTTGCAATTCTTTGATGTAGCTAAAGTGTTTGTCAGATGTGACTAAGACAATTTCGTGCTCTAGCGCTAGAGAAGCTATCCAAACATCATTTTCGGGAATTGGCTTACCTGCTGATTTAAGTTGTGATTTAAGCTGTCCGTACATCTTTGCGGTGACTTTGCTCAATTCCAATACCGGATAGGAGTCTATAAAGCGGGCAACTTCTGCCAATCGTATATTCTTATTGGCCACTACTTCAGAGCTGTAAGCACCATAGTAGAGCTCCCCTATTACAATACTTGGCACAAATACCTCCTCCTGAGCTAGTTTAGCTTTTATAGCTTGATTGCCTTTGAAAAAATCAACTAGGATGTTCGTGTCGATCAAATACCTACCATTCATTCTCATCGATTTGCTCACAGCCTTCTTCAATTATTTTCTTGATGTCTTCGGCCTCTTCGCTTGTCCAAGCACCCGATAAGGTGTCCAACATAGCTCTTCTTTCTTCTAAGGAAGATAAAGGAAGTAACAAGACTTCTATTTGGTTGATTTTGCGGATGTCCTTCATGGAGCGGAGAGCCTCAATGATTCGTAATTTTCGTAATTCAACATTCATGTCCCATATCCTTGTACTCACAATGTAACGATTTCTCGCCAAAAATGATAAGAACATACCAGTAACAGGTCACTTTCATGTTATGAGTCGCTCAATATTAGGAGGAATTCCCGCCACAAAACTTGTGCGACAGTTGGCTCTCGTTGATTGTGATTAAATCCCCTGTTGGCCTTTTCCTCGCCTAAGAGTGAAACGAAAAATCATTGCCTTTCAAAGAATCGAAACAAAGCTTCTATTGCATAGATCGGGTTAAATTTGCCGCTCAATAGCTGGCCAAATGATCGAGGAATTACGCAAAATACAAGAAGAAATACATGCTGCCATAGCCAATACGAATGACGAATTGGAGGCATTTCGCATAAGGTTCATTAGTCGAAAGAGCGTATTTCAAGACATGCTGGATCGTTTCAAAGAGCTACCCGGCGACCAAAAAAGACAGGTCGGTCAAACCCTCAATGAAGTAAAGGAACTGGCACTGACGAAATTTAAAGAACTGGCGGAATCAGCCTCTTCTCGCTCTTTATCTGATGATCTGCCCGATTTGACATTGCCTCCTGTTGCGTTTCAAGCCGGAAGTGTGCACCCTATTACGCAGACGTATTTCCGAATCATCGAAATTTTTGAGCGACTTGGTTTCAATGTGGCCGATGGACCCGAAATGGAAAGCGATTGGCACAATTTCACTGCGCTGAATTTCCCCCAAAATCACCCGGCGCGACAAATGCAGGATACGTATTTCCTCACCGAAGACAAAGAGTACCTGCTGCGCACGCACACCTCCAATGTACAAATCAGATTGATGTCAAGCCAAAAGCCACCTTTCCGCGCCATCATGCCCGGACGGGTGTATCGCAATGAGGCCATTTCAGCACGGGCGCATTGCTTTTTTCATCAGGTAGAAGGGTTAGTGATCGATAAGGACATTTCATTCAAAGACCTGAAGCAAACGCTCTATCATTTCTCCAAAGAGATGTTTGGCAAAGACACGCAGATTCGCTTGAGGCCATCGTATTTCCCATTCACTGAACCAAGTGCCGAAATTGACATCAGTTGTTTTATCTGCAAAGGTGACGGCTGCAAAATCTGTAAGCATTCCGGTTGGGTGGAAATAGCCGGCGCAGGTGTGGTAGACCCTAATGTGTTGGAAAATTGCGGCATTGACCCGGATGTATACAGCGGCTGGGCCTTTGGCATGGGTATCGAGCGCATTACGATGCTCAAGTACCAATTGGACGATCTTCGCCTATTCTCAGAAAATGATCTGCGGTTTTTGAGGCAATTTTAAAGCAACTCCTGAATAATCTTTTCCTCCGTATATCCTTCGGCTTCTGCTTTGAAGTTGCGCACGATACGGTGGCTCAATACCGCAGCTGCCACGGCCTTCACATCTTCGATATCGGGTGAATATTTGCCTGCCATCAATGCGTGGCACTTGGCACCATAGATCAAATATTGGCTGGCACGTGGGCCTGCACCCCACTCCAGATAGGTATTGGCCAAAGCATGCGCTTTTGGCGAATTGGGACGTGTTTTGGCAACCAACGAAACGGCATATTCGAGCACATTGTCCGTCAAAGGCACTTTGCGAATCAGCTGCTGATATTCCAGAATATCCTCTTTGCTCAATACAGACTCAAGCGTAGCTTTTGCCTCAGAAGTGGTACGTCGTACAATTTCCAATTCCTCCTGAT
>CAZPST010000055.1:0-12440 GCA_964589185.1 uncultured Roseivirgaceae bacterium | reverse complement strand
ATCTTTACTCATGAAAAAGTAAAGCTAGTGGTTAGTTAGTTTAGAGCCCCGAACGGAAGTTTCGGGGTTTTTTTTAGTATTTGATTTAAGGGGATTGGCATTTATATCTACTCTTCAAAATGATATCTTGTACCTTTTCGTTCACCTGTTTTCAGCAATAATCCCTCCTTGACCAAATAGGCGATATCCTTTTTTAATGTATTTCGCGAGTGATTTTGAAAGGCTTCCTCCAGGTCACTCATTCTTGCAACTTTCAATTTCCTAACAAATGCAAAAATGGCCTGTTGTCTATCATTTAGGTGTTTTGATAACTTACTATACGTTGCATATTTACGCTCCAATCGCTTGATCAATATGACTAGACATTCCAAGAAAAAAATGATCCAACGATCAATTTTTTCCGTTTCGCTATAACGATTTTTTTGACCATCCATTAGTGCCCTGTAGTAATCATCCTTTTTCTCCTCAATGATGTGTTCAAATGAAACATACTGAACAAATGCGTACCCCTGCCGCATGAGTAAATAGGTGGTAAGAAGTTTAGACAATCGGCCATTTCCATCTTGATAGGGATGAATGGATAAGAACTCATAAATAAATGTGGCTGCAATTAAAACCGGATGCATGTCCTCTTTTTCAAGTCGCATTTTTGTCCAAATCAACAGACTTTCCATTTCCTTGGCTGTAAGGGAAGGTTCCGTAGTTCTAAAAATCACACGCTGAGTCCCGTCCGGGTAATTGGCTACTACTTGATTTGATAAAGACTTATATTTCCCCTTATGAATTTGATCTTTAGCACTGTGTTTCAATAGAATTCCATGAAATTGGTGGATGTAACGTTCCGAAAGTTCAATGTCCTCATAGTTCTCCAAAATGAGCTGTAATGCTTCATAGTAACCAACTACTTCCTGTTGATCCCGAGTAGTCAATTGAGTGATTTGTACAGATTTCAATAACTTCTCTACTTCTGCGTCTGTCAAAACGGCACCTTCAATCCGAGTAGACGAACCTATACTCTGTATTGTCGCTATTTTCCGTAGTTCACTGAGATGTTTACTGTGTTTGAGTTCCACATTCTTCCAACCACCCTTGAAGCTATCCACTATACTCAGCAGCTTTATGACGTGCTGAAAAGTATTCGTATCAAACGCTAGTTTCTGGTCTATCATCGAACTAATCTATTTGGATATATCCATATTATATCCAAATGTATCCATAAATCGAGTGAATATGACCATTATCAAATAAAAAAGGCTAAACACAGTCTTTCGTACTACTTCGCAGCAATAAATACGGTGACCTCTCCTACAAACATTATCCAATCCAAATGCCCCATTTTCGTCAGATCGGCTGTGATAATGTGCATGTGCACATAAGAATCGTGATGAGTGAAAATGCCTTGGTGGCTGGTGGAGTAGAAGCCCACGATTTCCACGTCTTCGTTTACTAACTCATACTTTGCCTGCCCCACATGCGCATCGTCGGGTGAGCGGACTACCGCACCGGCGGGTAGGTTTTGAATATGAAACTGTGCCTTGGTCACTTTCCCTTTGATCTTGAAGACAAAGGGCTCAGAAGTTTCTCCTTTTAGCTTAGTCAACTGATCTTCCAATTCTTTGATGGACAAAATACCTTCCATCGCTACCTCCTTCCATTCGGTCGCATTGGCGTACACAAAAAAAGGTGCTTTAGCTTGATAGGTTTCTTCCATTCGAATGCTACCATCCGCATTCACCCGAGAGACAAACGAACGACCATCAATAATCAGCAGTTCGCCATTCAGATTTTCCGTAGGGCCAAGTCCATACAGGCCATTTCTCGTCTGAATCGTATCAAGCAGAATGGTACCAAACAACTCCCCTTTCCACATCACATTGCGCATGGCTCCTACTACCTTAACGTATGATGAATTAGCCTGAGACGCACACTCGAAATATAGCAAAAGAGGCAAAAACAGTAATACGTTCTTCATTGGCACCAAAACTACTTAAACCGATCATAAGCAGCCCGCTCCAACGACTCCCGATGCATCGGATGGGCGATTTGGATCAATTCCTTAGCGCGCTGGCGGAGGTCTTTTCCATACAAATCCACAATGCCGTATTCGGTAGCCACAAAGTGCATGTGTGCTCGGGTGGTCACTACACCGGCTCCCTGCTTGAGGAACGGGGAAATTTTGGATTCGCCATTTTTGGTTGTAGATGGCAAGGCGATAATTGGCTTTCCTCCTTCAGATAAAGAAGCCGCTCGGATAAAGTCCATTTGTCCGCCCACACCGCTATACATTTTAGTACCAATACTATCGGCGCAGACTTGACCAGTAATGTCAATTTCGATGGCACTGTTGATACTCGTCATTTTCTGCATTCGGCGGATCACAGACGCATCATTGACGTACTGAATGTCCAGCATGCGCACCATCGGATTGTCATCCACAAAATCATACAATTTGCGTGAGCCGAGTAAAAAGCCACTTACGATCACATTCGGGTGCACTTTCTTCAACTTGTTGTTGATTACGTCACTTTCAACCAATGGCAACACGCCATCAGAGAACATTTCGGTGTGCACGCCCAAGTCTTTGTGATTGCCCAAACAGGCCAATACCGCATCCGGAATGCCACCAATGCCCATTTGTAACGTGGCGCCATCTTCTATAATTCCGGCAATGTGCTCGCCAATGCGACGTGTCTCATCTGTCATGGCGTGCGGCTTCACGTCAGGCAACTCTGCTTCTATTTCTACAAACCGATGGAATTTGGTGATGTGCAACAGACCGTCACCGTGTGTGCGAGGCATGCGGGGATTTACTTGTGCAATGACTTTCTTGGCTGTTTGTACGGCAGCCAGCGTGGTTTCAACAGAAATTCCCATGCTGCAAAATCCGTGTTTGTCCGGTGGTGACACTTGGATGAGTGCTACATCAATCGGGATAACGCCCCGACGAATCATGAGCGGCACTTCACTGAAGAAACTTGGGATAAAATCAGCCCGACCGGCGTTGACGGCCTCACGAATATTGGCACCCATAAACATGGCTTTCACGCGGAAGCTACCTGCATGCTCAGCGTCAGCATAAGGCGCCTTGCCTTCCGTGTGCATTTGATAGATGGTGACATTTCGCAGTTCGGGTCCACGGTCGGCTAGGGCATGTACGAGTGCCTGAGGCGCTGCGCCAGCGGAGTGGATGAAGATGTTTTCGCCTGATTCAATTGTTGCTACGGCCTCTGCCGCTGATTTTACCTGATTTGTCATTGTTGTATCGCTTTCGTTTAGCTGCGCAAAGATGTGTGGGGCATTCGTTCGATTGACTGATTTTAATCATTAGCGCTGCTGAAAAATACGGGTTTTTCGATGAGGTTCGAACATCTTGTGCCGTAAGTTTGTTTTGACCAAAATCAAAGTACTATGGCAGCTATCAAAACAATCAAACCACTTTCGTTTCCTTGGCAAACGCAAGATCCCTTTATTTTCTGTGTCTATCACCGCGATTTGTATCCGGAGGGCAATGGAAAAATGGGACCGAATGCGTCACTTGCCGGACGAAACATCGGGCAGGATTTTGCAGGCAAAGATGGCTGGAGCATGTATCATGGCACGGATGTACCCGGATTTCCTGCCCATCCGCACTGTGGTTTTGAAACGGTGACGATCGTACAAGAAGGATTGGTGGATCATGCGGATTCACTGGGAGCCGCAGGTAGATTTGGTAATGGCGATGTGCAATGGATGACAGCCGGAAAAGGTGTGCAGCATTCAGAAATGTTTCCTTTGCTCAAAACAGATGCCCCCAACCCCTTTCTTCTTTTTCAGATTTGGTTGAATCTGCCACGTGCCAAAAAGAAAGCTAATCCGCACTTCGCGATGCTTTGGAGCGAGACGATTCCCAAAATCGATTTGAAAGATGCGTCAGGCAAAAAAACCGAAATCACCTTGGTAGCCGGTCAGATCGGCGATGTGAAAGCCCCCGCTCCTGCCCCAGACTCGTGGGCAGCCGATCCTGCCAATGAAGTGATGATTGCGGTGATCAAAATGGAAGCCGGTGCGCAATGGGAGTTGCCATTGGCAAGTGCTGGTACCAATCGCTCGCTGTATTTCTTTAAGGGTGATGAAATCTATCTGGACGGACAATCATTGGAAACGGGCAAGGCAATTGAATTAGCCCCCGAACAAAAAACAGTACTGGGAAATGGCAATGATGAAGCGCATTTTCTAATCCTACAAGGTAAACCCATCAACGAACCGGTGGTGCAGTATGGCCCCTTTGTGACCAACAGCAACCAAGAGGTGCAGCAGGTGATTCAGGAATATCAGCGGACGCAATTTGGTGGATGGCCATGGCCAAAGCACGATCAGGCGCATGACATTTCACGCGGACGCTTTGCTATTCATGCCGATGGAAGGCTGGAAGAGAAAGGGTGAGTTGGCAGTAGGCAATGAGGAAGTAGGCAGTAGGCAATCGAATCCGTAGAATCAGAATATCTGACTAATCTGCGATTCAGACAAAAAAGCAATGAAAAAAGTAGGCAGTCAGGAAGTGGCAGTAGGCAATACGTTGTGCTACTACTTTGAGAGACTTTGTGATAGAATTGTGTAGCAGGCAAATCTGCGATTCAGACAAAGTTTCATCATCTGATCCATTTGCCTATTTGGACGTCTAGGTGCTCTGCTACATGGCCGTGTGCTTTGATTGAGGTACCGACGTACCAGTCTGATCCTGTGGTGTATAGCAGCGCCCACCGCTGAAAAAACGTGCTCCCATCTACTGCGTCACGATGGACATAATATCCTAGCTGTGGTGAAAAATAAAACCGACCAAACGTGAGGTAATACTGCGCCATAGCCGATACAATGACCGGTCCGGTGGATTCAGGAAAGTCGGCCCTTCGCTTGGCCAAGCTCCCATCATGCGAGAGTTCCACTCCCAAACCAACGGCGCTGAAGGTGCCAATATGCTTCATGGCGCCTGCTTGCAATCCGATCATCCAACCTTGATATGCCATTTCAGACTGATCTGCTCGGGTCTTGCGTGGGGAGAAAAACGTGCCTATGTATGGCTGAATATCTCTGTCAAAGTCCTGTGATTTTGTTCGTGGGGTCAAAGTAGCCGGTCGCAAGATATAGTCGATTCCCACGCCGAGCGTAGGGTAATTAATGCCTTTGTTGGGCAGCTTCACTCCGCCATTTGAGATGTGGTTGTAATGGCCGGTGGCATTGAGATGCCATTGATCCGTCACGCGGAAGTTGAGCGATGCATTGAGTGCCACTACAAAGCTGATGGGTGCACTGAAAAACAAATTCTCCGGATTGGTCTGTGCATTATAGACTTGATCCAAATAAACAGGCCCTAGTCCTGCACGCATGGTGACATAAAGCCTCCGCCGAAAGCTCAAAAAAGGTTCGGTGAATGTCACCAGCGCGTATCCCCTGCCCAGTACTTCAGGATTGTGGAAATCGATGTATTGAAAGGCCACTCCAAACTTGCTGTAGCAGTGGCAATTTTCCCAAGCTCTCTCAGAGAGTGCAACGCGGCTCCACTCTACTTGGTAGATGCTGGGTCGGCTGTATGATTGAGGAATGAGATCGGGTGAATGCGCCCAGATCATGCCACTGTGTGCCCGAAATCCCACATACTGCGGATTGCGTGCATCCGATTGCGCAAATGCAAAAGTAGGCATCAAAACAAGGAGCCATACTACTAATCGTTCAGTGAATGGGGGCAAAATATGCATTGTACATAAAATTAACCCAAACAGTCTATAAACATGATCTTGTGGTGTGTTTCTATGCCAATCCTTTCCTTACTTTGGTGGGTACTAAAAAACACACAATGGCCAACGGATTTTTAATTGATATGGACGGGGTGATCTACATAGAAGATCGCTTGATACCTGGTGCTAAAGAATTTATTGAACGACTCAAAAAGGAAGGCATTCCTTTTACTTTCATGACGAATAATAGCCAACGATCGCCGCTAGATGGCGTGCGGAAGTTGGCCAAAATGGGCATAAAAATCGAAGAGAAGCACGTGTATACTAGCGCTATGGCCACTGCTCATTTCATGGCACATCAATTTCCACATGGCACAGCCTACGTCCTTGGTGAGGGCGGTTTGATCAAAAGTCTGCACGAGAATGGATTCACCCTAGTTCAAAATGACCCTGACTTTGTGGTGGTAGGCGAAGGCATCAACTTCACGCTAGAGATGGTGCGCAATGCTATTGACTTTATTCTACAAGGTGCCAAATTGATTGCTACCAACTTAGACGCTACACCTCGCAAGAAAGGCTGGAATAACCTAGGCATAGCCGGCATAGTGGCCATGATTGAAGAAGCCACAGGCAAAAAGGCATTCAGTGTGGGCAAGCCCAGCCCTGTGATGATGCGCCTAGCTCGCAAACACATTGATCTAAAAACGGACGAAGTGACGGTGATAGGTGATACCATGGCCACTGACATCCAAGGTGGTGTGTCTGTGGGGTACAAAACGATCCTTACTCTGTCGGGCATGACTAAGATGGAGCAATTGGGCGATTATCCATTCAAGCCTGATGTGATAGTGGACTCCATAGCGGACATAAAATTGCCACTGGCGTGGTGGTGATCAGCGATCGAGCCACGCTTTGAAATCTCCAACACGCTCCCGTGCTACAATGATATCTTCCTCTGGGAAATTGCTCAGACGTAGCTTGAGGCGACTATTTGAGAAGGAAATAATATCGGTGATGGCGTGGAGGTGCACGATGTATTTGCGACTAATTCTAAAAAATTCGGCCGGATTGAGCATGGCCTCCACCTGATCCAAGGTATGATCGATGAGCATCTTCTGCCCTGCCTTAGTGTGCAAATAAGTGGCTTTGTCCTGACTATAAAAAATACCAACATCTGTAGTTAGTACCGTCTTTAAGTGTTCTCCCACTTTGATCACAAATCGTTCTTTATAGCGCTGCGTTTGCTGCTGCACCAAGGCCATAAGGGCTGTCATATCGGGTTGTTGCTGTCGAGCCGCAGACTTGAATTTTTGGAGGGCGCGTGCCAGATCGTCTTTCTTGATGGGCTTGAGTAAGTAGTCTACGCTGTTGACTTTGAATGCCTGAATAGCGTACTGATCATAGGCAGTGGTGAAGATGATCGGGCAACTAACATTGACCTGATCGAAAATTTCAAAACTGTGTCCATCAGCTAGTTGTATATCAAAAAAGGCCACATCGGGTGCTGTGTTTCCCTTGAACCAACGAACGGCTGATTTTACGGAATCTACTTCTCCAACTACAGTGGATGCGGGTTCCAACTGTCGAATCAAATCAATCAATCGCTCGGCGGCAATACCTTCATCTTCTACGATTAACACGTTCATAACTGTACAATTAAAAGAGGTACTTGCACACTAAACTGAGTAGCTGTTTTTTCCACAACTACGGGCTCATCTGTCATCATAGCGAAGCGTTCCTTGATATTGCTCAGCCCTAAACCATTAGAGTCAGGTTTTGGATGATCTATTGGATTGATATTATTGGTGATCACTAGTTTGTTTTCTTCCATACGCACACGTACATGAAGTGGAAAATCGGTAGAAATTTCATTGTGCTTCAGCGCATTCTCCATGAGCATCTGCAGCGCTACGGGAGGCACCATCCAGTCTTCTTTCCATGTGTCTAAATTTTCGTAGGTCACCGTCAGGTTCTTACCAAACCTTATTTTATTAAGGTACACATACGATTTCAAAAAATCCATTTCCTCCTTTAGGGTCACCACTTCATCGTTTTGGTGATCCAGCACATAGCGATACACCTCAGATAATTTTTGGATGAATTCTGCGGCTCTGTCTTGATCCGCATAGACCAGATTGGTCAGGGCATTGAGGCTATTGAACAAAAAATGCGGGTTTACCTGACTCTTCAATGCTTCAAATTTCGACTTCAGATTTTCGGTTTTCAGCCGCTCCACGTCGATGGCCGCCTGTCGCCATTCGAGCAAGAACGCTTGTCCGTGTCCCCAAAGGGCAAATATGACCGTAATAAAGAGCGGTATCATGAGCGATCGGTTTAATTGACCTGCCATCAGTAATTTCCAAAAATCAAGTCCATAGCGAAACGTCACAAAAATGTATATGATGATAAGTGAGGCGATGATGGTGTAGACAAACATGGCGGCCGTACCGATGAGGGTACGCTTCAACGGAGCATCTAGCCATGTCCAACGCTTGTTGAGCAAATGCACAATCCAGTCATTGCCATTGGCGAGCACGCTCCAGTAGGCGGAGGATATGCATCCGCTTTCCAAGTAGTTCTCCCATTTCCCGGCCAATACATCGTCCATGTCCATGAAAAAGGCAATGACAAACCCACCAATCACCGGCACAACAAGCCAATTCATTAGGAGCTGCTTCTTCGTATATCTTCGAGAGATTGCCATGGCTTAAAAGTAAGGGATCGGCTGCTACTCACCGATCCCACATTGTTGAATTTTATTGACCGGAAGTGCCTCCGCACATTTTCACATACTCACCGACAGATTCCTTGCCCCACATGGGTGCAAGTGGATTGGTTGGCTGGAACGTATCAAAAAGCACGATGGACTGCTGCACAAGCGCACAAGGTTCCTCTATACTATTTCCAAAAAACTGCGCCATGCCGATCTGCATTTGCGCCATAAAAAGTGCCGCGCGTGGGTTCATCGGGTCAATGGCCATGGCTCTGCCGAAGGCATTCATTGCTTTGCCGGATAGCATTTGTCCTCTTGTACCCGGATCAATGCTTATTTTGATCATGTTGACAAATCCTTGCAGCGAGAGGATTTCGGCATTGTTTGGTGCTACTTTTTCAGCAGCCGTGAGTGCAGTAAGGGCTTGATCAAGCGATGCGTCTTTTACGTCCGACTCTTGGATGCGAAAGGATTTGAAGGTGTGTGCCAGCGCAATGTAGTACTGAGGCTCCCATTGGGTCTGCTCAGCTTCAGCTATACGCGTGAGTTTGTTAATCACAGGGTCAAAATCCGTGGGTGACTGTGCCTGATACAGTTGTCCGATGGTCTCACCCATGGTTTGGAAATACTTTTCGCTTTGTGCCCATGTCAATTGACTAGCGATAAGCGCGAGGATTAGGAGTGTTTTTTTCATGATTCTATTTGTTTAAAAAGGGTTTAATTAAGTGTTTCAAGTGTGTTTTTAGCGCGATCCTTCGTGAGCGTGATGAACACCCCAATGAAGAAAAAGCGTTTGGCAGGTTGCCCGATGGTGCGTGAATCAAATTGACCATTTACATCGGGAGTATCTGCAAATTGATATCCGAAGACATTGTCTCTTCCGAGCAAGTTGGTGCAAGACGTATAGATGATCACATTTTGCTTCGGTAAATAGGCGAAGTTGAAACTCAGATCCATCCAAGGCTTGGTCACGCTATCGTTGAAGCCTTCTTCATTCGGATTGTCATAAGGTCGGCCGGAGTTGAATGTGTAGGATGCACCGATTTGTGTTTTCAAGCTCGGAATAAAGTGCTTATACACCACTGCTGCATTGTGAGCGGCCACAAACCCGGGACGCGCTAAGGTTGGGTAATTTCTGAAATCGCGGCGAGCATCCATAAACGAATAGCTGATCCAGAAGTCACCCGATTTTATCGTTTGACTATCGCGATAGAATACATCCAAGCCTGTGGCATAGCCCTCTCCGTAGTTGGTATAGGCAGTCGGGTCAAACGGAGTGGATGCATCGAATTTGACCAAGTTTTTATAGTCCTTGTAATAGACTTCCGCACGGAATGTTCGGCGGTCTTTGATGCGCTGATAGCCGAAAATGAAATGATCTGCACGTTCCGTCCCCACCTGCTGTGATCGGATAAGCACATCGGTCAGCGGCATTTGATGAAATTGACCATACGCCCATGATAATTGGGAGAATTGACCTGTCTTGTAGGCCATGGACACCCGCGGCGACAATGATTGGGCATTGATCAAATCGTAATGCGTAAAGCGTACACCTGTGCGAAGTGTGAGGCTATTGGTGATGTAAAAATCTGATTCTGCAAATGCAGCCAGTACGTCATTTCGGTATTCGGAAAATGCCTCATCGCCATTTTCCCACGTTACGTCTTCAGTATGGTCATTGGCAAATACTTCCGCTCCCACTTTCAGTGATACCTGTGTGAAATCGGTGGTAAAATACCCCTTCACGTGCTTGCCTGATTTTGTATCAGTAACTTCCATGTCATTGATGGTGGCCGATTCCAAGACATGGCCATTCGATACACCCAAATAAGCCGTGCTCCGCTCGCCAATGGCTTTTCGATAGTTGGCATTTACGTATGTATTTGCATTTCTTAGATCGATATCATCACCCTCAGGTCGGTTGATATTGGGCATATTCACCGCAAAGCGCATCACATCGTAGCTGGCATACACTTTCAGCATGTCGTCTTTGCCTACCTGCTGTCGCAGCATGGTAGTGCCTCCCAATGATTGAAAACCTTGTTTCCAATCGTATTCTTGATTCACAAGATTGTTGTAGGGATCCAAATTGGAATAGGCCACTTGTCCGTATATGCTGCCTCGCTCCCATCGCTGAGTATGCGCCACATCTGCACCGATGGTCATAAAGGAAAGTTCCGTGCGTGTTTCGTCAGGTAAATCTTGTGATGTGAGTGAGAGCACCGATGAAAGCGCTTCCCCGTATTCGGCAGAGTACCCACCTGTGCTAAAAAAAGTGCCTTTGAATAAGAATGGTGAAAACCGTGCACGTGTGGGCACATTGTTTGGCGATGGGCTGTAAAAATTCTGAACTACCACACCATCAATGAACGCTTGTGTTTCGCCGGCCGTGCCTCCTCTGACAAACAACCTGCCGGTCTCCGGATTGGTGGTGGTACCCGGCAGTGTATTCAATGCTCCTGCAATGTCGGCAGTAGCACCTGCAGTCATGGCAATGTCTAGCGGCTTCAGCACCACCGCCTTCTTTTCGTCACTCGCTTCAAAGCTGCCTGCCGTGATGGTGATGCCCGTGAGCATACTCACCTCTTCTTTAAGTTGAATAGCAAATGGCTTGACGTTAGTTACATCAACGGGTATCTCCTGCTGCTTGAACCCAATGAAACTTACCACCAGCACCTGCGCGCCTTTCTCGTCAGTTTGAAAAGAAAATCTGCCATTGATATCGGTGGTAGCACCATCGTAGGTGCCTTTGAGGTACACGTTCACCCCTATGAGCGGTTCGCCCTTATCGTCGGTGACAGTGCCGCTCACCTGAGCCATTGCGACTATTGCCACGAAGATGCCAAGAAGAGTAAGTAGTGCTTTTTGCATGACGCTGTTGTTCGTTTGTGAAGCCAAAACTGTGGCTATCAAGTGGCCTGAACTAATAAAAGCTACCGAACTGTAGATTCGACCGGATGAACTGTGGGAATGGCCGGATGGTGGAAAATTGAATAAGGATCGAAATACACTTCTCATCGCTACCAAACACCTCCGGTGCTGCAAAGTAGCCGCGATAGAAGCGGCGCGCAGCAAAGCGGATAGCGCGAGTACAGTTATTGAATAACCGGAAAGTGTCGCTCCCAATAAATGCAAAACACCATATAATCCACGCCACCCTTTATTGGTTAGTGCTTCCCGCCTATTTTTGCCGCCCAATCAAATGAATGAGATGAAGAATTTTGTAGCCGAACTGCAGTGGAGAGGAATGGTGCACGACATGATGCCGGGCACGGAAGAGGAACTGAATAAGGGCATCACGGCGGCTTATATCGGGTTTGACCCCACGGCGGATTCACTGCATATTGGCAACATGGTGCAGATCATGACGCTCATGCATTTTCAACGGTGCGGACACAAACCGATCGCGCTGGTGGGTGGTGCCACGGGTATGGTGGGTGATCCGTCGGGCAAGTCGTCGGAGCGCAATCTGCTGGATGAAGCCACGCTGAACCACAACCTGGCCTGCGTGAAAAAACAATTGGAAAAATTCTTGGACTTCACCGGACCGAATGCAGCGGAAGTGGTGAACAATTACGATTGGTTCAAGGGGTACAGCTTCCTAGAGTTTATCCGTGATGTGGGTAAGCACATCGGTATCAATTACATGTTGGCGAAGGACTCGGTAAAGAATAGACTGGAAACGGGCATGTCGTTTACTGAATTCAGCTACCAACTGGTGCAGGGCTATGACTTCTACTGGTTGTGGAAAAACAAGGGTGTGAAGCTGCAACTGGGCGGCTCGGACCAATGGGGTAACATCGTGACGGGAACTGAACTCATCCGCCGAATGGCGCAGGGCGAGGCATTTGCTATGACCACTCCGCTCATCACCAAGGCGGATGGCAGCAAGTTTGGCAAATCAGAAAGTGGCAATGTGTGGCTGGATGCTGAGAAGACAAGTCCGTACCAATTTTATCAATATTGGATCAATGCATCGGATGAGGATGTGGTGAAGTATGTGAAGATATTCAGCA
>CAZPST010000054.1:0-12500 GCA_964589185.1 uncultured Roseivirgaceae bacterium | reverse complement strand
TGGTGATTAAGGCGTGTGATCGGGTTCTCCGATGCACGCCTTTTCTTTTTTAACCCAAATTATGCGTTAGCGCATAATTTGCCCTTTGGGTCTGACGAAGCACTGCTTGTCAGGGTTAACCATGACAAAAACTTCAAATACTTGGAGTTTTTGGTCATTAGGCAATAGAATCTTTGCCAGATTGTTTGAAAATATTCTATTGCATAATCCGGGTTTAACTATTTCTTGACATTGGCCAGCCTCGTATTTGAGCGTACCCACGTAGTTTTACCCACATGAGAACATACATACTCGTCTTTTCTTTACTTATTTCTGTTCAAGCGATGGCTTGGGGACCTATTGGCCATAGAGTGATAGGGTTAATTGCGGAAAAACACCTTTCGGAGAAAGCACGCCGGAACATTGAGCGTCTGTTGAAAAATGAAACCATTGCTGAGGTAAGCACTTACATGGATTTCATTCGATCGGACAATACCAACAAGCACATGGATCCGTGGCATTATATGACTATTCCGGATGGTAAAACATATGCTGAAGTTGGCACACCTGAAGAAGGCGATGTGTATGTGACCATCAACAGGCTCATGGCTGAGTTGAAAAACAAGAATTTTACAGACAAAGACGAGGCGTTTGCTTTGAAATGCCTGATTCATTTAGTGGGCGATATTCACCAACCACTGCATGTGGGCAAAGAAGGAGATAGAGGAGGGAATTCCGTGGATGTAGAATTCTATTGGGAAAAATTCAACCTACATCGTGTGTGGGATAGTGGCATCATAGACGAGCAGAAGTACAGCTACACCGAATATGTGGAATGGATCAATCATCCGACAGATGAGCAAATAGCCGAATGGCAAGCAGCTAGCGTCATGCAGTGGGTGGAGGAATCAATAGCATGCAGGGAGCAGGTATATAATTTGCCTGAAAACATGAAAATCAATTACCGCTACGTGTATGACAACATCGAACTTGTGAATAAGCGCCTACTGCAAGCGGGTATTCGATTGGCCGGCGTGCTAAATCAGATTTACGGCTAGATTAAAGAACAGTAAGCCGCAGCTTGTGGGTGGCTTGCTCCATTTCTACCAATGCTTCTATACAGATCACCGCTTCGCGAGAAACCTGCAGGATTTTGGCTGCTTCGGCTACTTTTTCCTTTTCTTCTTCGGCATAATCTCCATCAGCACTGCACATGCGAATGGCATCATAGAGTAAAAGTTTATTGTAGTTGGCGAATGAGCTACTGCGAATATTTAGAAAGATTTCCTCAAGGTCAGAGTCCTCAAATTCAAAATCCTCCCAGTCTGCCACTGTATCTTCGCTTACATTCAGACTTTCGGCCAAATCTATGGTAAGCCACTCCAATTCTGGGTCTGACACATCGCCATCAGATCCTGCTATGCAAAGCAGCGCATAGCCGTAATCTCGCCAAATATCTTTGGGAACCATGGACATACCGTAAAAAGTCGGGGCAAACTTGACAAGATCCTGAGCCATTGTGTGGGTGGTTTAAGTAATTGGGTGATTTATCTGATAAGTCTACCAAATGTAACCAAGTATTGGAAAAAGTAAAATGGGTTTCATTCCGATCACTTTGTCATCTTTGCCAAACTATCCTGCAAAATGACTGACCTGCGATCCATAGAAGCACAGCTTGCGCAAATTCGATCGGGCACCCGGCCTCTCGTCTTGGCTAGACCTGCTATAGTCGGTGACGGCATTCTTCATCTCACGATCCAGCAAGAAGCCTCATTTCTCATGACGTACGAAAGCAGTAACGCTGAAACAGAAAAATTTGTGCCTGCCTCGGGGGCTGCTTCGCGCATGTTCGAGTCGTTGCTAGCCTATCGAAATGAAGGCGCGCGTGATGCGGCAGTGGACGAGTTTTTTCAAAAAAAAGCGCGTTTTCCGTTCAATTGCGCCGACATGACCGAAGAAGAAGTCGTCCACGAACTCTTTGAAAACCGAAAATGGGATCATTTCCCTAAGGGCTTACTACCCTTTCATGAGTACGCGACGGGAGTGCGGTCAGCGGCAGAGGAGCATTTGATAGAGGCCATGGAATATGTGAAGGGTGAGAAAGTGGCTGTACATTTCACGGTATCTCCCGAGCATTTAACCAAGTTTGAGGCGGATTTGGAACAATTTGTCACTAAGCGCGGATTGAGCATTTCCATTTCATATAGTTTTCAAAAGGCTGAAACCGATACAGTAGCAGTGGATTTGACTAACGAACCAGTAAAAGATACATCGGGAAATTTGCTTCGACGACCGGCAGGACATGGTGCCCTTTTGGAAAACCTCAACGAACGTAATGCAGACATCATTTTTATAAAGAACATAGACAATGTGGTGCCTGAAGCCCTGAAGGGTGAAACGATCAGATTCAAGAAAATGCTCGCGGGAGTTTTGCTGCATTACCAGTCGCTCATTTTTGATGTATTAGCCCGAAATGATCAAGGAGAGGAAATAACTGATGAAGCAATGGCACTGCTTTCAACACTTGGTTGTCATGCCCACCTTTCTAAAGCAGAAATTATTCAAAAGCTAAACCGCCCTATTCGTGTCTGTGGAATGGTGAAAAATACGGGCGAACCAGGCGGAGGGCCATTTTGGGTGAAAAACTCCGCAGGCGAATCGCTCCAGATTGTGGAAGGTGCGCAAGTGGATAAATCGAATCCGGATCAATTGGCCATTTTCGAATCATCCACACATTTCAACCCGGTGGATGTAGTCTGTGGCATCAAAGACTACAAAGGGCGGAAATTTGACCTGCTGAAATACCGCGACCCAAATTCAGGCTTTATTGTGCAAAAAACCTATAACGGGCAGCCAATTAAGGGACTGGAATTGCCAGGTTTATGGAATGGAAGCATGGCCGATTGGAACACGCTATTCGTAGAAGTGCCGCTCATTACCTTCAATCCGGTAAAAACCCTGAACGATCTGCTGAAGCCACAGCATCAACCTCAATAATCACAACTTCCAATGGGCGCTCCTGCGGGTGTCTGTTTGTAGTAGATTTTATGGCCTTGTGCTCTGCAAGCGTGCGTTTAAAATCAACAACCCCCGCAAACTCCCTATGGTATTTGACGATCACGATGACTGGGTAATGACGGTTGCTTTTGATCATTCGGGTCAGCGAGCAGTCACCGGTTCGAAAGACGGATTTATACGTGTGTGGGAGTTGGACATGCAGGTGTTGGCAGATCGTCTGTGTACCTATCAAAAGCGTGAAATGACGGAAAATGAATGGATTGATTATGTAGGAGTCGGAGTGCCCTATTAGACCACTTGCCGTTTGATTATTTTGGGCGCTTGTACACCGGCACTGTACTACAGGGCTCGCCGTACATGAGGCTGCTCACGTGGGGTATCAATGCCTTGGCTATTTCTGTATAAGCAAATTCCTTATTTCGGATATTTCCGCACCCCTTTATCACGGCTTTTGCATCCGTGACATCCAATTGCATCATCCGCTCAATGGCCTGACGTATGAGGGCTTTTTCCAGATCATCCTCCGTACCAGTCACCACCAAATTGGCCTCTTGTAGCTTCGTTACCAGCAGCATATAGGCCCATGTGGGCACAATGGCGTCTGTGGAACAATGAAGTCGCACATTTTTTCCAATATACTGATGCCAATCATGCGTTTTAAGAAAATCACGAAAATCCTTCTCCCGCAGGATTAATCCCTGATATAAAACAGCAGACAAGTCGAAAGCTACCTGCTCACCTGTATGCAGATATTCCTCCAAATCAATGGATACAAGGGCACTTTTGGCCACTCTATTGATTATTTCTCCTTCCATTGGTCAACAAAGCTAGCGTGTAAAACATGGCGCAACGGACATAAAACAAGGTTTTTCTAAAAATCCTCTCAAACGTCAGTTAGAAGTACGCTAAAAATCACCACCCCCTATGAGTACGGTCATGTGGCACCCTCCGTGGCAGGTCTAACATTGCATCATAAAACAACGGAAACATGAAAAAGTTACTCCTATTTATCACCATCCTGGCCTTAGCAGGTACCACTATGGCACAGGACTATCAATTGCAGAAAGCAAAATCTACACTTCAAGTAGAAGGTACATCCACATTGCACGACTGGAGCTTGGATGCCTCCGAACTCACAGGCAATGCAGCTGTCACAGTGGCCGACAATAAAGTCAGCGCGATAGACAAGCTCAACTTCACAGTGAAAGTGGAAGGTCTGAAGAGCCACAAGAGTGGTATGGATAAAAACACCTACAAGGCGCTGAAGAGCGACCAACATCCCACTATCATGTATGAGTTTTCACGCGTGATCAGCATTGCGGATGTGGCAGGTGGCCAACTGATCAAAACCGGCGGAAAGCTGACCATTGCAGGTGTGACCAAGTCAATCTATTTAGATGTGACTGCCAAGACCACAGGTGGCATCAGCTTCAACGGCAGCACCACTTTCAAAATGTCCGACTATGGCGTGGAGCCTCCGGTAGCCCTGATGGGTACGGTGAAGACGGGCGATGAAATCACCATAAAATTTAATGTCAACTATTCTAAATAAATCACAATTAACTTTTTTGAAAACAAATAAACGCTAATAATCATGAAAAACTGGATCAAATTTTCGCTCACCTCTTTATTCCTAGCTACGATGCTGGCGGGCTTTGCCCAAGAAGAGGGCACTACTAATGACAGAGACCTTCAGTATTTCCGAAACCCCGGAAAAAAGGGTGTCAATGTGTTTGAAACACCAAAAACCAATACAGTAGAATATACTGGTGTTAAAGTTCGCTTAGGCGGTGACTTCTCTATGGTTTTCCAAGGACTAGATCACGAGACAGGACTTGACGGAACTGAGTTAGTTGGCTTATCAAACAACTTCCAATTGCCCACAGCCAACCTCAACTTGGATGTACAACTTGAAGATGGTCTTCGTATGCACTTACGCACATACCTTTCTTCTCGTCACCATGCAGAATCCTATGTAAAAGGCGGATATATGCAAATGGATAAGTTGGATTTCATCAGCCCTGGCTTATTGAGTGGATTCATGGAAAAAGCGACCATCCGTGTGGGTATGGATCAGTTCAACTATGGTGATGTGCAATTCAGACGTGCCGATAACGCAGCTGCTATTTACAATCCATTCATCTCTAACTACATCATGGATGCATTCTCTACCGAACCATTCATGGAATTGACCTATCAGACAAATGGCTGGATAGGCGTAGTGGGTGTGACTAACGGTCGATTGAACCAAGCGCCAACTACCGGTGATAACGGATTCGCTTACTTTGCTAAGTTGGGATTTGACAAGCAGTTTAATGATGACTTCAGATTCCGATTGACAGGATCTATCTACAATAGCTCTGACCAAGGTACTCGTGACTATCTATACGGTGGCGACCGTGCGGGAGGAAGATACTTCAACTTGTTCCAAGTGCCTCCTACTGCCGATAACGACTTCTATCCAAGATTCAACCCTAGCTATCCATATCAGACTTCCATTCAATTCAACCCATTCGTGAAATACGCCGGCCTTGAATTCTTCGGAGTATATGAAATCATCAAAAACGGCGATGATAACCATGGCAATGAAGGCGGATTGAATGCTGGCACAGGAGTGAGCAACACAGGTGGTGGATTCAACCAAGTGGGTGCAGAACTCATCTACCGCATAGGCGCTGCTGAGAGATTCTACATAGGTGCCCGATACAACAAAGTGAGCGGTGAGCAATTTGACGAGCGTGCTGTAAACGGTGTGGTTGATGCCAATGTGACTTGGGAAACCCAAGAGATCACACGTACCAACTTTGGTTTTGGCTTCTTCATGACAGACAATGTACTTACCAAATTTGAAGTAGTAAATCAGAAATATGAAGGTGCCGGCTGGGAAGGAACAGTATTCGAAGGTGGCAAATTCAACGGATTCAATATCGAGGCAGTGATAAGCTTCTAATGTTTCCAGTGTTTTCTAAGTGGGGGCCAGTTTTTGGTCTCCACTTTTTTACGTTGTACCTTTAGGGTAATGAAAAATGGCTCGATTACTTACCATATTTTCTCTCTTCATTTCCCTGACAGCCGCAGGTCAGCAAGCCATTTTATCTCCCCATCTTCTTGAGTCTTCTTACCGCATTGTGATCAATGAGCGCAGCTCCCTGCGTATACTTGGCAAGACAAATGTCAACCGCTTTCAATGCGGCCTCATCGGCCAAATAGCCGCCGATACACTTTATGTGAATTCCTTTGATACGGATAAAGAGCAGGTGCTTCGAAAGGCACAGCTGCGTATAGCCGTTGAGGATTTTGACTGTGGCATGCGCCAGATGACCAGCGAAATGATGGATCTACTCAATGAGGAAAAATATCCGCACCTGAGCGTGACAGTGCTGAGTGTGAAAAAGAAAGGACATATCCATGAGTCATTGGCTCGATTCACGATAGCGGGTGTCAGTAGAGATTATCGCTTGCCCCTCACAGCCAAGCAATCCGGCGAGTGGACGTACGTGGTGGGTATACAAGCCATCAATATTCATGATTTTGGACTAACGCCCCCGACAAAATTCTTGGGTGCCGTACGGGTCAATGAAATCATTGAGGTAGAATTCAACCTCATTCTCAAGATTATTGAAATCCCCTGATCAGATCAATTTTTTGGCAGGCTTAGCCTGAAATTCTTTCAAATAGATTGGCTCAAAATAGGCCACATCCTCAAAATCGCCTTGTTGAAATTTTATTTCCGCCAATTCGCCTACCTGCACCGCTGAGCAATGTATATCGGCTAACCATTGAATATTCTCCTGATGGAGCACTTCTTTGGTTTTCATGGCACCATCGCCGAAGAGATAGATCGGCTTGTCTGTAAAATCCGCAAATGCGTCGGCAGTAACGACTAATGGCTGATTGTCCCACACCAGCGTGATACCCTCATACAGCTGACAATAGACCTCCATGCGGCGCGCATCTATCATGGGGCAGAAATACGCAGGCTCGGCGATTGTACGTTGCACTTGTAAAGCCAACGCCTGTAGCGTAGGAATGCCGATCAGGGGAATACCAAGCCCGAATGCTACTCCTTTTGCAGTGGAGAAACCTATGCGCAACCCCGTGTATGATCCCGGCCCTGACGAAACGGCAATCGCTTGCACGTCTGCCATAGCAACTCCTGCTTCCTCAAGGAGTTCCGTGACAAGTCCGGGCAGTAGCGAAGAGGCAGCCTTTTCCTGATGATGAATACGGCTACCGATCAAGTGTCCGTCTCGATGCAAAGCCGCTGAACATACACTGGTGGCGGTTTCAATACTGACTATCAGCGCCATTATTTCTTCAAAATACGGTTGTATTCAGTCATATCGGTGAGTACGCGAACGGCTGTGAGAATGTCAGGATCTTTGTTGAATGTAGCCTCTATCATGCCACGCTCAAGGTAATAACGAGAGGCAATCTCCTGCTCTAACAATACCTGAATCTGCTCACGATATACCTCCAGATCACGCTTTTTGGTTTCAGCAATTTTTGCTTCCAATGCTTTGATAGCGGGCTTCACCACGTCAAACTGCACATCACTTTTGGCTACTTCCTGTAGTTTCTGTAGCTGCTCTTCAAGCCCCGTTTCATAGGTGAAATTTTTTGATTTGACCCATGCCACGAACGCTTCATATTCCTGATCTCTCAGTTGGAAATCACGAGAATCAGGAATGGTTTCGTGGGAATAATAGTAGTCTGTGGCGTAGTAAAATAGCAAGTTGTTATCGAGCAAACTCATTGTCACAGGGGCATAGTCAAATGTTTCTACGGATAGGTCAGGATCTACACCGCCTCCATCATATACCACACGACCACCGGCGGTGGTAAATGCACTTTTCAATGAATCAGCCACTTGCCCCACACTGCCATCCGGATTGCGATTGCTATAATCCAGCGCCTGAATGCATCGCCCGCTAGGAATGTAATACTTGGCGGTGGTGACTTTCAATTGTGAATTATACGCCAGTGGACGTGTCTGTTGCACGAGCCCTTTGCCGTATGATTTTCGCCCAATTACCACTCCCCGATCATAGTCCTGCATCACACCTGATACAATCTCCGAAGCAGAGGCGGATCCGTTGTTTATTAGTACAGCTAGTGGTATTTCCGTGTCAGTGGGCATGTTCAGCGTGTTGTATAGCTGTGTCCACTCTTCCAGTTTGCCTCGGGTAGTCACCACTTCTTGTCCTTGTGGAATAAATACATTGCAGATATTCACGGCCTCATTGAGCAGTCCACCCGGATTGCCACGTAGATCCAAAATGATCCGTTCGGCTCCCTTTTCTTTCAAATCCAATAGTGCAGCACGTACTTCATTGCCGGCCTTGGTGGTGAAATCCGTCAAACGCATGTAGCCGATTTTGTCATTGACCATGCCAAAGTAGGGCACATTCTTTACTGTGATTTTCTCTCGGCTTAATTTCACTTCAAATGGACTCGGGCTGTTATGCCGCTTTACCATGAGGGTGATTTCGGATTTGGCTTGTCCATTGAGCAATTGCTTGGTCTCATCATGCGACATTTTTGTGATGTCAATTCCGTTTATTTTCAGGATTTGATCTCCAATCTTGAGTCCCGCCCTATCGGCAGCAAAACCCTCATAGGGCAATATGACGGTGCTGATGCCGTCTTTAATATCTACAAGAGCGCCAATGCCCGCATATTCACCGGTAGCAGACGTGCGGTAGTTTTCAATGTCGTCCTCAGGGATATAGTTGGTATATGGATCTAGGGAAGCTAGCATCGCCTCTATGCCTGTTCGCATGACGGTAGATGGATTCAAATCGTCCACATAGTAGGCATTCACTTCTTTGTAGAGCGTAGCGAAAATGTCGAGATTTTTGACAATCTGAAAATACCGGTCATTGGTAGGTATAGCCGCCACACTCGCAGAAAGGAGTACGATGGTAAATAGGATAATTCTACTTCTTTTCATGATGCTTGGTCTTTTGATCCGACAGTCGCTTCAGCAAAATAATGACTTTCTGCTCGATCTCTGTATAGGACAGGATGCTGTTGTCTTGATAGATGAATCCTACGTGAAAGAACGCGTCAGGTTGATTGTATAGTATGTGCTTATTCAAACGGTAGGCTTCTCGTATGAGGCGTTTGATCCGGTTTCGGTCTACAGCTCGCTTGAATTTTTTTTTGGGAACGGTGATAAGCAGCCGATGTGGCCCCATGGGCACAGGAAGGTACTTCACCAAGAAGGGGTGTAAAAAAAAGGAGGAACCGTTCGTAAACAGTTCCTCGATCTTCTTTTTTCCGCAGAGCCGCTCGGCCTTTGGAAATCCGAATGTTTTAGGCCTGCAATCGGTCATAGGCCATTCGGTTATTTTTTGTGTACTTCGTCAGAAACAGTAAGTCTCTTACGGCCTTTAGCTCTACGAGCCGCCAATACGCGCTGGCCATTAGCAGATTCCATACGTGAACGGAAGCCGTGCTTGTTCTTTCTTTTTCTAACTGAAGGTTGAAATGTTCTTTTCATGATATCAGCGTTTTCTCGAAACGGAGGGCAAAGGTAAAATACTTAGCACCTCAATTCCAACTATTGTTTGAATAAATCCGCAGGAACTTCACCATCAACTACTATTTCCACTACGGTTAGATCCATTTTCACTTGGGCATTGAGTGGTTGCTTCCCTGTGCTCGGGAACATGATACCACCATACTCCTTGTAATCTCCATAGCCGCTTGACAGTGTAATAGGGCCTTGTGGTCCTTCTACAGTACGCGAAACCTGTACCAAATAGCCTGTCTCGGCATCATAGTATCGTGTAGTTGAGCTTCCTGTAGGCAGCTTTACTTCCACACCATAGGCATCTTTTCCATTAATGTTTTCAACGCCTACTAATTCGGTTTCTACACCCATTTTATTATAGAACAATTCTTCAAAAATGATCGCTTGAAACACCATCTCCTCTGCCTGCTCACCCTCGATCACAGATTCTCCGGCCATACCGGTGGTTTTGCCCTTTTCGCCATCAAAGACCACCTTCTGCATCACATTACCACCCATTTTCACTTCTTGATACATTTTATTTGGAACGGCCTTGGTGGCCGACATTTGCATAGTCTGTCCCATAAATGATCCATCCATGACTATCTTCACATTCTTCACCTTGGCCAATTTTTCTATTCCTCCAATAGCTTGAAGGTAATTGTTCAACACTTTCTCTGCTGTCAGTCCATCGGGTAGCTTAGCTAGCGAAGGATCCACTTCATTGCCATATGTATCGAAATACTTCACTTCACCAAACACCGCAAGTTTATCAGCCACTTCACTTGCCTTGCCCACAATGTTGATATAGGCATTTTCAGGCTTGATATATTTTTTGGCAATCGCCTTCACGTCATCAATAGTGATGGCTTGCAATCGCTGAATATAGGTAGCGTAATAATCCGCAGGCAACCCGTATATGGCTTGGTTCAATGCAAAACTGGCAACTGTCTGTGGTGACTCCAATGAGCGAGAAAAGGAACCAGCAATAGAATTTTTAGCCAAATTCAATTCCTCGTCTGTGATGTTTCCATCGATCATCTGTTTCATTTCATAGAGCACCTGCACTACCGAGCTGTCAGTGACGGCATTGCGCACACTCGCAGAGGCTGTAAAACGGGACACCAATTCGTTAGAAGATAATGATGATCCCGCCCCATACGTGAACCCTTTGTCTTCACGCAGGTTCATATTCAACTTAGAAGAAAATCCGCCTCCTAGGATGGTGTTCATAACGCGCACACCAATTTCATCTGGGTGACCAATTGGTAGCGCTACAGGATATGTCACGTTGATCACAGACTGCACCGAATTGGAGCGGTTCACAATATTCACCCGATTTGCAGCAGGTGCCTCAGGCGTGGCATAGGTTTCCTTCTTTACGTCTTTAGGCTCCCAATTCGAAAAATACGTTTTGATCAGCTTCTTCGTCTTCTTCACATCTACGTCTCCCACCACAGCCAAATAGGCAATATTGGGACGGAAGTAGTTCTCGTGATAGGTAGCGAAATCTTGTGCTGTGATAGCATTTGTTGTTTCCTCGGTTTGAATTTCGCCGTATGGATGACCCTCGCCATAGACGATTTTTGCATTCAAATTGCCCGCAATTGCATTCGGATCTTCCTTATTAGCAGCCAAGCCTGAAAGTGTCTGCTTTCTTATTTTCTCCAACTCCTCTGTAGGAAATGTAGGATTGAATGCCACATCTGTCATCAATTCGAGAATTTGCTCCTCATACTTGGACAAACCTGACGCAAATACGTTTGACGAACCACCAAAAAGAGATGCGCCTAAGAAATCAATTTCTTCATCTAGTTGCTCTTTGGTGCGTGTCTCTGTACCGGTGCGGAGCATCTGACCAAACATGCCGAGATAGCCGGCTTTGTCGCCTTCCAACAACGGATCGCGATCAAACTGTAGGTTGTATGCCACGCGTGGCAGCTTGTGATTTTCGATAATGAATACTTTCAAGCCATTCTTGAGCTCGAATGTTTCATACTTGCCAATTTCAATAGGCCTTGGTGTGGCAGGTTCGGGCAATTTGCTTCGATCTACTTGTGCAAACCCGGCGAATACAGCTAGTATCAGCGCCAAGGATAGTATATTTTTATAGTTCATGATGTCAATCTTTCAGGATATTAATAATCGTTTTTCATGTTTTCACCTTCGGGCTGCTTCTGTGCCGATTTTGGCAAATACGTGAGTGTCACCCGATTGTCAGCATTCAGATACTTCTTGGCCACTCGCATGATGTCTTCCTTGGTCACGGCCATGTAGCGATCTATTTCGGTGTTGATCAAATCGGCACTACCAAAATACACGTGATAGTCTGCAAGACTCTCAGCAATACCTTGAACACTGCTATTGGATGAAATGAAGTCGTTTTCAATTTGATTTCTCAATTTCTGAAATTCCTTGTCGGGAATGGGCTCGTTCTTCACGCGCTCAATTTCTGCCTCAATAGCCGCTTCGAGTTCCTCAGGTGTATTGCCCATATTTACTAATCCAAGGGTGATGAACAAGCCACCATTTTCTAATGAAAAGGGGAATGACCCAACAAAAGCAGCTAGCTGCTTATTGTCCACTATTTCCTTCTGGAATCGGCTACTCTGTCCGCCTGAAAGTAGCGTGGTGAGCATTTGCATGGCATAATAATCGTCAGATCCTTGCTCTGCCATACGATAGCCGTGGAACAAGCCCGGCAGCTGAATGTTGTCAAATACTTCTTTGCGCACTTCTCCACCCAAATCAGGAGCTGTGATGGTAGGACGAGGAATTTCTTTGGTTCCTTTTGGAATTTCGCCAAAGTACTTCTCGATCAGTTTTTTTGTTTCAGCTACATTGATGTCACCGGCTACAGAAAGTGTGGCATTGTTAGGCACATAGAATGTCTTGAAGAAATCTTTGAAATCTTCGTCTGAGGCAGCATCGATATCTTCAAATGAGCCAATGGGTGTCCACGCATATGGAGTGCCTTTGTATGCAG